>CAYNRA010000104.1:0-7854 GCA_964399465.1 uncultured Cytophagales bacterium
ATGAAATGTCATCTAGGCGAATTACCCACAAACAGAATCAGAAGGAACGTTCCTGTTTAACGAAATGACGGAAGTACCAAAGGCCCAAGCCAGTCAGCAACGCGGAGGCAATCACCCCAATAACCGGAACACTATCCATCTTTTCTAATTCAGGGCTTATTTTCTTTAAATGGATCAAATACATGACCAAAACGGCTGTTCCATTATTGAACACGTGCGCCGCAATAGGTATCCATAAATTACCCGACCAATAATAAAAGTAACCGAATAAGGCCCCTAAAAAAAGACGTGGAAAAAAACCATAGAACTGAAAATGAATCGCACTAAATACAAATGCGGATACCCAAATGGCCAAATGATGATTCTGCCAGGCTTGCATCAGTTTGCGTTGGAGCAATCCTCTAAAAATCAGTTCTTCACCAAATCCTGCCACACAACCAATTACAAGAAACGTAAGGATAAACTGTCCGAAACTATCGTAGGTGGTCATGAATGTAGTCATTTCGCCCAATTTATCTTCCATAGCTCGCATATAGCTTTCTACAGCCTGTAAAGATGCAGGTAATTTCATGGCGGCATTCGCAGATTGTACCCAACTACTGAAGGGCATCGACACAATTTGAATGATATAAACAACGATGAATAAACTCGGTGAAGGTGTTTGATACGTATGAAAAGTGGAAAAGGGCTGTTTTTCAATCCAATACCAATACAAAAGTCCAGCTCCTGTAAACATAGACAAGGAAACAATTGCCTGCGATAGAATCAGAGCGAGCCAACCGTTGGGTGACTCACGCAGCGCACCCTCTAGGTCGCTTAAATCAGAAAGTGATAAATCGGTCAGGGCTACCATGACGTATGAACCTACTAAATTACCCATAACCATTCCAATCATGACAAAGCCAATCAGGATAAGTAAAGAAGAAAGTACGGTGCGGTCTAAAATATGTACGGGTTGTCTCATGAAAATAAGCGCTTAAATGAATGGTTATCGTCTCGAAATGTAATGCCAATTTGCTCCAATATTAAGGAATCCTACGCTGTTCTGCAACAACTAGAAAGACAAGGAATACAAAACCTCGGATGAATGGAATATGATTTGAATGGTTTTATAGGTAATTTTGTTGAAGAAATGATTTGTTAGATTTTCGCAGACTTATCTGTCGCTCAAGTAAATACGTAAAAATGGCAAAAATTGGTACCATCGACTTAGGAGAATTTCCGCTTTTACTCGCTCCCATGGAGGACGTTAGTGACCCTCCGTTTCGGCAAGTTTGTAAGGAAAACGGTGCTGATATGATGTACACCGAGTTTATATCGTCCGAAGGGCTTATTCGAAATGCAGTGAAAAGTACCCAAAAACTCGATATTTTTCCGTACGAAAGACCAATTGGAATTCAACTTTTCGGGAGTGATGTTGATACAATGGCTGCTTGTACAGAAATTGCTACGCGTGTCAATCCAGACTTAATTGATATAAATTACGGTTGCCCTGTCAAAAAGGTAGCATGTAAAGGCGCCGGTGCAGCCTTACTACAGGATATTCCGTTGATGGCTAAAATGACGGAAGCGGTCGTGAAAGCAACGCATTTGCCCGTCACAGTCAAGACCCGTTTGGGCTGGGACGAACAAACAAAAAATATTGAAGAAGTAGCAGAACGCCTTCAAGATGTTGGTATTCAGGCACTTACTGTGCATGGGCGCACGCGTGCACAATTGTATAAAGGAGAGGCCGACTGGCGACTCATCGCGAAAATCAAGGAAAATCCACGTATTAAAATCCCTATTTTCGGGAATGGAGACATTGATTCTCCTGAAAAAGCGGTTCTCTATAAAAATAGATATGGCGTAGATGGCATCATGATTGGCCGCGCAAGTATTGGATATCCTTGGATTTTCAACGAAATCAAACATTTTGTAGCAACAGGTACACATTTGCCAGCTCCTACGATGCAACAACGCGTGGAAGCAGCCCGAAAGCACCTCCAGTTTTCCATTGAGTGGAAAGGTGAAAAATTAGGTATGTTGGAAATGCGCCGACACTACGCCAATTATTTCAGAGGTTTACCCAATTTTAAAGAATACCGCATGAAGCTCGTGCAATCCCTCGAAAAAGAGGAACTATTTGAAATAATGGATACAATTCTCGTTCAATTTGATGGCGTAGTCTTGGAAACACGAGCTACAAAAGTAGAGTACGCCGGAGTTGATTAAAGACTTATAAAGGATTTATTATAAACAAAGCCCTTCTTTCTTTTCGGAGAGAAGGGCTTTGTCTTATAAAATTAACTGCTTAGCTAAGAGGAGCGAGAAAATCAGCAATTTTACGGTCATTGGATAGGCGCGGCACTTTGTTTTGTCCGCCCAATTTCCCCTCCGAACGCATGTAATCAATGAAGGCATTTCGTTTTAATGAGGTAATGACAAGCGGGCGGAGGATACTACCGACAATCAAATCTTGGTAATATACATTCAAATCAACCATTTTTTGATTGAGAACTTCTGCAAATCCTGCCATGTCTTTGGGTGGTGTAGCAAATTCAATCAGCCATTCGTGGTAAGGCAGTCCGGACGTAGGATTCACTTGAGGGGCTACCGTAAATTCGACGACTTCTGTCTCCGGAAAACGTTCACACGCCCATTTCATCGCTTTTTCGACTTCTTCACCGATGACATGCTCGCCAAAAGCAGAAATAAAATGTTTGATTCGACCTGTTACAACAATTCGGTAGGGGTCTAAGGAAACGAACTTAACCGTATCGCCAATTGAATACCCCCAAAGACCTGCATTTGAATTGATGATTAAGGCGTAATTTTTATTGAGCTCAACCTGATGAATCGCAAGTCGGGTTGGGTTATCATTGAAATATTCGTCTGCTGGAATAAATTCAAAGAAAATACCTGAATCCAATAACATCAATAAACCAGGCTCATTTTGTACATCTTGATACGCAATGAAACCCTCAGAGGCAGGATATAATTCAATGGAATCTACTTTTCTACCAATGGATTCAAATAACTTGGCTTTGTAAGGTTCAAAGTTCACCCCGCCATAGACAAATAAGTCAAACGTTGGAAAAACCTCTTGGATGGTTTTTCCGGTTCGGGCTTGGATACGGTCAAAATACATTTGTACCCACGGTGGAATACCAGAAATCAGTCCCATGTTTTGGTGTAAGGTCTCGTCAATGATGCGTTCCAGTTTTTCCTCCCAATCCTCGATGCAATTGGTTGCATACGAAGGTAATTGGTTGGTACGAAGATAGCTCGGTACGTGGTGGTTCGAGATACCTGAGAGCCTGCCAGTATGAATGCCCGCTTTTTTATCTAGTTCAGGACTACCGGATAAGAAGATAAGTTTATTATCCAAAAAAGCCGATTTACCCGTTTGGTCAATGTAGTTGAGTAGCGCATTTTTGGCCGATCCGATGTGGTTATGAATCGAGACATCAGAAATTGGAATATATTTTACGCCCGAAGTTGTACCTGAAGTTTTGGACAAATAAAGGGGTTTCCCAGTCCATAAAATATCGGATTCTCCTTGCAGGATACGGTCAATGTAAGGCCGCAGTTCTTCGTAATCTCGGATAGGTACGGCCTCTTTGAAGTCCTCGTACGTACGAATATCTTGAAAATGATGCGCCTTGCCAAATGCCGTTGATGCCGCTTGACTCACCAGTTTTTTACGCCAATTTTCTTGAATGTCTGCCGCGTTATACATCCATTTTTTCTGCTGAGCAACGGTATAACGAGCAAGAGGTTTGCTTAGTAAAGAGCGAAATCCCATAATTTTTTACAAAAAGGTCTTGATAAACAGTTGGCAATATATCAAAAAAAAGGCGGTATTTTTGGGAATAATGGGCGTAAAAAAACTCGACCGAGATTTAACCTCAGTCGAGTTTTTTGTTTTTACCTCTGTAAAAGGGTTAAATCATTTGGGCTGAAACTAAGTATTCCGCGATTTGCACCGCATTAGTGGCCGCGCCTTTGCGCAAATTGTCCGATACAATCCAAAGGTTTAATGTATTGGCTTGGGACTCATCGCGGCGGATACGACCAACAAATATTTCGTCTTTCCCGTGTGCATGAACAGGCATTGGATAGACATTATTGGCAGGGTCATCTTGCACAATAACGCCAGGTGTCGCTGCCAAAAGTTCACGTACTTTAGCTAGGTCAAAGTCATTTTCAAATTCAATATTGACCGATTCCGAGTGCCCCCCAATCGTTGGAATACGAACCGTCGTGGCAGTCACCTTGATTTGGTCGTCTTCCATGATTTTATTGGTTTCCTTGATCATCTTCATCTCCTCTTTTGTATAACCGTTTTCTTGGAATACATCAATGTGTGGGAGAACATTCAAGTCAATTTTATGTGGATAAACCATTTTCACATTTTCATCTCCCGCTCTTTCTCCAAATAATTGGTCAACGGCAGCTTTACCTGTTCCTGTTACAGATTGGTATGTAGAAACAACCACGCGCTTGATTTTATAGGCGTCGTGTAGTGGTTTCAATACAACGACCATTTGAATTGTAGAACAGTTAGGATTTGCAATAATTTTGTCTTCGGGAGTCAGGCTACTTGCATTTACTTCCGGTACGACTAATTTTTTGGTAGGATCCATGCGCCAAGCAGACGAATTATCGATGACGGTAATGCCCGCTTCCGCAAATTTGGGTGCAAGTGCCAGAGAAGTCCCTCCGCCAGCAGAAAAAATAGCCACGGCAGGTTTCATCTGAATCGCTTCTTCATAGCCGACGACCGTAAACTGTTTATCCTTAAAAGTGACCTTCGTTCCGATAGATTTCTCTGATGCGACAGGGATAATTTCGGTGACAGGGAAGTTTCTCTCTGCCAATACTTTCAGGATTTCACCACCTACCAATCCGGTAGCTCCTACTACTGCGATTTTCATTAATTGGATTGTGTTAATTATGTATAAAAACGATTCAATTATTTTTTGTCCAAAATGGCGGGATAAACGAAAAATTTTCGGTCTATTGGCTATTTGTCCATAAATTAGCCCTTTTTCCTTTCTTTTACTACGTTTAACTCACTTTTTGACCAAAAAGTTACGGCAAAAGTAATGTAAATCAATGAAATTGGAAAGGAGTTAATCTTTAAAAAGTCCAAATCTTATAAGGTGTCGCACAGAATTGGACAGGGATATCGAAAGCATCTACATCCAATGGTGTATCGCCAGGCTCAAAAATACTGAGTCCTATGCGTGTATGCGGTTGTTCTGTTGCCAAAAAACGGTCATAAAATCCTTTTCCGTAACCAACCCGGTACCCACGTTTGTCCAGGTAAAGCAACGGAACAAGCACAACAGGATTTACGACAGTCTCCCAAAAAATAGGTGTCGTGAGACCAACGGACTCCGGCGCTGGTTCTGTAATTCCCCACGCATTCGTAATAAGCGGAGTGGATTTTGTGAACAAATGATGCGTCATCTGTGCCTGGCTCTCCATCCGTGGAATATACAAACAAATCTCCGGATGTTTCTGCCGAATGGTATCTATAAGTTTCCAAGTATTTACCTCTTTTTTTGATTCGATAGGTAAGAATAGATGTATATTTTGCCAAGAAGACAAAGGCCAATAACTCGCCATCTGATCAAAAATCTGAAGGCTCCTCAAAAGAACTTCTTCCGTAGATATTTCCTCTCTCTGTTTGTTTGCCCATGCTCGGGCCATTGCCTTGGTAAAACCCATAATTCGCTGATTGAATGAAAGTACGACAGACAAGTAAACAAAACTTTTCCGTTCTCGCATTGGTTGGATTGAAATAAAATTGTTTACTTGACAACAAAACAAAATGTAGCATCATGACAACACCCCCAAATGGCTCGGTTTTATTGGCAGAACCTTTCTTGGAGGATGAAAACTTCAAAAGAAGCGTTGTTTTGCTCTGTCAGCACGTTCCCGAAGAAGGAACTTTCGGTCTTGTGCTTAATCAGCCCTCTTCGCTGTTGTTAGCGGATGTCGTTGAGGGTGTTTACGGTGATTTTCCCCTGTATATCGGTGGACCCGTTCAACAAAATACACTCCATTACATTCACCTTCTCGGCGATGTGATCGAACACAGTATTTCGCTCGGAAATGGACTTTTCTGGGCTGGGAATTTTGAGCAAATCAAAGCGCTCATCAATCTCGGTCAAGTAAAATCCAATGAAGTACGCTTCTTTCTTGGCTATGCCGGATGGTCTGACGGCCAACTCCGCGATGAACTCGAACAGAAAAGCTGGATTGTCGGTAAAACAACACCGGATACCATTTTTTCTACCAACGAGCCCACGCTCTGGCAAGTTATTCTCAAACAAATGGGCGGAACGTATAAGCAATTTGCCTATTACCCAAGTGACCCCAAACTCAATTAATGCACGTTTAAAGATTTTCGTATCATGACCTCCGTTCAAACTGTAACTCGTAAACCACGAACTTTTTTGCCAGATGATTTCGTCCTCACGGATTGGGCTTCTATCCAACCTTATTTTGACGAATTATCCGCCCGAAACATCGAATCCAAACACGAATTGGAACAATGGTTTTTGGATAGAAGCGAAGCTGAATCTTTCCTCATGGAAGACATGGCTTGGCGCTATATTCAGATGACCTGTCATACCGCTGAAGAAAAATACCAGCACGCATTTCAGTTCTTTGTTCAACAAATCCAACCCGAATTGGCGGCTCTGGACGATGCCCTCAACCAAAAAGCGTTGGCATCTCCTTTCTTGGATGAACTCACAGGCGGTGGTTTTGCCATAACTGTTCGGAGTATGCGCAAAGCCGTGGAGATTTTCCGGGAAGAAAATATTCCGTTGCAAACTCAAATACAAACCGAGCAAACCAAATACCAAGCCCTAACAGGAGCTATGCTTGTGGAGATAAATGGAGAAAACTTGACGGTTCCGCAGGCAACAACGCTTCTCCAAAGTACGGATCGTGCCCTTCGAGAGCAAGTGTGGACAAAATTAGCCGAGAGAAGATTGCAAGATAAAGACGCGATCAATGACGTATTTGATGAACTCGTTCGGTTGCGGCACCAAGTGGCTGTTCAGGCAGGTTTCGCGAATTTCAGAGATTATATGTTTGCGGCGATGGGGCGTTTTGATTATACCCCAACCGACTGTTTCCGGTTCCACGATGCTGTCCAAGAAACGGTTGTTCCGTTAGTTCAAGAAATGGCGGAAGAACGCAAAAAAGTATTGCAAGTAGATGTTCTCCGCCCATGGGATAAAAAGGTAGATCCGCAAAAAAGACCTGCGTTGGTAGCCTTTGAAAGTGCTACCGATTTAATCGAAAAAACAGCACAATGTCTTGAAAAACTCGATGTGTCGTTCGGAAATTACATTCGGATTATGCGCGAAATGGGTCATTTTGATGTAGAATCCCGCCCGAACAAAGCACCTGGTGGCTACAATTATCCGATGGCGGAAGTAGGTGTTCCGTTTATTTTCATGAATGCTACCAACAGTCTCCGTGATTTGGTGACGATGGAACACGAGGCAGGCCATGCGGTTCATTCTTTTTTAACCAAAGATTTACCCATACAATCGTTTAAAAGTACGCCTTCGGAAGTAGCAGAACTAGCCTCCATGTCGATGGAACTGCTCTCGATGGATCATTGGGATGTATTTTTCTCGGATGAATCGGCTTGTCGTCGAGCAAAAATGGAACATTTGGAAGACATTCTCTCGGTTCTTCCTTGGATTGCCGTCGTGGATAAGTTCCAACACCGTTTGTACGAAAATCCTGCCCAAACACAGCAAGAGAGAGAGACGTTGTGGACAAGCCTAGTCCAAGATTTTTCAGATACGGTAACAGACTACAGCGGACTGGAGGAAATCC
>CAYNRA010000105.1:0-1721 GCA_964399465.1 uncultured Cytophagales bacterium
AATGAGACTTGTTATTTCATGCGATGAATGAGACTTGTTATTTCATGCGATGAATGAGACTTGTTATTTCATGCGATGAATCGCATGGCTACAGGGGTTAATCGATTTCATTAAAACAATCTTCCGCCCATTTCGACGGGTTATTTTCGATATAATTTTGGATATTTTCAAATGCTCTGGGGGTGCGTATGATATGGTCATAAAAACTGCTTTGCCAACCGAAATTTTCATTCAGTTTTCTGATTTCAAATGAACAACGGCCTTTATACCATCGAATTACACGCGAAATATTTGAATGAAACATTGGGTTTTTATCGCCGGCAAAACCACCATTTTTTTGTTTGATTTCGGTATTCGGTAGAGACGCGATTAATCGCGTCTCTACGTTTTTGTCCTCTCGCGTCTCCACGTTTTGGTTATTGATTATCAAAATTCCATGAACATGATTGGGCATGATGACGAAACATCCTAGTTCAATAAATGGGAAATAGGTCGGAATAGCTAACCACATCTCATAGGCAATAGCACCTATCGGGTTAAGTATAGACATCGGTGTCTCATTTATTTGGTCTAGATTAGGTGTTGGAGCATCGTATTTTTTTTCCAATGAATTGGTATTTGATATAAAATGTAAAGGAGGCGTGTCAATGTCACTTTCATTGAAGGAGTGTGCTTTAATTTTGATTTCTCCAAAATAATGGTTTCTATTTTTTGTACAGATTGTAATAAAGTACGTACCATTACTTCCATAATCCCAGTCTTTTAATCGAGCTGATTCTATTCTGTATCGGTTTTTAAACTTGTGTGTCATGGCTTTATATGGTTTATGTTTCAAATGGCTATAGTTTTCTACTCATAAAAATAGTATTTTATTCATTTTCAAGGTTAAATAAAGAAAATTAAAAAAAAGGGATACATATACATGTACCCCTTTTGGTAGTTTAAGACTACGAAAAAGTTATTTTACTTCTTCGTAGTTTACATCCGTAACCCCTTCGTCCGTGTTATTTGTGCCTGGATTTGGGGTAGCACCTGCAGCTTGGTCGGCAGCATAAATTTCTTGTGAAGCAGCTTGCCATGCTGTATTTATTTTCTCCATTGCAGCATCAATCGCAGTAATATCTCTTGTGCCATGCGCAGCGCGGAGCTCTGTTAGAGCAGCTTCAATCGCTGTTTTGTTTGCGTCTGAAAGCTTCTCACCGTATTCTTTGAGCTGTTTTTCAGTCGAGAAAATCATGGCATCTGCTGCATTGACTTTTTCAACTTTTTCTCTTTCTAGTCGGTCTGCTTCTTCGTTTGCTTTAGCTTCATCACGCATTCTTTGAATGTCTGCATCAGATAAGCCACTCGAAGCTTCAATGCGAATTTTCTGCTCTTTTCCGGTTCCTTTGTCTTTTGCTGTAACATTCAAGATACCATTCGCATCTACGTCAAACGTTACTTCCACTTGCGGAATACCTCTTGGTGCTGGTGGAATACCGTCTAGGTGGAAACGACCAAGCGTACGGTTTTGAGCTGCCATTGGGCGTTCTCCTTGCAAAACATGTAGTTCCACAGACGGCTGATTATCAGCAGCAGTCGAGAATGTTTCTACTTTATTTGTCGGGATAGTCGTATTGGCTTCGATCATTTTGGTAAATACGCCGCCAAGGGTTTCAATACCCAATGAAAGTGGAATGACGTCTAAAAGAAGAATATCTTTTACCTCACCTGTCAAAACT
>CAYNRA010000105.1:1731-7771 GCA_964399465.1 uncultured Cytophagales bacterium
AATTTCAACGTTGGTTTGACCATCAACTGCGGTCGAGAAAGTCTCTGATTTTTTAGTAGGAATAGTAGTGTTACGAGGAATAATCTTAGTCATTACGCCACCCAAGGTTTCAATTCCAAGAGAGAGTGGTGTGACGTCGAGTAGAAGAACACGGTTTACGTCGCCCTTGAGAACGCCCGCTTGAACAGCCGCTCCAATGGCCACAGCTTCATCTGGGTTAACGTTTTTAGATGGTTTTCTACCAAAGAATTTTTCTACTTCTTCTTGCACACGAGGAATACGCGTTGAACCACCAACCAAGATTACTTCGTCGATTTTGCTAACCGGAATTCCTGCATTTTGGAGGGCTCTTTTGCAAGGCTCCATCATTCTTCTGAGAAGAGAATCCGCTAATTGTTCAAATTTTGCACGCGTTAGTGTACGAACCAAGTGTTTTGGAATACCATCTACCGGGAAGATATACGGCAAGTTGATTTCTGTCTGTGTCGAACTAGATAACTCAACTTTGGCACGTTCTGCGGCTTCCTTCAGACGTTGCAGTGCCATCGCATCGTTGCGTAGGTCAATTCCTTCGTCTTTCTTAAACTCTTCTGCCAACCAATTGATGATTACTTGGTCAAAGTCATCACCACCAAGGTGCGTATCACCGTCTGTACTTTTCACCTCAAAAACGCCATCTCCTAAATCTAGGATAGATACGTCAAACGTACCACCACCAAGGTCAAATACAGCAACGGTTACATCTTTACCTTGTTTGTCTAGTCCGTAAGCTAATGCAGCAGCTGTCGGTTCGTTGATAATTCTTTTCACATCCAAACCAGCAATCAAGCCTGCCTCTTTGGTTGCTTGGCGTTCTGCATCATTGAAATATGCAGGAACTGTGATAACCGCTTCTGTTACGGTTGTTCCTAAATAATCTTCCGCCGTTTGCTTCATTTTTTGAAGAATGAAAGCCGAAATTTCTTGCGGAGTATATTGTCTATCTCCAATACGTACTCTAGGTGTATTGTTTGGTCCTTGTTCTACGTCGTATGCAACTGTTTTTAGCTCTTCAGCGACTTCATTGTAACGTTTACCCATAAAACGCTTCACAGATTGAATCGTATTTTTAGGGTTCGTAATTGCTTGGCGCTTGGCTGGTGCACCTACTTTTTTCTCACCATTTTCTAAAAAGGCAACAATAGAAGGAGTCGTACGTGCACCTTCACTGTTGGCAATAACAACAGGTTCGTTTCCCTCCATTACCGCTACACAGGAGTTGGTTGTTCCTAAGTCGATACCTATGATTTTTCCCATGATTATCTTTATTCGTTTAGTAAATTTAATCGTTTGATATGATCTTGTACAATTGATATGCCAAGCGGCAGAAATGAATTTTAATTATGACAGAATGGCAGTTTTGTCTCTTCTTATCTGCCAAATAAAAAAAGAACGCCTTTGTTTTTTATACAAAGACGTTCTTTCGTCAGACTTTTAGAATTTGCTTATTTTCCCCAATTAGCATTAGCCGTTTCTGGGAAGAAGAGGGTTAATTCAGGTATAGAATGTACCATGCGGTTTGCCCATTCTACTCCTTGCATCATGGAGTGATCTTGGTTAGAAACCTCGTATTTCCAAGCTCCAAATCGTCCTCTTGAGTAAATAGAATGTTTCTCAAGTGCTGGCAATACTTTTTTCAAGCGCTCGTCTCTATCAACGGAGGGCGTCGGGTAGCCGTAATCTGTTGAGAAGATAAATTTGGAGACAATTTGCTCTCTTGACTCAATTAGTTTGTCTTCTAAAAGTGCTTCAATGGTCTCTTCAATCAATGTTTCCCGGTTGACAGGCTTTGCCGATGACTCACTCGTTTCTGTCATTAGTGACCAATATTCGTTAATATCCGGTACGTTATTGGGGCTGTAATTGGAGAAAACAGTAATTCGGTAGTACGGACTATTGCTTTCTGGGAAATACATCCAACATTTCGTTGCTAAATCTTCCTTGGGTTTTCCTTTAAGTCCGATACCTACAATATTCGTAGATGAATGTTTCAATCCTTGGGCTGCTTCAACGATATCTGGGGAAAGTCCTTTTACGCGTTGCGTGAATAAGTCCACAGGCATGGTAGAAAGAAGATGTTCGTATTCAATGACCTCGCCTGTTGCTAAAATTACTTTTTTCTCTTCTGGAATAACTTCCTGAACAGCACTTGTCAATTTGAAGTACTCTTCGCCAATTAGTTCGCCAACGGCCTTCCAAATTGCTCCAGTTCCTCCTTGTTTCGGAAATTGAAACGTATTATTTGGTCCCCAAGAAAAATCTTCTTTATCAAATAAAATATTTTCGGTGACGCGTTGTAAATCGGTAATTGCGACACGCTCACCAATCCAGTTATATGCCATTTCTTCTGCCGGAAATGCCCATACTTTGAAATTGTAAGGAACCATGAAGACATCAGCAATGCCTTTTCCGAAGGTAGCATCAATCCATTCTCTGAAATTCTTAGGCTTTTCATTGGTCACTTTTTTGTACTGTTCAATGAGGCCACTTAAGCATTTCCACATCACTTCTTTAGGCAGATATTTGATGTTATTTTGAAATGGATACGGAACGAAACGGTCGTGCATCCATACCCAACTTTCTCTTTGGTGACTCAGCCAACCATCAGCACCTAATGCTTTGACCATGAGTTGGTCGAAATACGCATAATGTGAAAATTGAACGTGTCCACCAATATCCCACGTAAATTCGTTTTCATCTACAAAACTGGTGGCCAATCCACCTATATATGCTTCTTTTTCAAGAACAATAAAGTCTGTTTCGCCTAATTCTTTGAGCCGATAAGCTGCTCCAAGTCCTGTTGGGCCAGAGCCGATGATTACATATTTTTTTTTCATGAAGAGGGATTATGGACTAATTAATTGTACATAGTTGAATGGCTAAAAATTAGATCTAATCTAGCCTATCAATAAATTTAAAGGGACTTAATTTTATTGTTCAGTTCCAACCTAAAAATGGAAATTTCCTTAAAACTCTGCCAACATACTTTGAGGAGTTTCATTTTCTGGATAGAAACCTCTCCTGTCATTCTACTTTTGTGTGTGATGGGTAGATCGAATAGGTTTTCGCCTGCTTTTTTTGCCATCACCGCCAAGAATATATTGGGCGCAAACGGAACTGGGTTTGGCAATTGGCGAAGGAGCCTTGCTAAGAAACTTCCTTTGATTAATCGGAATGGAATATTGCTATCTTTGATATATGTGCCATAAATGAAAAACAAACTCCAACGAAGCACTTGGGTAACAAATAAGCGGAATGGAGCGTCAAAACGTTGTTCACGGTAGCCAAGAATGAATTGTGACTCGTGTCTTTTATCCCAAAGTTTGAGTAAGTCTTCAGCTACGAATTGATCGTCAGAATCTGTTTGGAAAACATACTCGGCTTGTAATTCAACTGCTTTTTTGTATCCATTGACAGCGGCGTTTCCGTGTCCACCGTTTTTTTGAGTAATGGCAAGCAAGGTAGGATTCGAAGGAGCTAGGGAGTCAAGAATTTCACCAGTTTTATCTTTTGAACCATCGTTGATGACAATCAACTTACCTTCATTTGGGAAATGTACGTCTAAGAAGTTCGTCCACTGTTTTACTACGTCTTCTATGCAATCTTGCTCATTATAAGCAGGCATAACTACTGCCAATGTTATTTTCATAAAACCAATTTTGGGTAGAAAACAGATACTTGAATAGGGATTTTTCTGTTTTACGCAAAACTACATGGATTCACTCTTTTTTCAAAAGAAACATAGATTAAATGTCAGTTATGCCTTTGTAATCGAGTAGTTTTGACTACCCTCATAAAGGAAAAACCGGTTCGTTTGCTAGAAATGAACCGGTTTTTAAAAGTGATTTTTTAGGGTTGGATGTTTGTCCCGAATCCACAGATACAACTTCCGTTTTGTTGATTCTGTGTGGCATCATGCCATTTGAAAAACGGTGCAAAGCGGGTACTTTCCCAATAAAACGGTTCTCTTTTTTGTGCTGTATTACCTATTTCATTCATGGTTTCAGCTTCGTACAAATGTCCATTTATCATGGTATATTTGATACTTTCTGTGTTTTTAATATCTTGTAACGGGTTCTTATCTAAGACAAGTAAGTCCGCTAATTTACCTACTTCTAGCGAACCGATGTATTGGTCAAATCCAAGTGACTTGGCCGGGTTTATGGTTGCAGTTTTTAGGGCTTGATGCGGCGACATTCCACCTTGCGCCATCATCCATATTTCCCAGTGTGCCCCAATTCCTTGTATTTGTCCATGTGCCCCAATATTAACCAAAACCCCCTGGTCGTTTAAAAGTTTAGCCGATTTGGCAGTTTGGATATGTCCGTTTTCGTATTCTTCATCTGGCAACATTGTGCGGTGTCTGGAGCGACTATCAATGATGGAACGCGGTGTAAAACGAAGTAATCTTTCTTTTTCCCATACATTGGTATGTTGGTACCAATAATATTCGCCTGAAACACCGCCATAATTGACAATTAAAGTAGGCGTGTAGGCTGTTTTTGCATTTTTCCAGATAGTCTGTACATCCTTGTATAAGGGAGCTACCGGAATGTTGTGTTCTATCGTGGTATGTCCGTCGAGAATCATGCTGTAATTATGCATAAAGAAGGAGCCTCCTTCAGGAACAACCATCATTTCTAATTCTCGAGCTGCTTGTACTATCCATTGCCGTTGCTCTCTGCGCGGTTGATTATAACTTTTTACAGAAAACGCCCCCATCGCTTTGGTTCTTCTAAGCGCCGACCTAGCGTCTTCTAGTGAATTTACTACTGCTTTAAAATCACCATCAGCACCGTATAAAATAGTACCCGTCGAGAATACACGAGGCCCGACCATTTTTCCCGCTTTGATTAATTCACTTTGTGTGAAAACCGTCTCTGAATGTGCCGAAGGGTCGTGCATAGTTGTCACGCCATACGCTAAATTCGTAAAATACGGCCAATGTTTTTGGGGTGTAATTCCGTGTCTGAAATGATTCCCGTGTGCGTGGGCGTCAATAAGTCCAGGCATGATTGTCTTTCCCTTTGCATCAATAACTTGTGTACCTTCCGGGATTTTAATGCCTTTTCCGATAGCAGTAATTTGATTTCCATCAATCAAAATAGATGCACCCGTGAGAACTTCATCTCCTTTCATCGTGATAATAGTCGCATTTGTAAAGGCAATGCGCCCTTGAGGTTTATCCGATTTTACTTTTAGCCCAATTGAAATTGGAGTCGGATTGAAGGTTGAATCTGCTTGCTCAAATCGCTGTTTTACATCAATCGTAAACAATTGATTACCCAATGTATAGGTAACTTTTGTGTTATCCTGCGACCAATGTAAGTTACTTCCTGCATCTTTGGCAATTTGTTTTACCGGAAAAGCCTTGGTATCTGCGCTAATGTCCACGGCACGCCCAGTTTTGGGTAATTGACCGACATACACCTTGTGTAAATCAACAAATGCAATCATTTGCTCGTCTGGAGAAACTGTAAACTGAGCGGCATATTTGCTTTTTAGATAGGTTTCTTCTCGTTGACCATCCAGGTTTACACTTCCAAATGTTTTGGATAAATCGCCAAATAAATCACCCCCTGTTTGGAAGAAGATACGCGTTCCATCGGCATTGAAACGAGGCTTTTCTCCTTTTTGCTGAACAAAATATTCTTCTTTTGTTTGCAAATCCATCCAATAAATTCCGGGTTTTACTGTGTAGGAATAGCCAAGAACGCCGTCATCTCCTTCTTTTTGATAAACGATTTTTGTGCCATCTTTGGAGACATGGGGGTATCTATAAATTCCTTTTGCAGTTGTAATACGTGTTTTTTGCGCTGGATTATCGAGGTTTAAAGAATAGATTGCACCTGTTTCTTTGTCTGTCCAGGTAACATAAAAAAGCGTTTTCCCGTCTGCCGTGAAACTAGGTTCTGAAGAGAAAGAAGGCCCTTCTGTCAGTGCAATGGGTTGACCATCAGGTAGTTGTTTTTTCCATAATTGTCCGATGGCAGTAAATACA
>CAYNRA010000106.1:0-7751 GCA_964399465.1 uncultured Cytophagales bacterium
CGTAGCGACTTCGACAGGAATAGCAAACAAACGTTGGTAATAGGTTTCGAAAAGTAAGCGCATGTTTTTGCCAAGCAAGCGGTTGTAGCCCATCACGCCATGCCAAGAGCGCGTCAACCCAACACCGTTATTGAGGTAATTTCGGTTGTTTTCAGACAAATTAGAGCCATAGTAGTATGTATAAGCAGGTTGCATTTGGCTATGAAGACCTGTTGCAAGGGTGATTTTTTGTCCACTCGCGACATCCCAAGAAAGCCCTGCCCGTGGCTCAATCGGAGAGAAGCTATTTGCATTTATAGTGCTGTAAAAAGAACTTGCTCCGACGTTCAAGGTGAGTTTTTCAGAGACAAAATACCGCCATTGTGCATAAGGTTGCACGTTCACGAACCAATCATTTGATAACCAGCGCGTATCCCATTGGCCAAGCGTAAATGCAGGAAGTAAGTTAACAACGCGCGCGCTATCATACGAAGAAAAATTAACCAATTCGGTATTAATACCCACTTTAAGGGTACTTTTGGGTGAGAATTTCTTGTTCATAGACACAACACCTGAAATTTTGGATTCATTGAATTGGTAATCCAAAATAGGGATAATGGAGTTTATCGAGAAGGTATTTCCTGTTACCAATGGATTTCCCTGCGCGTCTGTATTGAGTCGGATATAATCGTGATTGGCGTCTTGAATATTCGTTGAAGCTGCCAAGGTTGCTTTCACAAATGTCTGTTTGTTGATGGGTTTTGTATAAGTAACACCCGTGACAGCCATTTTTGACGTATAATATTGGTCTCTGTCGTTCTGTCCAAAGATGTTACGGTCGTCCACGGTTTGTTCAGAAATCATAATATCCACGGTACTTGTTCCACCAAAGCCCCAGACAGAGAAACTTGCACCATTTTTTTGTGGGAAATTCAGCCGGAAGAACGCATCTTGGTAAGTAGGCACGGCTTGCGTGCCAATGTCGATGCCTAGACGTTTGAAAAGCCACAAATTGGCATATCGGAAAGTCGCCAAATAGGAAGAACCTTTTTCTTTATTAATGGGGCCTTCTGCCATTCCTTCCGTTCCTAAGAAACCAAATTGAATCATTTTTTCATGACTTTTATTATTCCCGTTTCTGAGTTTGAGGTCAAAAACACCAGAAATGGTATTGCCAAATTCGGCGGGGAAAGCACCCGTAAAGAAGTCCGAATTGGTCAAATATTTGTTATTGATGATACTAACAGGACCGCCTGACGTACCTGGAATGGCAAAGTGGTTTGGGTTTGGAATCGTCACGCCTTCTACGCGCCAAAGCACGCCAGACGGAGAGTTACCGCGGATTACAATGTCATTTCTGGAGTCATCAGCACCTTGAACTCCGGCAAAATTAGCCGCCATTCGCGCGGGTTCTCCACGGCTTCCGGCGTATCTATCTGTTTCTTCGACAGAGAATTGTCTGGCAGAAACGAGAGCCATTTCATTGGACGCTTCTCCGTTTCGTCTTGCCCGAATGGTCACTTCAGAAAGTTGTGTGAGGGCTTCTTCCATTTCTACTTGCAAAATGGTTTCTTTGCCCGCATCTACGACAATATTATTCAAAACAACTTCTTTGTAACCCACAAAAGAAACCTTGACAGTATATCGCCCGACGGGTACAGCAGTAAGTGTATAATCTCCGTTTTCATCGGCTGTTGCTCCCTTTTCAGGCAAATTGACCAACGAGATACTTGCACCTACGAGCGCATATTTGGCCTCTTTGTCTATGATTTTACCCCGGATGTTCTGTGTCAGCTTTTGAGCCATCGCACTACTTAGTATGAAAATAAATGAGAAGAAAGTAAAAATAAATCGCATATTGTACTTGGATTAATTGGTTCTATTATTGCTTGTTTCTATTTTCGTTCATTCAAAAAAAGAGAAAATGAAAAGACTATTTATTCTCCTTGTCCTTTCCTGGATAACAGCTGCTCCTAGCTACGCGCAGGAGAAAATCGCCTGGCTAACCATTGAAGAAGCATTTGATAAAATACAAACACAACCCAAAAAAGTATTGATTGATGTCTATACAGATTGGTGCGGATGGTGTAAAGTAATGGATAAAAATACCTTCGCTCATCCGGAAGTTGCGAAGTACGTGAACGAACATTTCTACGCTGTAAAGTTAGATGCAGAATCTCGAAAAGAGATTATTTTAGGCGGAAACACCTATAAATTTAATGCAAGTTCAGGTGCGCACGATATAGCGATTGCCCTGTTGCAAGGAAAAATGAGCTATCCGAGTATTGTGTATTTGGATGAAAAGTTCAATATGATTCAGCCTCTCCCAGGATATATGGATGCAGCGGCATTTCATCCGATTATTGCCTTTATCGGTCAAGATTTTTATAAAAAAGAACCTTTTGATAGCTTTAAAGAAAAAACATATATCTCTCTTTTCAAGGATATTTTACCATTAAAAAAATAAGAGCTGTTTCTTCAACAGCTCTTATTTTTGATTTTAGAGCAAGATATTCCCTGTCATTTCCTCAGGTACATCAATACCCATGATATGCAAAATAGTCGGTGCAACGTCTCCTAATTTTCCGTGTTTTGGCGTTCCTTTGTACGCATCGTCCACAACAATAAACGGCACTAAGTTCAAAGAATGCGCCGTATTCACTGACTTATCGTCGTTGAGCATATAGTCTGCATTTCCGTGGTCGGCAATGACAAGCGAGG
This sequence comes from uncultured Cytophagales bacterium, assembly GCA_964399465.1. Lineage (GTDB taxonomy): Bacteria > Bacteroidota > Bacteroidia > Cytophagales > Spirosomataceae > CAYNRA01. Next base: position 2,701 of record CAYNRA010000106.1, read on the forward strand.
TATATCCGTGTGCTTTCCCAGTTTCTACGACTTCTTTCAAGCAAGCATCAACGGTTTCAACCGCTTTGATTACCGCCTCAAACACACCCGTATGCCCAACCATATCTGGGTTGGCAAAGTTGAGACAAACAAAATCAACCTCTTCTTTTTGAAGTTCCGGAACTAGGTTTTTCGCTAAATCTTTTGCCGACATTTCAGGCTTTAAATCATATGTAGCCACCTCTTTTGGTGACGGAGACAGCAAGCGTGTTTCGCCTTCAAAGGCTGCTTCACGTCCGCCCGAGAAAAAGAACGTAACGTGTGGATATTTTTCTGTTTCTGCCGAACGAATTTGCTTTTTGCCCGCTTTAGCCAACACTTCTCCCAACGTATTTACCAAATTGTCTTTATCATAAATTACCCGAACGTTTTTATAGGTCTCATCGTAATTGGTCATCGTGATATAGTGCAAATCCAAGGCATTCATTCCAAAATCAGGGAAATCTTGTTGGGTGAGGACTTCTGTAATTTCACGACCTCTATCTGTCCGGAAATTAAAGCACATTACAACATCGCCGGCTTCAATTTGTCCAACGGGCTGTCCTTCTTCAACCACCACAATCGGTTTTAAGAATTCATCAGTAATTTGTGCATCATACGAAGCCTGAATGGTCGAAAGAACTGCATCCGTAGCTACAAGGTGCTCTCCTTCGCCTTTGACCATCGCGTCATACGCTAACTTCACACGATCCCAACGTTTATCGCGGTCCATTGCAAAGTAACGTCCTGTCAAAGAAGCAAGCTTTGCCCCTGTTTCAGAAAGAATTGGTTGTATTTCTTCAATAAATCCTTTACCTGATTTTGGGTCACAATCTCTGCCATCCATAAAGGCATGGACGAAGACATTTTCAACTCCCGCATTAGCTGAAATGCGAAGCAAGCCTTTCAAATGGTCGATGTGAGAGTGCACGCCACCATCAGAAACAAGTCCGATAAAATGTACTTTCTTTCCGTTTGTTTTGGCATACGCAAAGGCATCTGTCAAAACCGATTCTTTGGCTAAATGCCCTTCTTCTATAGCAACATTGATTTTTTCTAATTCTTGATAGACGACGCGACCCGCTCCTAAATTGGTGTGCCCAACTTCAGAGTTTCCCATTTGTCCGTTCGGTAAACCAACAGCTCTACCACAAGCTTCCAAGGTACTCGACGGATATGTGGACATGAGTTCACGAAAATAAGGAACATGGGCAGCTTCAATCGCTGAACGCCACTCTTCACCTGCTTTAGGAATTCCCCAGCCATCTAGAATGACTAAAATAACTTTCTTATTCAAGGTCGTAGGTATTTTGGTTAAGCTGCAAATATACAGAATTTTGTATGCCTCTATTTCGAAGTTATCTTGGAAAATCTATTTGTAATCAGGAATATATCATTTTTCCAATCCTTTTTTTTATTTTCAAAAGAAATGTTCCTGCTAAAAATGCGTGGATAAATTCTTTGCTCTCTTTTGATATACATTTCCTTCCTTATCTTTGGACAGAATGTGATACAAATGGCTTTTATGAAAGAAATAATACAACAGTTTTATGGTCTAGAGGTGATTTCTGTTCGTCCATTTGGTGACGGACATATCAACCAAACATTTCATGTGCAAACAAAAGTAGGCGATTATATTTTTCAACAAATCAATGCGGCAATATTCAAAAATCCGGCGTGCATCGACCAAAATATTCGAACAGCCGCAGCCCATTTGGCGAAAGTTGCGCCTGATTATCTATTCGTTTCACCTTTAAAAGCGCTTACCGGTAATACGCTGCTCGTTGTGGACAATGCCTATTGGCGTTTGATGCCTTTTGTGTCAAATTCAAGAAGCATCAATCGAGTGACAGTTCCAGCGGAGGCATACCAAGCTGCCAAAGCTTTTGGCTCATTAACCAAAAACCTGAATGGTCTTGCCTTAGACGCACTTCAGGAGACGATTCCTCGCTTTCATGATTTATCATTTAGAAAAAGTGAATTTGAACAGGCGCGGCAAAATGCGTCAAATGACCGGATTCAAACAGCCGAGATGTGTATTTCGTGGGTGGAAGAGCATACGAATTTGGTGAATATTTTCGATGAAATTAGGGTAAATCCTGGTATTCCAAGACGGCTTTTACACCATGACACGAAAATCAATAATGTCTTGTTTCAGCAAGATTCAACAGAGGTACTTGCCGTTTGTGATCTGGATACGTTGATGCCCGGGATAGTTATTTCGGATGTCGGTGATATGGTGCGAACTTATACTTGTTCACAGACGGAGGAAAGTACGAATTTTTCTGATATATATATCATAGATGATTTATATATAGCCCTTTATGACGGTTTTTTGTCTGAGATGGCTTCTGTTTTAACGCCCGATGAGCGAGAAATACTGTATTATGCAGGGCCTTTTATGTTCTACATGCAAGGGCTTCGGTTTTTGACAGATTACCTAAACGGAAATGTGTATTATCCCGTAAAGTATGAAACACATAATTTAGACAGGGCGACGAATCAGTTTATTTTATTGCAGCAATTGGTCGGAAAGAAAGAGATGTATGAAAGGCAAATCGAGACACTAACAAAAAAGTGGCTATCTACTTGAAATAGATAGCCACTTTTGGGGCGAAGAAAAGGAATAAATCAACCGTATCCCCCTCTGAATTTATACGAACTCGATACTTTATCTATGGCAAGTATGTACGCTGCTAGACGCATCGAAACATTGTATTTTTGCGAAACCTCAAATACATTATTGAATGCATCTTTCATGGCGCGGTCGCATCTTCTATTAACGCGGTCAAGTGTCCATTTGTAGCCAATGCGGTTCTGAACCCACTCAAAATAAGAAACGGTTACACCACCCGCATTTGCTAAAATATCAGGTACAACCATGATACCTTTTTCGTTGATGATGTCATCTGCTTTGGCAGAAGTCGGGCCATTGGCACCTTCTACAATCAAGCGAGCTTGGATACGTGCGGCGTTATCTTTCAAAATAACGTCTTCCTTTGCAGCCGGAACAAGCACGTCGATAGGCAAGAAAAGTAATTCTTCTGCACTGATTTTCTCAGCACCATCAAAACCTTCTAAAATACCATTGTTTGCGTTTCTGTACGCGATGGCTTTCTCAATATCGATGCCTTTGTCGTTGTAATAAGCACCAGAAATATCGCTGATACCGTGGATACTTACACCTTTTTCAGATAATAATTGAGCTGCATGCGAGCCAACATTTCCAAAACCTTGAACGGCGGCAGTTGCTCTGTACGGATTAATTTTTAATTTATCCATGCCAGACAACGCAGAGACCATTACGCCGCGTCCTGTTGCTTCTGTACGTCCGAGAGAGCCACCCAAAACAAGTGGTTTACCAGTTACGACGGCTTGGGTTGTCATGCCTTTGGCTTTGGAGTATTCGTCCATCAACCAAGCCATTTCACGCGGGCCTGTACCCATATCGGGCGCTGGAATATCCTTATCTGGACCAAAAATATCGAGCATAGTATTGGTGTAAGCACGCATCAAACGTTCTATTTCACCTGCCGACATTTCACGCGGGTTACACGCAACGCCCCCTTTAGCACCCCCATAAGGAATATCTACAACGGCACACTTCCACGTCATCCAAGCAGCTAGAGCACGGACTTCGTCGAGGGTAACATCTGGATCAAAACGGATTCCCCCTTTTCCAGGACCTAAAATTGTAGAGTGAATAACACGGTACCCTTCAAATACCTTTACTTGGCCGTTGTCCATTGTAACAGGCAAGCCCACAATCACTTGGCGTGCAGGTACTTTTAGGATATGATACATCTCATCACTGATACCCAAAATTTTTACGGCGGCATCAAAACGAGACATCATGGACTCCAACGGATTTTCTTTGTCCTTAATCGGAGCAGGCTCTATGTATGTCATATATCTATTCGTTAATGTTAAATCGTGCTGTTTTTTGAATTAATGAACGCAAACTTAGATAAAATCTATATATTCTTAAAATTGTTAAATTATTGATACTTTGAATCCAATGGAATTATGGATAAAGCACAAAATATTCTTTTGAAAGATTGCGTAAAGAAGCAATAAAAAGGAGGGAAGTTTGGTCTTATGCGCGAAAATATTTTTTTGTTACCTAAATGATATTAAATGCACGAAGGGGTTGCTATAAAAATGGGATGTGCTATATTTGCGGCATTATTGCTCAAAAAGCGAATATATTATCCACTTTCAAGAATTCTAAGGTACTATGAATGAGACATCAGACGTTAAGCTGCGCTATTCGCAAGAAGATCTAAAAGAGTTTGAAGCAATTATTTTAAAGAAATTAGAAGCAACTAACAGTGAGTTGAACTTTATCAAAGAGACGCTTAGCCGCCGTAACGACAACGGAACAGATAATACGGCGATCGGTTCTAAGACACTCGAGGATGGAGCGGATGTTCGAGAAAAAGAACAATTAAGCCAGTCTGCTGCGCGCCTTCAAAAGTTTGCCTCGCAGCTAGAAGCAGCTCTCATTCGAATAAAAAACGGTACATATGGTGTGTGTCGCGACACAGGAGAACTGATTCCGAAAGAACGTTTGCGCGCCGTTCCTCATACTCAACAAACCATTGGCGCAAAGTTAAAGCAGAGTTAATACATGTATGTTGTAGCAACATAATAAAGTTTTGTCGAAGAGAACCAATCAGTTGGTTCTCTTTTTCTATTTTTACGCTTTATTGTAACTCACTTTTTACAAAAGAAAAAAGGAAATTACCCAAACTATCTACTATGAAAAAAAAAGTATCTATTTCCCTTCTCCTCCTTTTTATGGGAGTACTCACCACTGCCTTTGCGCAGGTCAAAGATGAATATTACTTCCCGAAAGGAACTTCGTATGACCCCAAAATCCCTACTCCCCAGCAATTCTTCGGATACCAAGTAGGCGAATGGCATACCAATCCGTTTGAAACACATGCGTACATTCGCAAATTAGCTTCTATGACAGACCGTTTCAAAGTAGAAACCTATGGTCGTTCATTTGAAAACAGAGAGTTACTCCT
>CAYNRA010000107.1:0-7143 GCA_964399465.1 uncultured Cytophagales bacterium
AAGAAATATCCATTCATTCTATTTTTACTTCTTACATTCGCTTCCTGCCAAAAGAAAAAATCAGTATTCACCCGGCTATCACCTGAGCAAACGGGTGTTCATTTTGTCAATCAAATTACGGAAAGTGACTCCGTGAATATCCTCGTACATGACTACGTTTATAATGGCGGAGGTGTTGGTATCGCTGATTTTAATAACGATGGTCTCCAAGATATTTTCTTTAGCGCCAACCAATCTGGAAATAAACTGTATTTGAACAAGGGAAATATGGCTTTTGAAGACATCTCGGACAAAGCCGGAATTGCAGGAAAAGGTACGTGGAATACTGCCGTAACTGTTGTAGATATTAACCAAGATGGCTGGCTAGATGTGTATGTTCCAGTTAGTTCTACGACAAATGTGGCTGACTCATTGAGACGAAATCTATTGTTCATTAATCAGAAAAACCTGACTTTTCTTGAAATGGGAAAGGAATACGGCGTCGATGACGATGGATTTTCAGAAGGTGCTGCTTTCTTTGATTACGATAACGATGGAGACTTAGATTTATATGTTTTAACGGATGTTATCGATCAAACACCTAATCTCATTCGTGAAAAGGTTACCGATGGGTCTTATCCAAATACAGATAGGTTGTATAAAAATGAATGGAATGAAAAATTAGGTCATCCCGTATTTACCAATGTCTCTAAAGAAGCGGGTATTACAATCGAAGGTTTTGGCCTCGGAATTAATATCTGTGATATCAATCGCGACGGCTGGAAAGATATTTATATTACCAATGATTTTGCCGCGGATGACTTACTGTATATCAATAACCAAGATGGTACATTTCGCAACGATGCCGCCAAGTATTTTAAGCATACCTCCAACTCAGCGATGGGAAATGATGTCGTTGATATCAATAACGATGGGCTCGCTGATATAGTCGCGCTCGATATGTCGCCAAGAGATAATCAACGCAAAAAGATGTTCGTTCCATCCACCAATATTAGTCTGTATATTTTATCAGACAAATACAACTACATACATCAGTACATGCGTAATACGCTTCAGATAAACTCTGGATTGAACGGTCATTTTCAGGAAATTAGTTTGTTAGCAAATGTCGCTGAAACCGATTGGAGTTGGACACCTTCCGTCGCAGATTTCGACCATGACGGCTACCGAGATTTACTCATTACCAACGGCTTTCCTAAAGATATTACGGACAAAGATTTCATGCAGTATAGAGCAAATTCAGAAAGTATTGCTGGGATTGATTACTTGCTCACACAAATTCCTGAAGTGAAAATTAGTAATTATGCATTTAAAAATACGGGTAAATTATATTTTGAGGATGTCACCGAAGAGTGGGGTTTGCAGATTCCTTCGTTTTCAAGTGGTGCCGCTTACGGTGATTTGGATAATGACGGGGACTTGGATTATGTTGTAAATAACACAAATGACCCCGCTTTTATTTACCAAAATAATACGATAGACACCGATAAAAAAGAAACTACTCAGCAGTATTTACGTGCAAAATTCAAGGGAGATACACAAAATCCGTATGGTTTGGGAGTAATTCTGGAAGCAAAAAAAGAGAATGGTGAAATCCTATTGCATGAATTAACTCCCTATCGTGGTTATAAGTCCTCAGTAGAACCGGTCGCACATTTAGGTATTGGAGAAGGTAAAATCACGGAAATGCGTGTCATCTGGCCGAACGGAAAGATGCAAGTACTTAAAAATCCTACCCTCAATACAACGCTAAATCTACGAATCGATGAGGCTACCATTCCGCAGATTTCTATGTTGGAAGAACCTACGCCTTTATTTACAGAACAGAAGGAAAACATTAACCTGATGCACGAAGAATCAAGATTTTATGATTTCAATGTGCAAAACTTAATGCCACATTTACTTTCAAAACAAGGGCCGAGTCTTTCAGTCGGAGATATAAACAAAGATGGATTAGACGATTTATTTGTGGGAGGAAGTAAGTATAAAAATGGACAAATATTCTTCCAAAATGCTGCCGGACAGTTTGAATATGAACCTGCTGCATTCCCTAAGTTGGATTCTGCTCAAAAAGTTTCTGAAGATATTGGCTCACTTTTATTTGATGCAGACGGAGATGGCTGGCTGGATTTATATGTTGTCAGTGGCGGAAATGAAGATTTTCCAGAAGCTGCTTCGTTCCAAGATAGATTGTACAGAAACAAGGGTAACGGAGAGTTTGAATATAAGCCGCTCGCTTTACCTAAAGAAACGTCGGCGGGTTCATGCGTTCGAGCTGTGGATTTTGACGGAGATGGAGACCTCGATTTATTCGTCGGAGGAAGAAATGTGCCTACCGAGTATCCTAAAGCTGCCTCTTCCTTTTTATTTCGGAATGATTCCAAAAAAGGAGAAATTAAATTTACCAATGTAACCGCTTCACAAGCACCTATTTTAACCGATATTGGCATGGTGACAGATGCGATTTGGACAGATTTTGATAGCAACGGAGTACCAGATTTAATCCTTGTTGGAGAATATATGCCTGTTACTTTTTTGAAAAATGAAAAAGGTAAACTAGAAAAAATAGCCAATACAGGCGTTCAAAAGCAGCTTGGACTTTGGAACTCCATCAACGGTGCAGATTTTGACGCAGACGGAGATATAGATTATATCGTCGGTAATGTAGGAAAAAATGGACTCTTTCAAGGGAATGAAAAATATCCCGCCAAAGTATTGTCTGGGGACTTTGACCAAAACGGGAACTACGACGTTTTCCCTTTTATCTATCTTCCCGAATCAGAAGTAAATAAGTCCAAAATTCTTGTCCCCTTGAACGGAAAAGAAGATATAAGCAAGCAATACAATGGTTTGCGAATGCGATTTATAACTTTCCAAGAATATACCAAAGCCACTTTTGATACTTTCTTGACGAAAGAGGAGAGAAAGAAGGCAACGGAGCATACATTGAATTTTACGGCGTCAGTTTATCTTGAAAACAAAGGAAACGAAAAATTCGAAGCACATGCTTTGCCTATTGAAGCCCAATTTGCCCCCATGAACGGCATAGTTATCGAAGATTTCAATCAAGATGGTTACCTAGATTTTCTGGCGGTAGGAAATAACTTTAGTAATGAATTGCTCGTAGGACGCTACGATGCAGCCAATGGTTTTTTAGCTTTGGGCGATGGAAAAGGAAACTTCTCTATTCAAAAGAAGACAGGGTTTTTAGCAGAAAAAGATGCAAAATCGCTCGTATTTCTGAAAGGAGCGAACGAAAAAATGAAAATCATTGTCGGTCAAAACAGTGCAGCGGCAAAATTTTTCGAAACTCCTCCATCAGGTCGTTTTATTGCTTTACAACCAACGCAAACAAAGGTTTCTTATCAATGGAAAGGCAAGAAGATCACGCGTGAAGTTTATTATGGCGCGTCATATCTATCACAATCCTCCCGCTTCTTTTTCTTACCTCAAGGAGCGAAATTGAATTAAAACAAAAAAGGAGGCTTTCTGCTTAAAGCCTCCTTTTTTATTAAATACGTGGGTAATTTAAGAGATTTTCGTAGGCTTGTTGCACTTTTTCAAACTGGAAACCTGCTATTACTTCTTGCATTTGTTTTGCGATAGCTTCTGTTTCTAAGTTCCCGATGCTGCCTTCCAACGTATGTGCTAAATCTCTGTTAGGGACAAATTCACCAGTTTCTATGGCGTTTCCAACTGCTTTGTAGGCATCCCGAAATGGAACTCCTTGTCCAACCAAGGCATTGACGTTTTCGACGCTAAATAGCAAATCGTAGCTTGAAGATGCCAATACGTCTTGCTTAACCTGAATGTGCGTAATCATGAAAGTAGTAATTTCAAGACATTCCAAGATTTCGTCAAAAGCAGGCATAAGAATCTCCTTGACAAGTTGCATATCTCGGTGGTATCCGGAAGGTAAGTTGCTCATAATGAAGGCAATCTCCATGGGTAGAGCTTTCAATTTATTCGTTTTAGCCCGTAATAATTCAGCTACATCTGGGTTCTTTTTATGTGGCATGATACTGGAACCCGTCGTCATTTCTGGGGGTAAAAGCAAGAAACCAAAATTTTGACTATTGTATAAACAAACATCCATAGCCAAACGACTGAGCGTATTTGCTAGAGAAGTGAGTGCCGTTGTTACCAAATATTCGCTTTTTCCCCGTGTCATTTGTGCATAAACTACATTGTAGTTAAGGGTGTCAAAGCCAAGTAATTGCGTAGTAAATGTTCTGTTCAAGGGAAAAGAAGAACCGTAGCCAGCACCTGAACCTAGTGGATTTTTGTTCACTACTTTGTAGGCTCCCTGCAAAATAAGGAGGTCGTCAACCAAAGATTCAGCATACGCACCAAACCATAACCCAAAAGAGGAGGGCATAGCAATTTGTAAATGCGTATAACCAGGTAATAAATCCGCTTTGTGCTGTTCACTTTTGGCTTGAAGCAAAGTGAAAAGGAGTTGTACTTGTTCGACAACTTCTTGAATTTTGTGGCGATTGAACATCTTCAAATCGACCAAAACTTGGTCATTTCGAGATCTACCACTGTGGATCTTCTTTCCGGTTTCACCTAGTTTTTGAGTCAATTGCCATTCAACTTGCGAATGCACGTCCTCAATACCCGGCAGGATTTCAAAATCTTTTTTTTCTGTGATGGATTGATAAATGAGTTGGCATTCTGCGAGGAGTGCATTGGTTTCGTCGGCTGTCAACAAACCAATGGATTGCAACATAATCGCGTGCGCCATTGAGCCCAGCACATCAAAAGGAGCTAAATGAATGTCTAATTCTCTGTCGCGCCCAACGGTAAAACGCTCGATTTTTTCCGAGGTTACGGGTGCATTGTCTTTTTGCCAAAGTTTCACGATGGAAGTAGTTTTTCTTACAAAGTAACAAAATCAAGGGTATAGTTTGGCTATTTTTGTTTAACTTCCTACTTATTGCAGTCCATTTTTTATTTGTTCTTCTGTTTACATGACACCCAAAGAGATTCTTCTACACCTGCGTTTGCCTTTTTCATTGCTTTTATTGCCCGTTTTTTTGTTTGCGGTTTCGATTCTCCCAACTGGCTGGACGAAGGAAGCGTGGGGGCTTTTTTTTATTTGGCATTTCTTGGTTTATCCTGCCTCAAATGCGTTTAATAGCTATTTTGACAAAGACGAGTCGCCCATTGGTGGGCTGAAAACTCCTCCAAAAGTTGATCGGAAATTGTATTTTGTCGCAACAGCACTAGATATCTTTTCTCTTTTTTTCTCTTTTGTTTGGTATAATGCAACAACCTCCCTTCTAATTTTGGGCTATATTTTGTTATCGAGAGCTTATAGCGCGTACCCTATTCGATTGAAACGGTTTCCTTTCCTAAGTTGGTTGATTGTTGGTTTTTTTCAAGGGGCATACGTTTTTTTAGTAACAGTCTTTATATTGGAATCACCTGATTATGAGCAACTTATTCAGTTATATGTTTTTCCTGCCTTGCTCTCTTCTGGAATTTTATGGGCCATTTATCCCATCACACAAGTATATCAACACAAAGAAGATAGAGAAAGAGGGGATCGTACTTTGAGTATTTTGTTAGGTATTCGTGGGACTTTTTCCTTCACCGCTTTCTTCTTTGGACTCTCTACAGTGGGTTATTTTTTCTATTTTGATGAAGTAACTTTCTTGCGCTGGTTTCTATTTTTATCGCCTACAACTGCCTTCTTTGTGTATTGGTTTTGGTTGGTATGGAAAGACGATTCAATGGCAAATTTTACGAATACCATGCGACTAAATATCCTCGCCGCTCTTCTTTTAAATTTATTTTATCTTAGTGTTTTATTTAAATAGTACAATGTATTCTTTGTATTATTTTATAGTTGGTAGATGATTTTTATTGTTTAATTAAATGTAAGTATCTGATTATTATATACTTACTTAGTCTTCTTGTTCCTAATCGGAAGATCACTTAAAATGTGCCTAATTAAACGAACTAGAAAAAATATAAGAAAACTTTGAACCTTTTAATAGTTTCCAAAGTTTCTTAGTTGTGGAAATCAAAGAAAGAATCATATCATCAGCCGAAATTTTGTTCATGCGCTACGGTGTCCGAAGTGTCACCATGGACGATATTGCAAAGGAACTAGGTATCTCCAAAAAGACGATTTACATCCATTTTTCGGATAAAAATACCATCGTTCGGGAGGTGACAAGCGCGCGTCTAGCCAAAGAAAGAGAAATGGTCTCTGAATTGCACAAAGCAACGTTGAATCCTATCGAGGAAATTATTGTCAGTATGAAGCTTCTGCGTGACTTGTCTTCCGAGGTCAATCCCATCATTTTCTTTGATTTAAAAAAATATCATCCAGAAAGTTGGGCATTGTACAAACAACACAAAGAGTTTTTTAGAGAGGTTGTCAAAAAAAATCTACATAAAGGAATTGAGCTCAAGTATTATCGCCCTGATATTGTTCCTGAAATCCTTGCTCGCTTGCGTATTGAATGTGTGGAAATGGCCTTTGACCCAGAGATTTTCCCATCTAACTCGTTCAATCTCGTAGATGTCCAACTCCAATTCATAGATCATTTTTTGAAAGGCATTTTAACGCCATTAGGACTTTCTGTTTACGAAGAATTAACCCTTCATTAATTTATTTTTTAACGCGTTCTATCCAAATTTTTACATAATCAATCAAAGATGAGAATTTACCTTGCACTCTTAGTTAGTTTGGTTTTCTTGACGGGTCAGGTCTCTGCACAAGAGTCCTTTACTCTTCCTGAAGCCATATCTTACGCCTTGAAAGGAAGTCCGACAGTCTCCAATGCACTCGCGGATATTCAAGATGCCGAGTTACAAATCAAAGAAATCAAAGTAACCGGTATGCCCCAAATCAATGGTCAGTTTCAATATACGGCCAACGTCATTGTTCCTACTCAGCTTATTGCAGCAAGCAACTTTGACCCTACAGCGCCAGAGGGTGAAGTAGTCAAATTTAAGTTCGGTGTGCCTTGGGGCGGTCAAGCAGGTATTGGTGTAAACCAACTTATCTTCGACGCCACATGGCTTGTTGGCCTTCGCGCCGCAGATACCTACCGCCAATTAGCCAATCAAGGCCTTTCAAAAGCCAAAGTTGATGTCGCTGAAAACGTGAGTAAAGCGTATTACTCT
>CAYNRA010000108.1:0-7129 GCA_964399465.1 uncultured Cytophagales bacterium
ATATCACTTTCAATTGTACCTTTCATATAGTGTTCGTAAACACTTTTGCTGTCTGGTGGATTGAGATTTAGTTTCAAGCCTTTTTCTAAAGCCAATAGTCGTAAAAACTCTCTTTGTGTTCGTCCGTTTCCTTCTCTGAATGGGTGTAAATAGTTGACATTATCCAAAATTTCTGCCAATTTCCCAGCTAAGCGTTTTTGGTCGTCTTTCGGAATTTTCTTGAACTCAGTAATTAATTGGTCAATGTATCTGAATGCGTTGTCAAAATGTGAAGTAGGGAAGAACTGTTTGCCATCTTTGCTTATTTCAACCGTCCGTTTCTTTCCTGCCCAAACGTAAATGTCTTGAAATAAATGTCTGTGAATTTCAAAAAGGCTGTCATTACTTTTGATTTTTATGGGGATTTTCGAAAAGTTCTTGAAGCCGTTTTGTTACCGCACCACTCTCAACAAAGAGTAATATATCTGGGTCTGTAATGTCTTGTAAGTTCCTTAAAAGTCCTGTATTTAGGTCTGTGTATGTAAAGTCAGGGTCTATGTATTTGTAGGAATTAGACATAGGCTTTTTGTTTGGCAAACGCTACGAATTCTGCTAAAGATATTTTCCCTGTCACATAGTCTCTTATGATTTCAATACCTTTTGGTGTCGGTTTAAATCCTTCAAACATATTACTCCCCAAGGCATTTGCGGTGCTTTCTAAGGTTTTTAAGTCCGAGAATTTAACTCCCATTATTGTCAGATTGCTTCTGTCTATTTCTATCGTATTGAACATTTTTTAATCTTTAATACTCTCCAAATTTACAAATTATTTAGGTCAAATTGTTTGTTGTCTGTTGTTTAAAAATGGCTTATTTCCTGCTTTTTTGAAAATCTTCTAGTGAATAGTCAATAATCGTCCAAACGGTTTGTTTGATCAAGCCTTGGGCAATAAATCAAGCAGCTATTTCACTAATTTGGATTTCCCTGAGCCATTTGCCCCGATAATCCATACATGGCTATTTTCATTCTACTATCAAAACAAATTTGGGGCAATAGACTGCCCCAAATTTATTTCCTATGCCTTCACTTGCAAGACCATTTTACCGGTATTTGCACCCTCAAATAGTTTTTGTAATGTATCGTGAAAAGCCCGAATACCGCCTTTTTCAACGTGATATTGTGCGTTTAGCTTCCCTTCTTGAATCCATCCTGCCATTTCTTTGGCGGCACTTCCGTAATTGGCAGCATTATCAAAGACAACAATGCCTTCCATTTTTGCTCGGTTGACGAGCAGCGAAAGGTAGTTTTTTGGGCCTTCAGGACGTGACGTATTGTACTGAGAAATGGCTCCACAGATAACGATACGAGCTTTTTTATTGATGAGCGTGAGCACCGTGTCCAGAATTTCGCCACCTACATTATCAAAAAATACATCTACACCCTCAGGGCAAGCAGCAGCAAGACGTTTGCGAAGTGCCCCTGCTTTGTAGTCGATGCAATCATCAAAACCCAGTTGATTTTTCACGTACGCGCACTTCTCTTCTCCGCCGGCAATACCGACAACCCGACAACCTTTCAGTTTGGCAATTTGTCCGGCAACACTTCCAACAGCTCCTGCCGCGCCTGAAACAACGACGGTTTCACCTGCTTTGGGTTGCCCGGTATCCAACATCCCGAAATAAGCAGTCATGCCCGACATGCCCAATGTACCCAAATAAACGGGCAAAGGTAAAAAAGAAGGATTGACAGAAACGGCTTCTTTGGCAGGTAGAATAGCTAGTTCTTGCACGCCCAAAGATCCACTTATGTACGAACCGACCGGAAAAGCGTCTGCCGTGGAGGCAATGACTTTTCCGACACCCAACGCCCGCATGGTGTCTCCTAAAGCAACAGGTTTGATATAGCTTTTTCCTTCGTTCATCCAACCTCGCATGGCAGGATCGATGGATAAATAATGTGTTTCTACTAAAATTTCGCCCTCATCAAGCGGTCTTACTAGGCAGTTCTCTTCTAGCTGCCAACAATCGGGAGATATGGCACCAAGTGGTCTTTTTACCAATAAAATTCGGTTATTTTGCATGTGTTACTAGGTTGATTTGATGTGTAAAAAGTTAATTTGTTGGGTTAATGTGTTCTTCAGGTATGGGGTCGTATCCATTCATACGTAGATACAGTTGTGCCAATGCAATGGCATCTTTCTCGCAGTAACGAGCTATTTTTTGCGTGTCTTTCTCTTGGTAATATACGCGGCCAATGTCTTTCCCGGCTATTTCCTCTTTGCTGCTCTGAATCCCGAAAATAGTCATGAGTAATTCCAAAGAAGTATAATAGCGGTAGTCTCCAAATTTCCATACATCCATGGTGTCAAGCAAGCTGATTTCCCACGGTTTTTTTCCATGAATACGCAGGATAGGTGGAATCGCCAAGCCGAGTAGGAGCATTCGGCGGCACAGGTAAGGATAATCAAATTCTTTGCCGTTGTGGGCGCACAAAAGGAGTTGATTGCCCGCTTTATGTCGTTGTAAAATCTGGATAAATTGCTCTAAAAGTGTGCCTTCATTTGTTTCTTCTTGCAAAACAGTTGATTTCAAGCACAATCGTTGATTTTCTTCCTCCCAAAAAAAAGCACTGATTCCGATGGATACGATACGTCCGAACTCGGCATATAAATTGGCTTTTTCTTGATATAATTGGGCTGTTGTTTTCTCTGAATCTTTATTGAATCGCGTGGCTTTTATTTCCCATAATTCTTGCATTTTGGGCGATAATTCGTGTAGATTTTCGAATGCGGAGACGGTTTCAATATCTATGAATAAGATATTTTTGAGGTAAGCGAGGAACGAAGCATCTGGTTTCATGACTGATATATTATTTTGTATTGAACAGTCAAAAATAATGATTTAAAGTCAAATAACAGATTTTAGAAGGGATAAGGAGCAGATTTCACTTTTGCATTCATCAAGATGGTTTTTTTTCCTGCTGGATAGAGGATATTGACGAGATTTGTTTGGTCGTCAAAAAGTTCGGTAAGCAGCGTATTGACGAAGGTATAGCCTTTGGTTTGGTTCGCATCAGGAATTTCAATGTAGAGCCAGGTGGCGTCTAGTTCGGGTTCGCGGCCAATGTACTCCATCTTCTTTTTGGTCTTTTGTGGCGTGAGAAGGCCCCAATTTTTTTCTAAATACCGAGCGATGATGGCATCTGCTTGTTTATTTGACGCTTCTACATTTACTTTTTTTCCTTGGTTAAACTCTGTCAAGGCGGTTTCAAGGTCATCGGTAAACACCCGAATGGTCGCTTCTATAGATCCCGTTTTGGGGTTATAGCTAAGTTCGGATAACGAAGTATGGAAGTCATGCTTATTCTCTTTTACCCCTGAATGAAGCGAGGTAAAAGAGAATAAAAGAAGACTAATAAAAAGAAAATGAATGAAATTAAAATCAGAAAATTGCTTTGATGGCATCATTGAACATGATTAAAATTAACAAAGCCAATAAGATAAAAGTACCTGCTTGTTGCGTACGTTCCATGAATTTTTCGGAAGGTTTTTTACCGGAAACCATTTCATAGATGAGCAAAACGGCATGACCACCATCGAGGGCTGGAATCGGGAGGAGGTTCATAAAAGCGAGTGCCATGGATAAAATACCTGTAATCATCCAGAATCTACTCCAATCCCAAACGCCACCGTACATTTTGCGGGCAATCCCGATAGGGCCACTCATGGCTTTTCCGGCAGAGACTTCTCCACTGAAAATCTTCTTGAAACCTTTGATATTATCCGTAATCACACCAAAAGCACGGTTTGAACCTTCCACAAAAGCTTGACCGAGTGTGTAATCTATGTGTTCAAATGCGAGGTTGAACGACGCATTAAAACCTAATTTCCCCTCTTCTGTAAGTGTAGGCGCAAGTTGGAGCGTATCTGCCCCGCGCAGGATGTCGAGTTGTACTTTTTTACTTGCGTTTTGGTTGGCTAGTTGCACAAATTCGTGGTAAAACTGAATTTTCTTGCCGTTGAGCGCGATGATTTTATCACTCTCTTTGAGCCCAACTTGCTCTGCGGGAGAATCTGGTGCAATAGCTGCAATTTCAAAAGTTTGAATAGGTTCGATGAATTTTCCGTCGTAGTCATCCTCCGAAATACTATTTACAAGATCATTTGGAATAGGAACTTCAATTTTTTCTGTTCCACGAAGTACCGTGTAGTAATTATTTTCGCCGAGCATGACCTCAGAAGAGCGAATATCATTGAAGTCTGTGAAGTCTTTTCCGGAAATATCGACGATTTTATCGCCTGTTTTGAGTCCCATTTCTTCTGCAAGCGGGTAGGCGACAATTCCTAGTTTGTTTACTTCTTTTTTTGAGATGAATGTATAGCCCGTTTGGTAAGCAAGTGCCCAAAAAATAGCTACACCCGTGATAACATTGATGATAATTCCGCCAAGCATAACGATAAGGCGTTGCCAAGCTGGTTTTGCTCTAAACTCGTAAGGTTGCGGCTCAGATGCGAGTTGGGAGGCATCTTTTGTTTCGTCAATCATTCCTTCAATATCCACATAGCCGCCCATCGGAAACCAGCCGAGGCCGTATTCTGTGTCTCCCTTTTTGGTTTTCCAGAGCGCAAAGTTGAGGACATTTGGCATGGGGAATAGAAAGTCGAAGAAGATGTAAAATTTATTTACGCGAATTCCAAACATTCTTGCTGTGATGAAGTGGCCAAATTCATGTAAACCGACCAAGATAGTCAACCCCAATAATAGTTGACCTGCCATAATTAATCCTTCCATTCCTTATTTGTATGTAATTTGTAAGCTGTTTTCTAAGAACAACGGGTTCAATAGTTATGTTCAATAGGTGATTATCTCGTGAAATCGTCGTGATTTAGAAGTATAATCATGACCAAATTTAGGTAGTTTTTTCCAATTTTTGCCATCCATATAGAATACTTTGCGGGTAAGGTTGGTTTTTCGAGAATGTTATCTGCTATTTGCTCTGTTTGGGAATGAAGTTTTTACGCCTTGTGTTGCTATTAAAACAGTGGATGTAAGTATGATTAATTTTGATTTGATTATTGTGGGTGGCGGCCCTATCGGTTTAGCTTGTGGACTAGCGGCTCAAGAAGCTGGTCTGAGTTATGTCATTTTGGAGAAAGGATGTTTGGTAAATTCCATCTATAATTACCCTTCCAACATGACTTTTTTTAGTACATCAGAGCGATTAGAAATCGGAGGAGTTCCTTTTATTTCTGTCAATCCCAAACCGACGCGGCAAGAAGCTTTGGAATACTACCGACGGGTGGTTGTCAGTAAAAATATTCAGATAAAACTGTTCGAAGAGGTCGTTCAAGTGATGCCCAAAGAAGGAGATACATACCAAGTTGTGACGTCTAAAGGCGTGTATGAAACAAAATTTATTGTGGTCGCGACGGGTTTTTACGATATCCCCGTTTCTATGAATGTACCTGGAGAGACACTGCCTAAAGTTTCACATTATTACAAAGACCCACACTTTTACGCACTTCAAAAAGTGGTTGTTGTGGGGGCAAATAACTCTGCAGTGGATGCCGCTTTGGAAACGTGGCGAAAAGGCGCTGACGTTACGATGGTCATCAAGGGAGATAAAATCGGAGAACGCGTCAAATATTGGGCAAGACCAGATATAGTGAACAGAATTGAAGAGGGGAGTATCCGCGCTTATTATTCTTCACACATCAAAGAAATAAAAGAGCAATCGGTTGTGATTACAACCCAAGATGGAGAAGTTGAAGTAGCCAATGATTGGGTGATTGCCTTGACGGGCTACCAACCCAATCTTTCCTTTTTAGAAAAAATGGGTATCATACTTTCTTCAGATGCACTAAAAAAGCCATTCTTCAACGAAGAAACGATGGAAACAAATCTTCCAAATGTTTTTCTAGCGGGTGTAGTTTGTGGTGGTATGGAAACACACAGATTATTTATTGAGAATTCTAGAATACACGCAGAGATGATAATGGAAAGAATTAAGAAAATCTTTCTATAATGTTTTTTCTAAAATCCAATTTTTTTCAATAAAAAAGGTATTTTTTTTGTCTTAATTTTGGAAATAAGAACATTTTTTTTGCTTTTTTTGGGATAAATTTAGCTGAACTACTTTTACGCCTTAACTTTCTATGCTTTCATATGCCTCTTTGCTTTTGTTTATCATAGCAGTATTGATAATTATCCGTTCAATCTTGGATAAGAGTAAAGAGTATTTCTTAGGTTTTTTGTGTATTATCTTCTGCTTATATATAATTTCCTATCAGACCCTATTTATCGAACTTTCTGCCTTTTATGGCGCGATTTTATTTAATCATTTTGCTCCAATCTATCTATTAGTTGGCCCTTTTCTATTATGGTATTGTCAATATATTATCGGTGATTATCGTCCGTTTACATGGAAAGATGCACTTCATTTATTACCAGCATTTATCCATCTAGTTAGTATATTACCTTACTTTTTTGTACCATTTGAAACTAAAATGGAGATAGTAAAGAATATATATTATGTGGATGGTTATTTTTTGAATTCTCAAGTAAATGAATTCTTTTCAAAGAGTTTTATTCATTTGGTAAGACTTGTAACGTATCTAGCATATATTGGGTATTGTACACTGTTTATCATTGAGAATAAGAAAAAAATCAAGAGGTACATTTACAATTGGCTATTATTTTCTATTTTTTTGATTATTGTACAAGTAATTGTTTTTGCGATTTTCGCTTTTCTCCTATTCCATAATAACCAGATTTTAGGAGTTACTGAAAGTTCTCTAGCTACTAGTATTGGCTTAGTAGAAATTACATTGGTCTTAATCTGTTTGTTCATTTATCCATACGAATACATAAGTTCAAGGCCGGTTTTCTCAGAGTCTACTCAGCATAAAGTTTTTAAGGGTACGGTTAATGAGTCTGCCATTGTGTATGACAAATTGCTCAAAGATCGTATAAGAGTTTATTTTGATGAACAAAAACCTTACTTGAATCCTGATTTTAATGCAATGGATTTAACGATTGCATTGAATGTTCCACAGCATCAAATTTCAGCTTGTTTACGAAATGAGTTTGCCATGAGTTTCACGGAATATCGTACGAAGGCGCGAGTTGATTATGCGATACATTTATTGCGT
>CAYNRA010000109.1:0-7041 GCA_964399465.1 uncultured Cytophagales bacterium
GGTTAACTTGAGGGGTTGGTTTCAAGTTACCAAATCATTCCTTAAATTCCAAAAAAATGGCTCTATGAAAATAGATGTTGAAATACATCTTCTAGCTTCCCTGCTTGTATCACCTTGATTTTAAATTGGTCGGTTGTTGTTCCTTTTAAATTGAATTTTGAAATATAAATTTTTTCAAAACCAAGCTTCTCCGCTTCTGAAATTCGTTGTTCAATTCTGTTCACGGCTCTAATTTCGCCTCCCAAACCAACTTCACCAGCAAAACATACGCGTTGTGAAATCGGAATGTCTTCGTACGAAGAGGCAATAGACGCACAAATCGCCAAATCAATGGCGGGGTCTTCAACTTTCAAACCGCCGGTAATATTCAAGAAAACATCTTGCGTACCAAGTCGGAATCCCCCACGTTTTTCGAGAACGGCTAAAATCATTTGCAATCTTCGTAAATCAAAACCGGTTGAACTTCGTTGCGGGGTTCCGTAATTTGCTAAGCTAACAAGCGTCTGTATTTCAATCATTAATGGGCGGTTGCCTTCCATCATAGCAGCAATTCCGATACCACTAAGTGCATCTTCCCGTTGTGCAATGAGAATTTCAGATGGATTACTCACTTGCCGAAGTCCACTTCCTTGCATTTCGTAAATGCCTAGTTCTGACGTACTTCCGAATCTATTTTTTGTAGTGCGTAAAATCCGATACGTCATGTGGCGGTCTCCTTCAAACTGCAAGACAGTATCGACCATGTGTTCTAGAATCTTTGGTCCAGCAATTGAACCATCTTTTGTAATATGCCCAATCATGATAACAGGAATATCCGATTCTTTCGCAAATTTCATCAATTCAGCTGTACATTCTTTGACTTGGGAAACGCTACCAGCACCAGACTCAATATGGGGAGAAACCAAAGTTTGGATGGAGTCAATGATGACAATATCTGGTTCTATTTGTTCAATTTGTTTGAAAATATGCTCCGTGGAGGTTTCTGTCAAGACGTAACAGCGGTCATTCTGGACGGCTAAGCGTTCAGCACGCATCTTGATTTGCTGTTCACTTTCTTCGCCAGATACATACAAAACCTGATAATCTTGCAAACTCAAGGCAATTTGGAGCATCAACGTGGACTTCCCGATACCAGGTTCACCTCCCATCAAAACCAAAGAACCAGGCACAATTCCACCTCCTAAAACACGATTTAATTCGTGGTCATCCGTGATAATTCTGTATTTTTCTTGGGTGGTAATATCTTTTAAACTTTTTGGTTTAGATGCCTGCCGCGCTGCCGTTTGACCAAAACGCCAATTGCCCTTTTCGGGCTCTGTTTTTGCCAATAGTTCTTCTACGAGTGTGTTCCATTCTCCGCAAGAAGGACATTTCCCGAGCCATTTAGGTGAATTATAGCCACAACTTTGGCAAAAATACGCTGATTTAATCTTGGCCATCAGATAAAAAATGAGTTGGTGTGTATGTAAAGTGAAGCAAGTTACGTTATTTTGCCGTTACTTGATTTACTAAAATTGTTTGTATTATGATGATTATGAAAAAGTTTCTCAGCACAGTTTTACTCGGCTTGGGTATCACAACAGCTACGTTTGCCCAATTCGATTTGGGAATTAAAGGAGGGGTTAATACCTCTGCCATCATCACAGATGCCGGTTCTTTGAAAGACAACATTGAGGCAAGTTACAACACGAGAACGGGTTTCGTGGGTGGTGTGTATGCAAGATTTGGAAAAAAATTCTACTTGCAACCAGAGGTCGTTTTGGCGAGCAAAGGAGGAGAAATTATTGTAGATAATACAGCATTTCAAGTCAAGTACAATGACATTGATGTACCCTTACTTTTGGGTTTTAAACCATTGAAGTTCTTGCACGTCGTTGGTGGGCCTGTTGCTTCCTTGAAGGTTTCGGAGGGTGATAGTTTCAAAGAAGCATTAAAAAACTATACTTCCAATCCGGATGAGACATTTGCAAATTCTACTTTTGGATATCAGTTTGGCGTTGGTGTAAAAGTGTTGGGAATACAATTAGATGTTCGCCGACAAGGAAGTTTGTCTGAAATATCTGTCTTAAACTTACCCAATGAGCCTAAATTCAGCCAACGCGCACAAGGTTGGCAAGTGACGGCTTCTTTCAATATTTTGTAATTTTATTCGCCCGAATCAATTTGGTTCGGGCTTTTTTTATGCGCATTTTTGTCGTTCCTCTTCCCAAATGTATTGCAGGCATTGCTCTTTGGCCTTTCATTTTGGTTCGTCGTAAAAATCCACCTTCTCAACTCATTCGACACGAACAAATTCATCTTCATCAACAAATCGAATTGGGTATTTTCTTATTTTATATTTGGTATTCGACAGAATTTCTCCTCCGTCTTTTTTGGACTCGCTCCACTGCCAAAGCGTATCGTTCCATTTGTTTTGAACAAGAAGCCTATGCGTATCAGACCGATGAATCGTATCTTGATATGAGGAAAAGGTGGGCTTTTTTGACTTATCTATAAGTACGTAAGTCAATAACCTCTCCCGTCGGAAAATCTGTTGCGAATGCCAATTGTATGAGCCTCTCGGCTATGGCATCTGGCTGTGCCAAAGCATCTTTTTCGTATAAATCAATGAATTTGGTTTGCATGGGAAATTGTTGTTCAGGGGTTGCCCGAATCATGGTTTGCATGGGCGTATCGACAACTCCTGGAGCGACTGCCAAAACTTCAATAGGGTACAATCTTCTTTTTTGTTCCAATCCAATCGTTTGGGTCATGGCATCTATTCCCGCTTTGGCTGTACAATAAGCCGCCCAACCTTCATATGCCGTTTTTGCTGCCCCTGATGTCAATGAAATAACTCGTTTTGTGGCAGAAATAGACTGAGATAACCGTATAAACGCAGCTGTCAAAATAAATGCGGCAGATAGATTAACCTGAATAGCGGAAAGAATATGACTTTCCTGCACCTCTCCGATAGATCCAATCGGAGAGATAGTTGCTGCATTGTTTATGAGGTAAATACCTTTTAATGTTTCATTGTAGCAAATTTTTTCAAATATACTTTCCATTATTTCTCCTAGTTTCTCTGTATTTGTAAGATCTATTGGAATAAAATGAAGGTTTGGGTTGTCTTTTTGTAATGGAGATGTTAAACGACGGGAGAGGGCAAAAACAGTATATCCTTGGGTAAGCAATTGTTGTGCTAATGCGAGTCCAATGCCACTCGATGTACCTGTAATAATGAAATAGTGCATGAAAAATTAGAGTTTGTGTAAAGCTAACTGGTTAAATTAACTAATTTCTCTTTGATTCATCATGGAAATTGAAATGTTTTCGTACGACATAAATTTGTTTTTGTTAAAAATGACAGCTATGTCATTTTTATTTTTTTTACCTTTGTGACAATATTGTCATAATTGTAAAATATGCCGACTGAAACGTTTCTAAATCTAGCTGACGAGAAGCGAAAAGCTTTTATCGAAACAGCGCTAAAAGAATTTGCAGACAATAACTACGATTCTGCAAGTATCAATAAAATTATCAAAGAGCTGAACATAGCTCGGGGAAGCGTTTATCAATATTTTACGGATAAACTCGATCTTTGGCTGTATCTAAAAGAACACGCTGAACTTCAAAAAATAAGCTATATTCAATCCATTGACAGAAATCAATACCCTGATTTTTGGACATATTATGAAGACCTTTTTTTAAAAGGTATCAACTTTGATAAAAATCATCCCACTTGTAGTCGATTTTTGTATCGTATTGGTTATAAGGAATCTAGCAAAGATGTTGCAGGATATATTGACCAATGGAAAATGAAGGCAAAAGAAATTTTTACCAGGTGGGTGAATGAAGAAAAAAAGAATGGTTCTATCAATAAGACAGTACAAACAGAAATCGCTGTACAATTTATTTTATCCATGAGCTCGAGCATAGGTGAACTCGTACAGACGAAATATGCAAAAGATATCGAAAGGAATTTTGTCAATCAAGAACCTTTATTTACAGAGAGTAAGGAAGAATACGAAATCGTAGTGAAAGAATTGATTCAGCTTCTAAAAAAAGCATTAACCTAAACGATACCAATGATACACGTAAAAAATCTGCGTTACCAATACCCATCAGCCGATAAGCTGATGTTAAGAAACATTCATTTTTCGATTGAAAAAGGAGAAGTTTTTGGCTTTCTTGGTCCAAGTGGTGCTGGAAAAAGTACTACACAGAAAATTCTTTTTAAACTATTGACTGGGTATGAGGGCGAGGCAAAAATTGATGGAAAGGAAGTGCGAGACTGGGGAAAAGATTTGTACGAAAAAATTGGTGTAGGTTTTGAACTACCCAATCATTATCTAAAGCTCACAGCCCTTGAAAACCTGAATTTCTTTAGAAGCTTCTACCAAAAGACACATAATCCAATTGAACTGCTAGATAAAGTTGGGTTGAAAAATGATGCGCATAAAAAAGTAGGCGATTTTTCGAAAGGAATGAAAATGCGGTTAAATTTTGTACGCGCTTTCTTACATGATCCAGAAATTCTTTTTTTAGATGAGCCAACATCTGGTTTAGACCCAGTCAATGCCAAGATTGTTAAAGACATTATTCTGGATTTGAAGTCTTCGGGAAAAACAATTTTTATTACAACGCACCAAATGCATGATGCAGAAAAACTTTGTGATAAAGTAGCATTTCTTGTAGATGGAGAAATTAAGGCGATGGATAGTCCGGAGAATTTGAAGATGAAATACAGCAATCGTCGTGTGGAAGTACTTTTCCAGAATTCTCCAGAGAAAGAGATTTTTCAGCTGGATGGTCTGGGTACTAATTCGATTTTCTTGGAAAAACTACGTTCGCATGAGATTGAAACGATTCATTCCAAAGAAGCATCGTTGGACGATATCTTCATCCAAGTAACAGGTAAAACATTGGTGTCATGAAACATTTTTTTCATCTAGTAAAGTTTGATTTTTTACTGATTAATAAAAATCAAATTACCGTAATTTCTCTGATTGTCACAGCTATTTACGTAGGTGTATTCAAGGGGTTATCCGTTTTGGGAAATATCGAAAAACTCTTGGTACTGATTATCTTTAATGACCCTGCTTTGTTAGGATTTTTGTTTGTAGGTGTAATGGTTTTGTTTGAAAAAAATGAAAATACATTACAGGCACTTTCGGTAACTCCCATCAATATAAGTAGTTACATTTTATCAAAGTCCATGTCGCTGACGGTCGTTTCTTTGCTCTGTTGTTATGCAATGGTTATTGCTGGTTACGGACTCGACTTCAACTTTATTCATTTCACAGTAGGAACTATTGCAACGACGTTTATCTTTTCAATGCTAGGTTTTGTTGCAGTTGCAGGTCAATCTTCTTTCAATGCGTTCATACTTAGAGCATTGGGGATAATTCTTTTTCTGAGTTTGCCCTTTCTCGGTTATTTCGGTTTAGTTCCTAAAATATGGTTCATACTCTTCCCAACACAGCCAGCTATCGACTTATATAATTTGGCATTTTCTGTCAACGAGTCTATTACAGACGTATTGGTTCCGTACGTTCTTTGTACATTTTGGTCTGTAGTAACATTTATTTGGGCAAAAAAGGAAATTTCTAAAAACGTATTCAAATGAAAAAGATAAGTACACTTATACAAGGAGATTTGCGCCAGATTTTTAGGGACAAGACACTCACATTTTTCGTATTTGCCCCGCTTATTCTCATTGTTTTTGTTCGGAACTTCGTCCCGTATATTACTCTACAATATCCTTTTCTTCAAGCATATCATCCGTTGATAATGATGTTTGCGGGTATTCAAACAGCGATTATGTTCGGTTTTATTACTTCCTTTATTATCCTAGATGAGAAAGACGAAAATGTACTTCAAGTTATCCGGGTTTTACCTATTTCCCCTTTTTATTTTATACTTTACCGGTTGACTTTCGCTACATTTTTTTCAGGTTTAGGGGCTTTTTTGATGTTATATTTTGGTGGAATGGCGTATCCGGGACTGTTTCATTCGTTGCTTCTTTCTTTGCAATATGGATTAATTGCTCCATTCATCACGTTATTGATTGCCACTTTCGCCAAAAATAAAGTCGAGGGAATGGCTTATTTTAAGGGAGTTGATTTGCTTTTGCTACTACCAATACTGTCCTTTTTTGTACCTGAAAATTTCAACTACCTTTTTTTTGTTATTCCTTCTTTTTGGACATATCAGCTGTACCAAGCTAGTATCACAAAAGAGCATGTTATACTTTTCTTTGGATTGGGTTTACTTGTTTATCTGGTTCTTATTTTCATCCTTTTTAGACAATTTAAGAAAAGGATTTTTGATAGATAGATGAGTTGATAAAGTAGCTTAATTGCTCATAGTCAGTTATATTGTATAGGAGTATGTAAGTGGGGAATTGTATTTATTCCCCCAATTTCACTTCAAATAATTCCTTTGATTTGGGTTAATTTTTCAGTTTCTGTCAAATCAGTAGAAATGTATTACAGGCGTTCCGCAAAGATGGCTAATTTAGGGGATGACGTACGAGATAGCGAAAAAACAGTATGTCCGTTTTCCAATAGAACTTCGGCTATTGCCCGTTCAATGCCGCTGGAAGTACCAGAGACGATGAAATAGTGCGTAAAGAAATGATAAAATGGAGATAGGTCGGATAAATGACAGAACAAAGACAAAATGCAAGCCATTTATTTGAATTGAAAAAAAATGAACGCCCTTATTTTTGAGTAGAATACAGGGAAACAATAGAGCTCAAAAACGACCGAAATATACACGCACATAACCAAGAGATTTGACCAATTAAAAAGTCCGTTGGATTATTTGGGCAATTGGATATATTGTGTATTTTTGGTTGTGCCTTCGAGATTGTTCCCAAAATAGATTATCTCATCTACGTACGAAATAGACGTCATTAGGTGAAATTATGGTGTTTATGGATTCGTTAGTAACAAAGGTAATTTTGACAGACACACAAGTAAAATAAATGAGTATGAGAAAGATACTTTTATTGACAATTTTGATAATCGGATATAATCTTCCGACATTTTCACAATT
>CAYNRA010000110.1:0-6880 GCA_964399465.1 uncultured Cytophagales bacterium
CAGAAAAATTGAGGATGGTCCAGATGTTTTTTTTATTGACCGTCATTTTATTCATGAAGTTACTAGTCCTGTTGCTTTTTTAGGACTTGAAAACAGAGGCGTGGACGTTATGTTTTCTAAGAGAACATTCGCTACAGCCGACCATAATACACCGACTATCAACCAACATTTACCCGTTGAGGACGCGCTTTCTGCCAAGCAGCTTAAAGCATTGGAAGAAAACACAGCCAAACACGGAATTTCTCACTGGGGACTTGGTCATCATAAAAACGGAATTGTACACGTTGTAGGGCCTGAAAACGGCATTACATTACCAGGTATGACGATTGTATGTGGTGACTCGCATACTTCTACTCACGGTGCATTTGGTGCAATTGCCTTTGGTATCGGGACATCGGAGGTTGAAATGGTGCTTGCTTCGCAATGTATTATGCAACCCAAGCCAAAGAAAATGCGGATTACCGTTAATGGAAAATTGAACAAAGCAGTTTTACCCAAAGACGTAATTCTGTATATCATTTCGCAAATTACAGCATCAGGTGCGACGGGTTACTTTGTGGAGTATGCCGGTGAAGTTTTCGAGAATATGTCGATGGAAGGTCGTATGACGGTCTGCAATATGAGTATCGAAATGGGTGCGCGTGGAGGAATGATTGCACCTGATGAAACAACATTCGCCTACCTTCATGGCAAAGAGTTTGCACCAAAAGGCGAAGATTGGGAAAAAGCGATGGCGTACTGGCAAACACTTAAAACAGACGAAGGCGCTACATTTGATGTCGAACTTACATTTGACGCTAAAGACATTGAACCCCAAATTACATACGGCACAAATCCTGGGCTAGGAACAGGGATTTCAAATGTCATTCCAAAGGCTGGGCAAGTAAAAGATGGAGAAGCTAGTTATAAAAAATCACTTGAATACATGGGCTTCGAAGAAGAGCAAAGTATTCTAGGTAAACAAGTGGACTATGTATTCATCGGAAGTTGTACAAACGGTCGTATTGAGGATTTCAGAGCTTTTGCATCTATTGTAAAAGGGAGAAAGAAAGCAGATCATGTAACCGCTTGGATTGTACCGGGCTCACATATTGTAGAGGCGCAAATCAAAGAGGAAGGAATATATGATATTCTGACAGAAGCGGGCTTTGAGCTTCGTCAGCCAGGCTGTTCAGCTTGTTTGGCAATGAACGACGATAAAATTCCGGCTGGAAAGTACGCAGTTTCTACGTCAAATAGAAATTTTGAAGGTCGCCAAGGGCCAGGAGCTAGAACCTTGTTAGCTAGCCCGTTAGTCGCAGCGGCAGCCGCAGTTACAGGGGTAGTAACCGACCCACGTGACCTTTTATAAGACTCTTTTTTAACCAATTACATACCGTCCAGAGAGATTTCTCTCTGGGCATTCATTTTGACACTTATGGCTTACGATAAATTTACAGTACTGAGAAGCTCAGCAGTACCTCTTCCACTAGAAAATGTGGATACAGACCAAATCATCCCAGCTCGTTTCTTAAAAGCAACAAAAAGAGAAGGGTTTGGCGATAATTTATTCAGAGATTGGCGTTACAACACAGACGGTTCTCCGAAAGCCGATTTCGTTTTGAATAACCCGACGTACTCAGGCAAAATATTGGTGGCAGGTCGTAACTTTGGTAGTGGTTCTAGTAGAGAACATGCGGCTTGGGCGATTTATGATTATGGCTTCAGATGCGTTGTATCTAGCTTCTTTGCAGATATTTTCAAAGGAAATTCCTTGAACATTGGTATTTTACCTGTTACGGTTTCTCCTGAGTTTCTAGATAAAATTTTTGTGGCTATCGAAAAGGATGCACAAGCAGAAATCGAGGTCGATTTACCAAATCAAAAAATTACGATTGTAGCAACAGGTGAGTCGGAAGGATTTGATATCAACGGCTATAAAAAGCATAATATGTTGAATGGCTTCGATGATATCGATTACCTACGCTCTATGCAAGAAGAAATCGTAGAGTTCGAGAAAAGTCGTATTTTCTAAGAATTAAGCCCGAAACGGCTTTCTCGATATGGAAAAAAGATACGTAGAAATCATGGATACGACACTCCGCGACGGTGAACAAACCAGTGGAGTGTCTTTTTCTGCCTCCGAAAAACTGACCATCGCCCAGTTGTTATTGCAAGAAGTAAAAGTGGACCGAATAGAGGTAGCTTCCGCGCGAGTCTCGGACGGAGAATTTTTAGCAACCAAGAAAATAACACAGTGGGCCGCGCAAGCAGGCTTTTTGGACAAAGTAGAAGTGCTCACGTTTGTAGATGGCCGCGACTCCATCAATTGGATGATTGGAACAGGTGCGAAAGTTATGAACTTACTTACCAAAGGCTCTCTGAATCATCTGGTATATCAATTAAAGAAAACACCAGAAGAACACATTCGTGAGATAGAAAAAGTTATTCTTGAAGCACAAGCAGAGGGAATTGAGGCAAACGTATATTTGGAAGATTGGAGCAATGGAATGCGAAACTCCAAAGAATACGTGTTCCAGATGTTGGATGTAATTACGACCTTGCCCATCAAACGAGTTCTTCTTCCTGATACACTTGGTATTTTAACACCGGAGGAATCTTTTTCCTTCGTTGCTGAACTCGTTGCCAAATACCCCAATACGCACTTCGATTTTCATGCACATAATGATTACGATTTAGGTACAGCCAATGTAATGTCTGCGCTCAAAGCGGGCGCACATGGTCTCCATCTGACTGTCAACGGTATGGGAGAAAGAGCAGGAAATGCTCCGCTAGCTAGTGCCATTGCCGTGATTAATGACTGCATGGACGAAGTTGAAACAAAGGTGGTAGAAGCCTCTCTATACTCTGTGAGTAAGTTGGTAGAAACGTTTTCTGGTCTTCGAATCCCAGCAAATAAACCGATTGTTGGCGAAAACGTATTCACGCAAACAGCAGGTATTCACGCTGATGGAGATAAAAAAAATAACTTGTATTTCAGTCGGTTAATGCCGGAACGTTTTGGACGACTTCGTTCGTACGCTCTCGGAAAAACGTCTGGCAAAGCCAATATTGAAAATAATCTACGGGAACTTGGTATTGAATTAGCACCAGAAGATCTGAAAAAGGTTACCCAACGAATTATCGAACTGGGTGATAGAAAAGAGGTCGTCACGCGGGAAGATTTACCGTATATTTTATCAGACGTTCTGGACACAACGGCTATTGTGGAGCATGTGAAGGTCGTTAATTACGTATTAACACATGCAAAAAATCTACAACCATCCGCGACCTTGCAAGTAAAAATTGGTGAAGAATTATTTGAAGAAAGCGCACAAGGAGATGGTCAATATGATGCCTTCATGAACGCATTGAAAAAGATTTATGCTAAAAAGAAAATAGAACTTCCGCTCTTAACAGATTATACCGTCCGGATTCCACCAGGCGGAAAATCAGACGCGCTTTGTGAAACAATCATCACTTGGCAAGTCAATGGAAAGGAAATGAAGACAAGAGGGCTTGATTCTGACCAAACGGTATCGGCTATCATTGCCACTCAAAAGATGCTCAATCTGATTTGAGTACAACAGAATCCATACGGGTCAAATCATCTGATTTGACCCAATTTTAAAGACATTTCTCAAGTATATTCTAAATAAAATGAAATTAAATATTGCAGTATTGGCGGGCGACGGTATCGGCCCTGAAGTAGTTGAACAAGCGCTGAAAGTAGTTCAAGCGATTGGTAAGAAATTCAACCACGAAATCAATCTTACACACGCCATGACGGGTGCTGTTGCGATTGACGCCGTTGGAAATCCCTATCCAGACGAAACGCACGAAATCTGTATGCAAGCAGATGCCGTTTTGTTTGGAGCAATAGGCCATCCTAAATTTGACAATGACCCATCGGCAAAGGTTCGTCCAGAACAAGGTCTTTTGGCCATGCGTAAAAAACTAGGTTTATACGCAAATATTCGCCCGACATTGGTTTTTCCTTCGTTGTTGCATAAATCACCACTCCGCCGAGAGCTAATTGAAAACGCAGACTTTGTGTGTATCAGAGAACTTACTGGCGGTATTTATTTTGGTGAAAAAGGTAGAAATGAAACAAGAGACAAGGCATGGGATGTTTGTGTTTATACCAAAGAAGAGGTAGAGCGAATCATCCGTTTGGCATACGATTATGCGATGAAAAGACGCAAAAAATTGTGTATCGTGGACAAAGCGAACGTATTGGAGTCATCACGACTATGGAGAGAAGTTGGGCAGCAAATTGAGAAGGAATTTCCCGAAGTAGAGACAGAGTATCTTTTCGTAGATGCAGCAGCAATGCGTATCATCCAATGGCCGGAAGGTTTTGATGTGATGGTGACAGAAAACATGTTTGGTGATATTTTGACAGATGAAGCATCCGTTATTTCAGGTTCAATGGGACTTATGCCGTCTGCTTCTATTGGTTTACATACCTCTGTTTTTGAGCCTATTCATGGTTCTTATCCACAAGCTGCGGGTAAGAATATAGCCAACCCGCTGGGTACTGTACTTTCTGCTGCGATGATGTTTGAGTATGCGTTCCAATTACACGAAGAAGCCAATTTGATTAAAGACGTTGTCAATCAATCATTGGCAGAAGGTGTTGTCACTGTGGATATTGCAGATGGAGGGAAAGCATTCTCGACAAGTGAAGTCGGTGATTGGTTAGCTGCACAAATCGAAAAATAATTCGTACTTGATTTGATGTAATGGGGCAATTAGAAGAAAAGTTACTTCTAATTGCCCCATTTTCATTCGATTAAATAAAGAACAAAGAAGCGATGGATGCTCCAATGATTGGCCCAACAATGGGAACCCACGCATATCCCCATTGGCTATCACCTTTGCCCGGAATAGGTAAAAATTGATGTGCCAGTCTCGGTCCTAAATCTCTAGATGGGCTAATCGCATAGCCTGTGGGTCCTCCTAATGAAAGTCCAATAGACCAAACCAAAACACCAACTAAGAAAGGTTTCAAACCACTGTCTTCGGTTGCATAAATGGAGGCAACCCCTACAATTAATACAAATGTACCGATGATTTCACTAAGGATATTTCCGAAAGGATGTTTGATGGCTGGAATCGTGCAAAAAATTCCTAGTTTATCTGTCGGATTACTCGTAACAGACCAATGAGAATAATAGGCTAGCCAAACTAAAACGGCTCCTGAAAATGCACCTGATAATTGAGCAGCAATGAAGGGTAGAACATTCGACCAGTCGTTCTCGATGAGTGCAAAGGCAATGGTGACGGCGGGGTTTAAATGTGCGCCTTGGCTACCAAATTTTTGTGCGACAAATATGCCTATCGTCACGGCAAAAGCCCAGCCCGTCGTAATGACCATCCACCCGGAATTATATCCCTTGGATTCTTTCAATAAAACGTTGGCAACGACTCCATTTCCTAATAAAATAAGCACAAGTGTACCCAAAAATTCACCTAAAAAAGTAGTTGTTTGCATTGATTATGTCTTGTTAAGGTTGATTAAGTAAGGCAATTTAGTAATTTTGTCTCTTAATCTTACTTTCAATATGTCGCTTACTTCTTTACATGCCGTTTCACCCATTGACGGGCGCTACCATAACCAAGTCCAACCACTTTCTAAGTACTTTTCGGAGTTCGGTTTGATTCACTACCGGGTCAGAATTGAGGTGGAATATTTCATCGCATTGTGCGAAATCCCCCTGCCACAACTTAGTGGGATTTCAGCCGATGTTTTTCCGTCCCTGCGTGCTATCTACCTTCAATTCTCTGAAGAAGACGCGCTCAAAATCAAAGAAATTGAGAAGGTGACAAACCACGATGTGAAAGCCGTTGAATATTTTATCAAAGAGAAATTCGAATCCCTTGGATTGGCAGCGTATGCAGAGTTTATTCATTTCGGTCTTACCTCTCAAGATATTAACAATACAGCGATTCCATTATCGCTCAAAGAAGCTTCTGAACAAGAGATAGTTCCGCTTTTATCCGAAGTCATTGCACTTCTAAAGCAACAAGCTACAGATTGGGCGGAAGTATCAATGCTCGCAAAAACACACGGGCAACCTGCTTCTCCAACCCGTTTAGGGAAAGAAATTCAGGTATTTGTAGAACGTTTGGAACAACAAAAAAACTACTTGTCTGCGATTCCGTTTGCTGCCAAATTTGGTGGAGCAACGGGTAACTTTAATGCCCACCACGTCGCGTATCCGAAGATAGATTGGCGGACATTCGGAAATACATTTGTCGTAAATCAATTGGGTTTATACAGGAGTCAATACACAACACAAATTGAACATTACGACCATCTAGCTGCTCTCTTAGATGCCTATAAACGCATCGATACAATCTTAATTGATTATGCAAGAGACGTTTGGCAGTATGTGTCAATGGGGTATTTTAAACAAAAAATAAAAGCTGGGGAAGTAGGCTCATCGGCGATGCCGCACAAAGTAAATCCCATTGACTTTGAAAATGCAGAGGGAAATCTGGGTATTGCCAATGCATTGTTTGAACATCTTGCGGCGAAATTGCCTATCTCACGATTGCAGAGAGATTTAACAGACTCCACGGTCCTCCGTAATTTGGGTGTACCTTTCGGGCATGTCGTCATTGCTTTAAAATCTTTGAAAAAAGGAATTGGTAAGTTGGAATTGAATGAATCTGCCATTCAAAAGGATTTGGCTGATAATTGGGCGGTTGTAGCGGAGGCTATCCAGACAATTTTACGCCGGGAGGGTTATCCAAAACCATACGAAGCTTTGAAGGAATTAACCCGGAAAAACGAAGCCATCACGCAATCTACTATTCATGCGTTCATTCAAACGCTTGCCGTTTCAGAAGAAGTGAAACAGGAATTACTTCAAATTACACCCTATAATTACAC
>CAYNRA010000111.1:0-6847 GCA_964399465.1 uncultured Cytophagales bacterium
AGAAGTATATTGGCAATTTGTTGGTGCAATCAAAGGAATGAGCGCTGCTTGTATCCAATTTAACACACCGGTTACAGGCGGAAACGTAAGTTTTTACAACCAAAGCTCAGATGACGGTCCCGTTTTCCCTACTCCGACGATTGGAATGCTTGGTTTGATTGAAGATGCCGAAAAACAAATGACCTTGGATTTCAAAGAAGAGGGCGATGTCATTCTGTTGGTTGGTAAATCCGTAAATGATATTTCTTGTTCCGAATACCTTTACTCTTACATAGGCGTAAAAGCAAGTCCTGCGCCTTATTTTAATTTGGAAGAAGATTTCCAATTGCAAAAGGCTGTACGTACATTGATTCAAAACAAACAAATTGCCTCCGCACATGATTTATCGGATGGTGGTTTATTTATTGCCTTAGCAGAATCTGCCATGGCAGCTCATAAAGGTTTTGACATACAGACAAATTCGGATTTCCGTCTAGATGCATACTTATTCGGTGAAGCTGCGGGTCGGATTCTTGTGACAGTGAAACCAGCTCAATTGGAACAAGTACAACACGCTTTGCAAGTAGATGGTATTCCAAATGAGGCAATCGGAAAAGTAACAGCCAAAGATTTTACAATCAATGGTAAAAATTATTTCGAAGTAATGGAAGCTAAAGATTTATATGACAATGCACTGAGCCGAATTTTGAGTAAATAATCGGCTTACACATAACTACAAAAAAACTCCATTTTCATTCGTTGAAAATGGAGTTTTTTTATGCAAACGAGTTAGATAATGACTAATCTTTTTTACAAACCGTTTTGAAATCACAGTATTGGCAGACATTTGAATCTGTGGTGCCAACAATCGGTTTATCTGCATCCAAAAGTCGGTTCAATAAAGACACAATAAACTCTTCGGATATTGACCTAAAATTTGCAGAAATTGAATCGTATGAAACAAGATACGTTTCCTCGGTATTTCTCATCGAATAAATTTGTGCAAACAAACTTTCGTTTTCAGATGAATTACTCATCCGATACAATAATAAATACAACCACAACTGCCTGAACTTATCCTTCTTTATATGATTCAATGTTTGCAATAAATCATCATTGACTAATTTTAAATCACTGGTCTCCACCTTTCCAGATTTATAATCAATCAAAAACAGATCATTTCCCACGCGCTCAAGTTTATCAATTCGACCTTTGAGTTTTATTTTCCATGGTGAATCTGAAATTTCTCTTTCCAGTATTGTTTCTAAATCAAATTCCGCATTTTCGTTCAAAATCTCGCTCACTTCCACCCTTTTTTCTACCTGTTTAAAATAATGAGTAAGTTGTTCTAAAACCACAGCTTTGATTAACAAATTATACCCTTCATTAAAGTCAAATTTGGGAAAATCATGGATAAGCGTTTCGTCCAAAATAGCAGCAAGCTGTGCCTGAATTTCTGGAAGGGTCATTTTAGAAAACACTTTCCATTCTTCTTTTTTATGAATTTTCTCAAGCACAGCATGAAGTACATTTCCGTGCGTGTCTGCCCCCGCAATTTCTTCTTTATCCCGAAGTGCGCGAAGTTTTAAGATATCTGTGTAATAAAATTTGAGTTCACATTGTACCATCCGGTTGATACTCGAAACAGATAATCCGTTTTTTTCGACATAATTTCGTAGCTGAACAGGCCATTCACTTGATTTTATAATGACATCTTCTCGCTTCTCATCGCCAGCACCCACACTTGGAAATGATACATATTCTGTTGAAATCTTTATCCGATTATTTATTGGCACAAGTTCATGCATAATTTGGCGAATGAATCGGCTAGGTTCTCCTCCACCACCAACCCCTGACCCAGAGGGCAGAACATAAACAATGTCAATTTTCTCCGCCCGTTGCATTAATCGGAAAAAGTGATACGACATAATACTGTCTTGATCCATATATACAGGCAAACCAAATTCTTGGGCTGCATCAAACGGAATCAAAGATTGGCTTGATTTACTACTCGGTATTGTTCCTTCATTCACTGACAACAAACAAATATGTTTAAAGTCCAGACAACGTGTTTCCAACATACTCATCACTTGTAAATCAGCAATTGGTTCACCCGAAAATGGCACTTTTGCTTGCTTGATTAACTCAAACAGCACATATTTATACGTACTCATTTCTTTTATATCGTACCGTTGAACCAGACCTTCAAGTCGCTGAATTAAAAGCATATACTGGTATAAGAACTCCGTTTCAACAGCATCTTGCATCTCTTTAAATGTTTCTCGAAATACATCTAATATGGCAATCAATGAAGTACCCACTTGTGTGCCCCACCGACCAAACACCAATTTGCCAAGCGCATCTTCCTCAAAAAAGTGTAAAAAATTTTTCTCATCTACTGTAGTGGAACGATTTGAAATATATTCGTTGACATCCTTGTAAACCGTTGAATCTGGTGACTCTTTTTGTTTTCTTTGGATATATCTAACATATAAAGGATGTTCCAAACATTTCCGAATATCTCGTACATGAAAAGCAGGTATCATGCGTGTCTCTCCCGTGTTAAGTACCACTTTCGTTTTGTGAAAATGCAGCTGAAACAAAACCTCCAGCCAAGAATAAACGATGGATTGTTTCAATGAAACCCCCATAGTAATATTATAAGAATCTACGGAGTCAGGAAGAGAAGGGAGAAGAGTTGGAAGAATTTGATCATCTGACAAAACCCAAGCCATGTCTTTCTCTCCTTTTTTCGTCAATTCGGCAATCAGTTTTGCTTGAACCGATGCATTCGACACAGGGTAAATCGTAATTGTTTTAGCTGTATTTTTCAGATAATCAAATTCCCAGTTCCAAGTACCAAAGCGATTGTCCTTTTTATATGTACGAAGGACCTGACCCGCTTTGTGTGTAGAACGCATATAAAAAGTATCTGTATCCCAGAAAGTTGTGGCACGTTTCGCATTCACAAGCGAAGTAATAATTTTCTCTTCCGCTTTACTCAACGCATTTAAGCCAACAAAAAAATAAGATAGCGCCGGATTCGGCTCCAAAAGAAGATCTGGCACATGTTCCGCAACGTACCGATAAGCCATCCCACGATACGCTTTGTTTTCACTTTTTAGCTTTTCGTGCAGTTGTTGATAAACGGTATAAATATTCTCAAAAAGTGAAAAATAGTTTTTTTGTAATTCTGTTGAAGGAGATTCATTGGGTACAGTAACTTTCCATCGTTCCAAAGCCTTTGCTTCAGACATATACGCAAAAAGTTGTCTTGGGCTTTCTAGCAATGCTTGATCTATTGTATCAAAATCCTTGATTAACGCACTTCCCCACCCCAAAAATCGATTGAGAGATACATTAGTATCTATTTTTTGAAAAAGACCATAGACTTCAAAAAGTAACTCCATGGAGTCTATGTTCGTCAACCCAGAAGATTGAACAATAAAGTCATCCATTGAAATGACCATCGGACTAACAACGGGAGTTTGTAGTTTTTGGGCTAAGGTTCGTTTGAAATAATAGCAAGCACGTCTTGATGGCAATACAAAACAGCTATTTTCTAACGCTGCGATTTGTTTTTCTTTTAAGAAAGAATCAACAACCTCTTCTAGGAATTTTTTCATTTTTGACTATTTGAGTACGTTATGTTTCGAAGATATAAAAGAATGTAAAATTACGCGTATTGACAAATTTTCTAATTGTAAGGCATAATACAATCAATAAATTACAAATGTATAAGTTCTGATTTTTTCTACAAGGCTAACATTTTGAAGATATACTTCTAAACTAGTTCGATTTATCTAGTTCCATAGCTAATTGATCATTTAGGAACCAGATAAATCAAATAGAGAAAAGGAAATTATTTATTTCTCTTTTTTCAAAGCTGCTTGATAAACTGCCAGCACGCGGTCACGTGCTTTGGCGTGATCAACCATTGGGTTCGGGTAGTATGGAGTCCCCCACTCAGGAATCCACTTTTTGATGTATTTATACGCTGGATCAAATTTTTGGGCTTGTGACGTTGGATTAAAAACCCGGAAATACGGTGCGGCATCACACCCACTCCCTGCAGCCCACTGCCAACCGCCATTGTTCGAGGCAAATTCGAAATCGAGTAATTTTTGGGCAAAATAATGTTCACCCCAACGCCAATCAATGAGTAAATCTTTGACTAGAAAACTTGCTGTAATCATTCGAACTCGGTTATGCATAAAACCAGTAGCATTCAATTCCCGCATACCCGCATCTACAATCGGGAAACCTGTTTTTCCTTTGCACCATTTTTCGAATTCTTTCTCGTCATTTCGCCATTCAATCGCATCGTATTCCTTTCTGAAGGCTTTTCCATCATGGATGTGCGGAAAATGATACGCGATATACATGTAAAAATCTCGCCAAATGAGTTCATTTAACCATTTTTCATTGGTTTTCAAAGCTATAGAAACCAATTTACGAATACTAATTGTCCCGAACCGAAGATGCACACTCAAACGAGTCGTTCCAGCAATACTTGGTATATCACGCGTTTCATCGTATTTTTCAATAATTGCGAGGGGAATTTCCTTCGAAGGAAGAGTTAGAGAAGAGGGTTGAAACCCGATTTGTGCCAAGCTAGGCACTGCCTTTGGCATTGACTTATAGAACTGAGAAAAATGCTTTTCCGTCTCGTAAAAAGAAAAAGGCGTTTGTGTCAATGTGGCCTTCCACTTTTTACTGAATGGCGTAAAAACAGTATAAGGCGAATTTGTTCCGGACAAAATCTCATTTTTTTCGAAGATAACTTGGTCTTTTTCCGTGTAGAAAGCAATTCCTCTTTGATTGGCGATTTCCTTGATTTTTTCATCCCGTTGCAAGGCATATCCTTCGTAATCGCGGTTGGTATAAATTTCTGCAACCGACCAGTTTTCAAAGATAGAATTCCAAACTACGGAAGGATTTCCGTTAAAAACATGCAAAGAAGAACCCATTTGGATAAGTTTTTCATGTAACTCCTCGATTTGTTGATGAATAAACTGCACGCGCGCATCTTGTTTATCTTCTAATTTATCTAAAATCTCGGAATCAAAAATAAAAATGGGAACAACGGGTAAACCAGACGTAAGGGCGCGGAATAGACCAGCATTGTCTTCTAATCTTAAATCTCTACGAAACCAAAAAATAGCTACTTTTTCTTGCATAAAAATGGGGTAGAATGACAAAAAATGTAAATGATTGATTGCATTCTAACATATCCGTTCTCAAATTTGTTTTTCTAACTATACAAATCAATTACAAATGAATACATACAAATACGTTTTACTTGCTTGTTTGCTCAGCATTTTTAAAAGTTATGCCCAAACGGATGCCCAATCAATTTTTCAAAAACATGTAGATGCCATTGGTGGAAAGGCTACGATTCAGTCGATTACAGACATGACACTTTCTATGACAACAGAAACACCAAGGGGCGTATCGGAGACAGAAATGAAGTTTAAAATGCCACTCAAATATGCACTATCTGTGTATGCAGGAGGACAACAAATGATGTCATCTACATATAATGGTACACAATTAGTTTCATCTAGTCCTTGGGGGGGAGCACAAAAACCCATTGAAGGCGATTTAGCCAAGGCAGAAATACTCAAAAATCACCCCTTTGCTGAGCTCTATTTTGAGGAAGCAGGTGTAAAAGTCATAGCATCCGAACAAATAGATATGGACGGAAAAAGCTATCAAAAAGTAGTTCTTGGTTTGGGAACAACGCAATGGACTAATTTTTATGATCTTCAAACAGGGCTAAAATACATGACCGTTGCTGAAAACAAGACACCGAGAGGAACTTTTGAGAGTAAATCCATTTTTACAGATTACAAAAAATTCAAAGGTTCAGAAATTCTATTTGCGGCAAAAAGACAACAGACAACCGGCATGGGTGCCATCACATCAGAACTTCAATCCATTAAAATCAACAAAGGATTAAAAGACAAAGAATTTGAAAATTAATTGAACACCTTATTTCAAAGCCTATTCAGAAAAGGATAGGCTTTTTTTAATATGCAAACTTGTGTATTGGATTTTGGGAATACTCGCTTGAAAATGGCTTTTTTTAAGGATGGAGAAATGCTATCCGTTCATTCGTATGATTCCTTACCTCATTTACTCGATCAAATTTTAGAAGAAAATAAAAACATTCCCACTATTTTGTCGAATGTCTCCCAAACAGACGAACAAATCACAAAAATTTTAGAAAGAATACCCGAATGCCTTGTTTTAAACCATCACACAGAATTACCAATACAAAACCAATACAAAACCCCTCATACACTTGGATTTGACCGAATAGCAGCTGCAGTAGGCGCAAATACACTTTTTCCCAAAAAACCAGTCCTTCTTCTTGATTTAGGGACAGCACTGAAAATAGATATCATTGACCCAACGGAAGGATTTTTGGGTGGGACCATTTCACCTGGGCTTGCGATGCGATTTCGTGCATTGCACACGTTTACGCAAAAATTACCGTTCTTAGAAGCGAGTTATTTTCCTGAACTTATCGGACAAAGCACAGAAGAATGTATTCAAAGTGGTGTTGTGAACGGCATGTTGCATGAAATCAATGGCATGATTGAGAAATATCTTGAAAACAAGCCCTATCAAGTGATAATTTCAGGCGGAGATGCTCTTTTTTTTGAAAGTCGGATAAAAACACCGAAATTTACAGAGCCTAACCTAACATTGATTGGGCTAAACAGAATATTAGAATACAATGTCGAAAAAAACAACCGCATTCGTTAGTTTACTTTTTTTACTCCTCACACAACAAAAAGGATTTAGTCAAGGACAAGGAAACACCCCCTACTCGGTATTTGGAATCGGAGAAACCCCACAT
>CAYNRA010000112.1:0-6805 GCA_964399465.1 uncultured Cytophagales bacterium
ATGTTAGAGGAAATATTCTGAACAACTTGTATGATGTATCGCTGCACCTCGGGAAGTCCAAAATTAAATATCGCGTGCCCATCGTAAATATAAAACCATTCGGGATGTTTATAGTAAGGGTGATTAGGGTGCAAAGATTTGGATGATTTATTTGTTCCACGATTTAGGTTTAACCAGGCATGAAACTCCATTTCTTTGTCATGAGCTGTTTGGATCATGAAAGGAAGAGGGTCATAAATAGGGTAAGGAGGCTTTCCTTGTTCACCTGTTAGCCACTCAGACCAAGGCTCATTTCCGATTGCATAAAAGGCATCTGCTGCTGTTCTAACTTGGACAAAAAGCGCGTTAATCCCAGTTTTTTTGTGAGATTGCACAATCTCTTCAAATTCGCTTCTCTGCTGTTCAGGAGATAGAAATTTACGAGATGGCCAATCAATATTATGAACCGTAGCAATCCAAGCTCCGCGAAGTTCCCTTTTGGGAAATGAATAGGCAGGCAACGCCTCCTGAGAAGTTGTTGGCGTTGATGTTTGTGTTAAAAGTAAAATAGAAAGCAAAATAGCTGCTTTCCATGTGTGTGTTTTGGGAGTGATAGTTTTGAGAAATCTCATAGTTACTATAAAATAAGCTCAAGTTGGAGTTGTTACGTCCAATTTCAAGTGTTAAACATATAGGAAGCACAAAGTATTTCTACAATTGTGACCTTAAAGTTAGCTAATTTTTTAGCTTCACCTGAATTTTTGTTACTTTTGTTTTATAATTTTTTTGAATTCAAATGAAAGAATACGGAAGCAACGTACAAAAGTTAGTTGATTATATAGTTACAATTCCTGATAAAGAAAAAAGAACTAAACATGCACATATTCTTATTGAATTAATGAGGCAAATCCATCCGAATATGCGTGATGGTCTAGATTACAATAAAAAACTTTGGGATGACTTATACATCATGGCTAATTTTGATTTAGATGTTGATAGCCCATTTCCTGCACCACCAAAAGAAATACTTGGAAAAAAACCCAAACAGATACCCTATACGCAGCAGCAATTAAAACATCGCTATTACGGGAGAAATGTTGAGCTTTTGGTGCTAAAAGCCATGTTGACTGAAAATGTAGAAGAAAGGAAGGCATTTATTTCGTATATCGTTAAATTGATGAAGTCGTTTTTCCTTACATGGAATAAAGATTCTATTGAAACGGATTCATGTCTTCAACAAATCCTTGAACTATCGGGCTATCAGCTACAAAATGAAATCAATGAACTCCGTGCGAACGGAATCATAGAGGCTGCTAATCCAAGAGATGGAAGTGGCGGAGGTAAACAACCGAAACAGTCTTTCGGCCCTCGAAATGAATTTAGGCCGAATCACCACCATAACTCAGGTAACACTTACGGTAGAAATCAGCAGAAAAACTTTAAGTATAGAGATAAAAAGCGCAGATAATACTTTTGCAAAAAAACGAAATCAAATTTTACTTACTTTTACCCTATGTCATCTTTTAAAATTACGGGAGGTCGCAAATTATCCGGCGAAATTACCCCACAAGGAGCAAAAAACGAGGCGCTTCAAATCCTTTGTGCGGTTCTGCTTAGTAAAGAACCCATAACAATTCATAATATTCCTGCTATCCGTGATGTAAATAAACTCATGGAACTTTTGGAGGACATGGGTGTTAGACGCACAAAAGTGGGTGAAGGTTCTTATAAATTTGAAGCAGATAACGTAAATTTTGATTATTTCGAAACGGATGACTACAAAGAAAAGGCATCTGCACTTCGAGGCTCCATTATGTTATTAGGGCCTATGCTAGGCCGTTTTAAAAAAGGAAAAGCACCAAGACCAGGTGGAGATAAAATCGGACGACGCCCATTGGATACCCATTTCATAGGCTTCCAAAAACTAGGTGCAACGTTTTCATACGACGCAAATGATGCTTTTTACACTGTGAGTGGTGACGAAATGAAAGGTGCGTATGTTTGGATGGATGAAATTTCTGTAACGGGTACAGCTAATGTGTTGATGGCTGCTGTTTTAACTCCAGGAACTACCACTATTTACAATGCAGCTTGTGAACCTTACCTTCAGCAACTTTGCAAAATGTTGGTAAGAATGGGTGCTCAAATTGAAGGTATTGGTTCTAATTTATTGACAATTCAAGGTGTTCAGCAATTAGGAGGTTGTGAGCATACAATGCTACCTGATATGATTGAAATTGGTAGTTTTATAGGGCTAGCGGCGATGACACAGTCCGAGATTACTATCAAGAATTGTCAAATTCAAGAACTTGGTATTATTCCAGATACATTCCGGAAATTAGGTATTCAGTTGGAGTTTAGAGGTGATGATATTCACATTCCTGCCCAAGAAAAATATCAAATTAGTACACTCATTGATGGTTCTATTCTAACAATTTACGATGC
This sequence comes from uncultured Cytophagales bacterium, assembly GCA_964399465.1. GTDB lineage: Bacteria > Bacteroidota > Bacteroidia > Cytophagales > Spirosomataceae > CAYNRA01. The sequence continues at coordinate 2,425 of CAYNRA010000112.1, forward strand.
TCCATGGCCTGGTTTTACGCCTGACCTGATTTCGATTATTTTGGTTACTGCCATTCAAGCGAAAGGAACTGTCTTGATTCACCAAAAAATGTTTGAAAGCCGTTTGTTCTTCGTTGATAAACTCATTGATATGGGTGCTCAAATCATTCTTTGTGACCCACATAGAGCAACTGTTATTGGATTAAATCGTGAAAATAACTTGCGCGGTATCCGAATGTCATCTCCAGATATCCGAGCTGGTGTAGCTCTCTTGATTGCTGCATTATCAGCTGACGGAACAAGTACGATCGATAATATTGAGCAAATTGATAGGGGATATCAGTTTATTGACACAAGACTAAATGCTATTGGTGCTGAAATTGTCCGTGTTTAAAGTCATTTTCACTAAAAGAGAAAGTAGGAGGATTGTCATATCTTCCTACTTTTTTTATGTATAGCTATTCGTGTTAACGACGGAAAGATTTATTCTTTCTATTTTTGTTAAAATATCTCTTTTATTCCACATGAATTACGAAATCGTTATTGGTCTTGAAGTCCACTGTCAATTGTCTACTAAAAGTAAAATTTTTGCCTCCGACACAAACAAGTTTGGAAGTGACCCCAATACAAATATTGGGGTGATTACATTGGCTCATCCTGGTGTTTTACCAAAACTTAATAAAGAGGCAGTGCAATTTGCTATAAAAATGGGTTTGGCATGCCAAAGCACAATTTCACATTATACTTATTTTGATCGTAAAAATTACTTTTATCCTGATCTCCCTAAAGGGTATCAAACATCTCAAGATAAGTATCCTATCTGTATAGGCGGCGAAATTCCCGTTCGGTGGAAAGAGGGAAGGAATCTAATTGAAAAAAGTGTTAAAATTCACCATATACATTTGGAAGAGGATGCAGGAAAATCAATTCATGATTTATCGGATTCTTTTACCTATTTAGATTATAACCGTGCAGGAACTCCCCTAATCGAAATGGTGACGGATCCGTGTCTGCACAGTGCGGAGGAAGCGGGTGCATTTCTAACGGAAGTACGTAAATTAGTCCGATTTCTAGAAATTTGTGATGGCAATATGGAAGAGGGGTCAATGCGTGCTGATTTGAATATCTCGCTTCGACCAAAAGGTACTTCTGCTTTCGGTACAAAAGTTGAAATTAAGAACATGAATTCTATCCGAAATTTGCAAAGAGCGGTTGAGTATGAAGCGAAAAGACAGGCAGAAATTTTGGATGAAGGTGGTGAAATTTTACAAGAAACGCGCTCTTTTGATGCTGACTCTGGCAAAACGCATGGCATGCGTGTAAAAGAAACAATGAACGATTATCGATATTTTCCTGAGCCTGACTTGGCACCGATACATATTACACAGGAAGATTTGGTAGCTATTCAGTCTAAAATGCCTGCTTTACCCAGTCAACTTTACACTAAATTTAAGGATGAATTCCAACTTTTGGAAGATCACGCACTTATCTTGACAGAAGAAAAGCCAATTGCTGATTACTTTTTGCAGTTGTTAGAACATACGTCTAACTTTAAAGCAGCCTCCAATTGGCTTACCTCCACGGTAAAAGGTTGGCTGAATGAACACGGACAAACATTCGCTCAATTTGAACTTGCTCCGTCGCGGCTGGCTGAACTAATTGAGCTGGTGGAAACCCAAAAAGTAAGTAATTCGGCGGCATCTCAGAAACTCTTTCCTTTACTCATAGAGTTTCCTGCAGAATCGGCTATTGCCTTGGCTGAAAAGTATAATTTGTTGCAACAGTCTGATAATCAATTGCTTCAAAGTTGGATTGATGAAATCTTGGCGGCAAATGCAGCTAAAGTAGCTGAGTATAAAAAAGGGAAGAAAGGATTATTAGGACTATTTGTAGGAGAGGTAATGAAAAAGTCTAAGGGCTCTGCAGATCCCAAAGTAGTTAATGAATTGATTTTAAAATCACTCAGTTAATTGGTGAAAATATTTAACAAAAAAGCACATGACTTTAAAATCATGTGCTTTTTTGTTGCTTATTTTTTGACTTTCGGTGCTAAGATGACGGATAATCTTTTGCCTTCCAATTTCGGTGGTGCTTCAGGTTTTCCTAACTCTTCTAGCTCACCAATAAATTTCTCTAAAAGTTCGAAACCTTGGTTTTTGAAAACAATTTGTCGGCCGATGAACTGCACATATGCTTTTACTTTTGAATTTTCTTTCAAGAAGTTTTGTGCATGTTTCAGCTTGAAATTATAATCATGGTCGTCCGTTTGAGGACCAAAACGAATTTCTTTGATGACTGTCTTGTGCTGTTTTACCTTTAGTTCTTTTTGTTTTTTCTTTTGCTCGTATTTGAACTTAGAGTAGTCAACGATACGACAAACAGGAGGTACAGCGTTGGGAACAATCTCAACAAGGTCTAAGCCTTGTTCACGTGCGATCTCGAGGGCCTTCGCAGTAGGCAAGATACCAGGTTCTATGTTTTCACCGACAATCCGAACCTCAGGTACACGGATTTTGTGGTTTATTTTGTGTTCATCCTCTTGCTTACGAGGCATTCTGTTGAAATTTCCTCTAAAATTTTTTGCCATTCAGTTTTTAAATAAAATAAAAAGTAGACTTTTTGAGTCTTGCTAGCTTATTGCTAGTGGTTCACGTATAAAATTAAACAATATTACTAAATAATTTGAAGCCGATTATTTGTACGCTGGAATATTTTTGAAAATTTCCTTTTTAGCATACGTAATAAACTCTTCTATTGGCATAGTACCCAAGTCACCTTCTCCTTTTCTTCTCACGGAAACGGCCTTTTCCTCTTGCTCTTTTTCACCTACAATAAGCATGAGTGGTACTTTATTCACCTCCGCATCACGGATTTTTCTACCAATTTTTTCGTCTCGATGGTCTACATATCCACGTATATCATGTTCTTGTAATTCGAGGAAAACTTCATTCGCATACTCTTCGTATTTTTCTGAAATAGGTAAGATAGCAATTTGGTCTGGAGAGAGCCAAAGTGGGAAGTTCCCCGCTGTGTTTTCAATGAGAATTGCGATAAACCGTTCCATAGAACCAAACGGCGCTCTATGGATCATAACAGGACGGTGTTTTTGATTATCAGACCCTACATATTCAAGTTCGAATCTATTAGGTAACTGATAGTCAACCTGAATAGTTCCTAATTGCCATTTACGTCCGAGTGCGTCTTTTACCATGAAATCAAGTTTAGGGCCGTAGAATGCAGCTTCCCCATATTCAACAACAGTTGGTAGTCCTTTTTCACGTGCCGCATTTTGGATTGCATTTTCTGCCAATTCCCATGCAGCGTCTTCTCCAATATATTTGGATTTATCTTCTAAGCTTCGCAATGAAACCTGCGCGAGATAATCATTGAAACCGAGTGATTGAAAGACATAGAGAACAAGGTCAATTACTTTTTTGAACTCTTCTTCCACTTGGTCTTGACGGCAGAAAATATGTGCATCATCTTGTGTAAAACCACGAACACGTGTTAATCCATGCAATTCACCACTTTGTTCGTAGCGATAAACCGTTCCGAACTCTGCTAGACGCAAAGGTAAATCTTTGTAGGAGCGGGGTTTTGTCTTATAAATTTCACAGTGGTGTGGACAGTTCATTGGTTTTAATAAGAACTCCTCGTCTTCCTCAGGTGTATGAATCGGTTGAAAGGAATCTTTGCCGTACTTTTCCCAGTGTCCGGACGTAATGTAGAGTTGCTTTGACCCAATGTGTGGTGTTACAACTTGTTGATATCCCGCTTTGAGCTGTGCTTTTTTGAGGAAATTTTCCAGTCTTTCACGCAGCATTGCCCCTTTTGGTAACCATAGTGGAAGACCTTTTCCTACTTTTTCCGAGAAAGCAAAGATTTCTAGTTCTTGTCCGAGTCGTCTATGATCACGTCTTTTTGCTTCCTCCAACATTTGTAGATACTCATCAAGTTCCTTTTGTTTAGGGAAAGTGATACCGTAAATACGTGTCAACATTTTATTATTTTGATCACCTTTGAAATAAGCTCCGGCTACATTCATTATCTTGACAGCTTTGATAAATCCTGTATTTGGGATATGTGGTCCACGGCAAAGATCTGTAAAATTACCTTGTTTGTAGAAAGTAATTTGACCGTCTTCTAAGTTCTCAAGTAGATCTAATTTATATTCATCTCCTTTTTCTTGGAAATACGATATTGCCTCTGCTTTGGGCATAGGGATACGTTCGTACGTATTTTTTTGTCTCGCCAGCTCAAGCATTTTTTGCTCAATTTTGGAGAAATCATCGGCGGAAATAGGTTGTCCATTGGTATCAACATCATAATAGAAACCGTTTTCTAGAGGAGGTCCTACCCAAAATTTAATACCAGGATAGATACTCTCTAGGGCTTCTGCCAT
>CAYNRA010000113.1:0-6790 GCA_964399465.1 uncultured Cytophagales bacterium
GGTGGTTTTGGTAAGTACCCATTTAGCCATCATTCAGCCTATTTTGGAGGAAGTCGAACGCCAAGTTGCGCTTTTGCCTCGCCAAGAAATCGCGCGGGCAGCTCTCCAAAATTCAAAAGCTATTTTTGTTGAAAACCTATCAGAAGCTATTGATTTACTGAACGAATATGCTGCTGAACACTTGATTATATCCACGCAAAATCCAGAAAATGTAAGTGAACGCATCGTAAATGCGGGTTCTATTTTCTTAGGAAATTATACGCCTGAATCGTGTGGAGATTACGCTTCAGGGACAAATCATACACTACCAACCAATGGTTTTGCACGTGCGTACAGCGGGGTTTCGCTCGATAGTTTCGTGAAGAAAATCACGGTTCAACATATTTCGGAAGGAGGCTTGCGCGTCGTAGGTCCCGTCGTTGAAAAAATGGCAGAAGCTGAATCACTCATGGCGCACAAAGAGGCGGTCAGCATCCGCCTTGCGTCTTTATTGAATTAAATTTATTTTGTACTTTATTTCTACGTCCGAATCTACCGGTTCGGACGTTCTTTTTTATATGCACCCTTATTTTTCCGATTTATCCGCCGCCCTAGCCAAAGAAAAAAATGTGGACGAAGCGCAGTTCCTGGCACAAACCAAAGAAACGTCTGTTGCGCAACGACGTGAAAAAGGACTAACTTGGTATCCGCTTGCGATTCGGCAAACGGAAGCCGCTTTGGGCGATTATTTGCAGGTTCTTTTTGAACGAACGACACATCACGAGCTGAGTCATTCTTTCAAAACGGGTGTTCCTGTCGCTTTTTTTAGTCAACACAATCCAACAGAAGATAGAATCCAAGGTGTGGTTACATTTGTGGGTGGAAATCAGATTCGGGTGCATTTTCGGGTGGATGAATTGCCCGATTGGTCGCGAGACGGAAAGTTAGGGCTGGACGTTCTGTTTGATGCCTACACGTACGATACGATGCAAGAAGCAATGCAAGAAGCCTGGAAGTCGTCGTCGCCATTAATCCCGATTTTAACGGGTTCAAAAAAGGCAAGTTTTGATAAAAATATAGCTGATTATAGCAACAACAACTTGAATGATTCACAGGTGAAAGCAATCAATAAAATGCTTTCAGCCAATGAATTAGCTATTTTACATGGCCCGCCGGGGACAGGAAAAACAACGACTTTGGTGGCTGCTATTCAAGCCTTAGTAAAAAAGCAAGAAAAACCTTTGTTGGCGTGTGCAGCAAGCAATACGGCAGTTGATTTATTGACAGAAAAACTCGTGAAAGCTGGGGTAAAAGTCATGCGAGTCGGACATCCAGAGCGGGTCTCGGCAGAAGTCCAAAGTGTGACCATGGATTCGCTCGTTGCCAATCATCCGATGGCGAAGGAAATTAAAAATCTACGTAAACAAGCCCGTGAATACAAAAATTTAGCACATAAATACAAACGAAATTTTGGATTTGCGGAGCGCGAACAAAGAAGATTGTTGTTCGATGAAGCCAAGAAAATAACCAAGGAAATTGAAAAAATAGAAGCCTATATCTTGGATGACATCCGAACCAAAGTACAAGTAATAACAGGAACTTTGATAGGAATCAATCAGTTTTCTGTCCGTAAAATGCAGTTTTCTACCGTTGTGATTGATGAAGCCGGACAAGCACTTGAGCCGGCTATGTGGGTTCCTTGTTTACGCGCCGAAAAAGTTATTTTGGCGGGCGATCACCGCCAATTGCCTCCGACTATCAAATCAGACGAAGTGGCTTTGGCAAAAACCATGTTGGAAAAATTGGTTGAAAGTCAGGCGGAAAGTGTTGTAATGCTTGATATTCAATACCGAATGCACGAAAATATCATGTCGTTTCCGTCCTTGTATTTCTATGAAAACAGACTACAAGCGCATCCAAGTGTGAAAGAAAAAAAGCTATTCTCGTCTGATACGCCAGCTGTTTTTATCGATACAGCGGGAACAGGATTCGAGGAAAAACAAGTAGGAACGAGTGCGGCAAATCCGGAAGAAGCGGCTTTTGCTTGGCGTTTTTTACAGAATTATTTGAACGAACAAGAAGCAAAATCAAAGAATAAACCAACGGTGGGGGTCATTAGTCCGTACAAAGAACAAGTAAATATATTTACACAATTGCTTGATAATGAGGGAGGTAAATTATCAAATTGTGCGAATGTACGGATAAATACCGTGGATAGCTTTCAGGGACAAGAAAGAGATGTGATTCTGATTAGTTTGGTGCGAAGTAATACAGAAAATTCGATTGGTTTTTTACACGATTTGCGACGAATGAATGTCGCCATGACACGTGCCAAAAAGAAATTGATTCTTGTTGGAGACAGTGCAACGTTTGGTCATCATCCATTCTATCAAGCACTTATCCAATTTTTTGAAAACCAGGGTACGTACCACAGTGCGTGGGAATTTATGGATTAATATCAGACCAAAACATATCCACGAAAACCACGGGAAGCGTAGTAAGAGTCGGCGCCGTTGTGGTAAACGAAGATGTGTCCGTAACGCCAATCTCCGAAAACAGCACCGCCTTTTTGTCGGATATCGGGTGGTGTCAATAACCAACTCGATGTTTTTTTGTCCCAATTTTCTTGGATTTGGAAACGTTTGTATTCGTCTTCGGATAATAACTGAATACCTATTTCTTCGGCTAGTTCGAGGCAGCTGGTAGCGGGTTTATTTTCTTTTCTTGCTTCTCTGGCGGCTTGATCGTAGCACGCACTTCGTCTTCCTTTGGGGCTTTCGGGCGCACAATCACAGATAATGTATTTTCGTGTATCTGCTTGATAACCAACCACATCTGGTTCGCCGCCGGTTTCTTCCATGCGTTGCAGGGTTCTCCATTTATCTGGCGAATCCAAAATGGCGGTTTCCACCTGCTGCCAGGTAAATTCTGGATGCCTGTGGGGATGGGCATGAAATCTGTTTTCGAGAATTTGAAGGATGGGGAGGAAGTCGGTTTGGTTCATTGTTCAATAGGTAAAATGGAGGCATCAATTTAGTGATTTCTGGGAAAAAAGAGAAGGGATAGGGGGGGTATTTCCATTTACACATAAAAAACCCTCCCAGATTAACTCCAGGAGGGTTTTGCTTTAATTGGGATTGATTTAATTTGATAGATATTTTATGAGTTTTTGGATTTGTCCCACATCTCCCACAAAATCATTTGCTTTTAAATGTTCTACAAAATATAAAAGCTCCGTGCTTGTTCTTTCTATATTTTTTAAATCAGGTTCATATACATAACACATTTGCTCTTCAACTATATCGTAGTATATTTCTGCATTTGGAATGGAAAAATAAAAAGATGAATGTTCGACTTTTTTCTCAAAAATAACTGGGGTTGCCTTGTCAAAATTTGGGACGTCCGCCATAATCTTAAGTGAGGGTCAGGGATTTTTTTGTCACAGAATTTTTCATCGATTTGTCACGATTTAGTCAAAATTTTGTCACAAATGCGATTTTTGGTGTTTTTACGAAAAAAGGACTAGCTAATTTGTTGATAATCAGCTAGTCCTAGAGTGGAGATGCAGGGAGTCGAACCCTGGTCCGAACATGGCCTCCGTCGAGCCTTCTACATGTTTAGTTGGTCTTATTTGTCGGGAATAAAAAGCCGTCCAACGTACCTTGTTTATTCCGTATCTTCTCAAATACTACCACGCAGTAAGAAGCCCGTTGCGTAGCGCCTCTGTGTTTCGACACCCCTGAACCCACCGCGACAGAGGTTAGCAGTGGAGGGATGTGGCGGTAGCTTAATTTACTCCGAATTTAGGCTGCCATGGCATACGAAGTATTGCCAGTTATTGTTCGGTAGATTTTTTAAATGGAGACCTTCCACCAACTCCATACATGCTTATACTCGCGACTGCTTCACGCCGTCAAAACCGGTCATCCCCAATCGTGTAAAAAATGTAACACGACTATCTCCGTAAAAAGTTCAATCTTTCTTTAATTTATTGAAAATAACTGAAACTTTGTCCTGCTTCGAGTTTTACTAAAAACGCATAATATAAGTCTATACACGCCTGAATATCGTCTTTGTGGCAGGTTTCAACTGTTGTGTGCATGTACTTTTGAGGCAGAGAAATCAACGCTGAGGCAACGCCTTCCCCAGAATACGCAAACGCATCGGTGTCTGTGCCCGTAGAACGACTCACCGCCGAAAGCTGCACGCCAATTTTTGCTTCTTCGGCTACATCCCGTAAAAAGTTCAATAAATTATTCTGCACAGCCGGCCCGAAAGTCAAGACAGGCCCTTTTCCACACGAAATATCGCCATCCTTGATTTTGTTGTACATCGGCGACTGCGTATCGTGCGTCACATCGCAACAAACGGCTACATCTGGCTTCAATCTTCTAGAAATCATCTCCGCTCCACGCAACCCGATTTCTTCTTGTACCGAATTTACAATATACAGTGTATAAGGTAGTTGTATGTTATTTTCTTTGATTTTTCGGGCAACTTCCGCAATGATGTACCCGCCCATTCGGTTGTCAAGCGCACGTCCTACATAAAATTTGTTGTTGAGCTCCATCAAATCCGCTTCAAACGTAACGACCGTTCCGACATGAATACCCATTTCTTCTACTTCTGCCTTTGAGGAAGCGCCCACGTCGATAAAAATATTTTTCAGCGACGGTGTTTCTTCTTTCCCAGCTTCGCGGACATGAATGGCAGGCCAACCAAAAATCCCTTTGACGACGCCGTTTTTACGAGTATGCAGGTTGACGCGCATCGACGGCGCAATTTGGTGGTCAGAACCACCATTACGGCAAACATAAATATAGCCGCTCTCGCTGATGTAATGAACAAACCACGAAATTTCATCCGAATGTGCCTCAATAACGACTTTGTAGGGTTGCCCCGGATTTATTACACCTACGGCAGTTCCATATACATCTGTGATGACCTCGTCCAAATAAGGGGCGAGATAATCCAACCAAATTTTTTGTCCAGACGCTTCAAAGCCCGTCGGAGAGGCATTATTCAAGTATTTGTATAAAAATTCGATGTTTTTTTCCATGAAATGTTGTTCGTTTTTGCAAATCTAAGCAGCTATTTTCTGAATTGAAAAGGTAGAAACAATTTTGAGGTTCATCGCACGAAATTTCTACGCATAAAATTGCCTCACTGGGGCGAAACACGGGTAGAGAATATTCATTGCATCACGCCCCATCGGGGCAAAATACGGGTGGAATCCGTTTGGATTCGTACAAAATTAATTTTTGACGAATTGCAAGCTCGCAGAGTTCAAGCAATAGCGCAAGCCTGTCGGTTTGGGACCGTCTTCAAAGACATGCCCGAGGTGTGCATCGCAACGCGCACATTTGACTTCTTCACGCACCATTCCCAATGAATAATCTTTTTCAACCACAACATGACAGTCGTTGATGGGTTGGTAAAAACTAGGCCAGCCGGTTCCCGACTCAAACTTTGTTTTGGATGTAAACAAAGATAAACCACAGCCAATGCACCGGTATTCGCCTTTTTCGTGATTGTCCCAATAAATTCCTGTGAAGGCGCGCTCCGTTCCTGCCTTTCGGGTGACGTAAAACTGCTCAGAAGTTAGCTGTTTTTTCCATTCAGCTTCTGATTTGGTGAGTTTGACAATCCCACAATCGGGCGTCGCTTTGGCGGTCGTTGTATTTTTCTTTTGTGCCTGGCTGTTGCAACCGAACAGGAGCAAAACAAAGGCGATGAGTGTATATTTCATTGATTTCTATTTTGTTTTCTATGCATATACTCTAAAAAATCAAGATTGGTTTTAAAATCGAAGGTATTTGTCTAATTGTCCGTCATGCCTTACTTTTGGAAAGTTTATACATATAGAAAAAACGATGTTTAGTAAAAAGATAGATTCCTTTATTCAGCTGTTATTTGTGGTCGTACTTCTTGCTTATTTTTTTCCGGATGGGGCAGGAGAGGCGACGATTGCTTACCTCGATGGCATCGCGAAAGTGGGGATTTTTTTTATTTTCTTTTTTTATGGATTGAAATTGAACAAACAGGAAGTTTGGGCTGGAATTTCGAATTGGCGCGTGCATTTGGTCGTTCAACTGGCCACTTTTTTGCTTTTTCCGTTGCTTGCATTGGGAGTCCAACCCTTTTTTTATGCAGCAAACCAAGGAGTTATTTGGTTAGGATTCTTCTTTTTGGCGGTATTGCCCTCAACTGTCTCGTCTTCGGTCGTGATGGTTTCCATGGCTAGAGGAAATGTACCCGCAGCAATTTTTAATGCAAGTATTTCTGGATTTATCGGGATGTTGGTTACGCCAGCTTGGATGTCGCCGTTTGCAAGTACGGTAGGAATGAAGTCAGAAATGACGACCATTTATATGAATTTATTTTTTGAGGTACTTTTGCCCGTTATTTTGGGCTTATTTTTAAACCCTTGGGGCGGAATTTGGGCAAGAAAACAAGCCAAAAAATTAGCGTTGATGGACAAAGCCACTATTTTACTGATTGTCTATAAAAGTTTTGCCGCCAGTTTTCTATTAGGGATTTTTTCTTCCGTTTCTTGGCAAGTAATGAGTATTTTATGTGTTATCGTCTTTCTCTTTTTCTTTTTGGTGTATGGATTACTTACTTTTTTGGCGAGAAAACTGCGGTTTACGTTGGAGGAATCCATCGTGGTTGTTTTTTGTGGGTCAAAGAAATCCTTGGTACACGGGACGGTTTTTTCGAAAATATTATTTGCGGCTTCCCCGCAGCTAGGAATTATTTTACTTCCGTTGATGATGTATCATGCGCTGCAATTGGTGTTCATTAGTCAAAT
>CAYNRA010000114.1:0-6714 GCA_964399465.1 uncultured Cytophagales bacterium
GGCTTAATTGGTTTGATATACTCACACGAAAACTCTCGCCAATACGCCTGCGTGTGCTCAATCAATTTATTCCCATAATACGTAAATAACTCACGAATATCTGGTCTATCTTCAAACTGAATTCTATTTTGGTATTTCGATACAATTTCCGGTTTAAATGGATTATATCCACTAAAGTGAAAGAAATGAATTGGATAAGTATCATTAATCAACCATTGATTATCTCTAAAACTACAGAAACGTTCATGCAAATTCCAATAAGCCACATTGTAACCAGGATCACGGTCTATACATACTTGCTCGAAAAATATTGGAACAAAATCAATCCAATGCTGATCTGTAAAAAGACCTCTAGATAAATCATTTTTTGCGCCAAAGACAAGTTTATCCATCCACCAACGTATAAATCGGAGGCCCTCCTTGGAACGACTCACTCCAATAAATCCTAAGTTATATATCCCAGATTTGACTAAATCTGCTTCACTTTGCCATTTATTATCGTAGTAGGGACTTAAAATATGGGGCGTAACTACAATAGCATGCGTTGCAAGTTGGCTGTATAATTCTGTTAATTCATCAAAAACAATAATATCAGGATCCAAGTAGATAACAGAGGTCGCTTTGGGAAATTTGTGAAAAAGATGATTAAAGTAATAGGGTTTTACGGCTGTGTTTAGTTCAGTAATATCATATCTATCACACATCCCTTTAAAGTTTTGAATCCCTATTTTACTAACTTCAATGATTTCAAAAGGGGGAATGAATTCTTCCTGAATTGATTTTGTATGAATAAAATCAACCAATCCGATGACAAAAGTAACATCCGGACAATTCTGCTGAATGGATTCGCCTAATGTATGTGCTTGTGCAAAATAATTGACTGAACAAAGGGTAAATATTACTTTCATGTGTTTGTCATTTCTAACATTAATTGTTCAATTTTTTGCATAGATGCCTCATAAGTGTATCGTTCGAGTACTTTGTCTTGCCCTTTTTGAGCAAAAGCTTGGGCTTGCTCGGGATGGTGGTACGCATGAACAATTTCTCGGTACATCGCCTCTGTATCTCCATACGGAACTGTGATCCCAGCATCTTTTTCAACAAATTCGGTGCACCCGCCTGTCTTTTCAAAGCCAATAATTGGTTTTGATGCCAGAGCAGCCTCTAACATCACAAGCGGAAACGGATCTTCTCTGGAAGGAAGCAGAAATAAATCCATGGCAGCAATAAGTTCAATCGCATTAGGAATTGGAGGAATAAAAAGGCAGACATCTTCCAAACCCAACCTTTTCACATCATACGTCACTTGTTCCCACAAAAGCCCTTCCTTTGGCATTCCAACCCAAATGAATAAAATAGGGAGCTGGGGACTTTCTTTTACATACTGAGCAGCAACCCGTAAAAATAAATCAATTCCTTTTCTCCACTCCGCATTCCCACAACTTACAACACAAAAAGACGTATTCGGAATTTCAAATGCATCTCGAAACTCCTTACGATTCGTCATTTCTATTCGTTTCAAAACAGTTTCATTATCAACAAATGAATGAATTGTTACGAGTTTATTTTGAGGTATTTTATTGGTTAAAAGTAAATTTTCTTTTACTGCATTTGCACATGCAATAATTCTATCTGCTCGCTCAAATAACATCTTTCTATTTTCCATTGTCGAATACATAGAGATAGAATAATACAATTCATGAATGTGAGCGACAAGCGGAGCTGTATTCCATGTATTTAACCAAGAAATTACTGAGCTTGAGGCGATAGTATTGACATAAACCCAGTCGAAATTAGTCCGTTTTAAAACATCTTGCGGGAGTGGTTTTCGGTTTCGAACCACCCTGTATAGTCTATTTCTCTTTTGATTAGATTGCCAGATATACGTCGACGCACTTTGAGAAAATGTATCAACTAGTTCGCCATTGTCAAGAAAAAGGACATGACAATCGTGTCCTTTTTCTTGAAAATAACGAACAACCTGTAGTAGAAATAGCTGAGCACCTGCCCGATTACCATCGTGGCTAATAAACAAGATTTTATTTACTTTCAAAGAGTTGATATCGTTCATAATTTGGTTGGTTCGTCAAAGAAAATACCATTCCATTCATGCTTACGGGCAGAAACATCAAAATATGACGCTCTTTCTCTCGCTACATTCGGCAAGAAAGGGATTTCTTTTTGTTCAACACGAATCATTTCATTTGCCAGATGAATAGGATTAAAACTATCAATTACATGCCCCATACCAGGTAAAATAAACTCATTTGCACCTCCGGATGCGAAAGAAACAATTGGCTTTTGTAGGTAAGCGGCCTCCAACATAACTAGCGGAAACGGATCTTCCCTTGATAACAGTACAAAACCATCGGCTGCATTCAGATAATCATAATAATTTTCGTTTAATTCTCCAGTCATTATAAAATGTCTATTTTCTTGCTTGACACGATTCAGAACATACGTTCGAAGTCCCGTAGAACGTGAAGCCCCTAGCCAAAGTAGATAGTGGTTTTTTGGCAAGTGTGCAAGCAAATCAGGAACGAGATCAAATCCTTTTCTCAAATTTGTCGAGCCCGACATGACCCATAAAAAAGCATCGGAAGGGATATGAAGTTTTTCACGAATTGTAGATGGAGTTTCATTGACCTGAATGCATGAAATATCAATATTCGCATATACTAGAAGCGTATTGGTGTACCCCATAGAGCGAATTCTATCCTCTACCATTTGAGAGCAACAAATAATTTTAGATGCATATTGGAGCAATTCCTCAAAACCAAGTGCAGGGAGATCGTCATACATTCCAATCAATTCATGGACATGTACAATGTATGGAATTCCCAATTGGCGCGCCAAAGGTGCGAATGCGTACATTGTTATTGTATTCAAGTACCATATGTCCGCCTGAAATCTTCTTTGTACAGATTTGATGAAACTAATTTCAGGTAATTCACCTTTCAGTTTAAAATAAATTCCGTTATAAATAGAGTCAATGAATACCCCCTTTTTATTTAATTTGTAGGTTTCATAGTCCTCTTTTTCAAAAATTTCACCCTTACCTCTTGTGTAAATTGCGGGAACAATCGCATCATTAAGCTGAGAAATAAGATATTTTAACATCATTTCTGAACCCGTTCGACCACCGGTAGGCGTAAAAAAGAGTACTCGTTTCATTTAATTTTCAATTTTATAGAAAGTGGGCTTAAGCCATAAAATTCGGTTGAAATACGAAGTAAAAAGAAGCACCGTAGATAAAAATTGTTTCTGATTCTCCAGGTTAGAACCCAAGGGCTTACCCTTTAAACCATTGATACAAATTTTAAATACATAGAAAATAACTGCAATAAACCAATAATGCGCCATTAAGGAAACAAAGTAGGTAACCCCATAATATTTACGAATCCAAACTAAATTTGAGAGTTGAATCTGTGGATCAAAGCGGTTCACGTAGGAGCGTTGGTCAGCCATCTCGAACCGTTCTGGTTTACTTCCCCATTCTTCATGAACGATTTGACAATTCTTATAGACCAGCAATTTTCCTTTTTGGGCTAGTCGACAGCTCCACTCGACATCTTCGCCATAGAGAAAAAACTCTTCATCAAATCCTCCAACGGATTCAACTACCTCTTTTTTAACCATCAGAAATGCAGCAGCAATGTAGTCAACTTGCTGAATATCAGTATATTTGTTTTGAGGTATTAATTTTTCTAGTATAAATTGGAGAGAAGTAGGAACTATCCAAAAAGAGCGTTGGAACGTAAATGTATGGTAAAACGGGCGAGGTGTTAGATCAGGGAATAATTGGTAGGCACCTGCGGCAGCTACATTTGTATCCGATACTAACTGTTTGAAACACGTTTGTACAGATTCATCAATCAAATACGTATCGGAATTCAGAAGCAGAATTGTTTTTCCAATTGCTGCACGCATTCCTACATTATTAGCCCTTCCAAAACCAGCATTATACCCTGTTTCCAACCATTTGACGTTTGGGAATCTGGACAAGATAGCACCTTTATCATCGCCTTTAGCTACATTATTGACAACAATAACTTCATAGCTAACACCCTGAACATACGATTCTATAGACTCCACACAGCGAATAATGAGTTCAGGAGTTTTGTAATTTACAATGATAATAGATATATCTAACGTATTCTCAATCATTAAACAAGGGTTTGGTTAATAATATGAGCCACTTTTTCAACTACCTCCATTTCCATTTGAGCATAAAGCGGAAGTGATAAAACACGGAGAGAAAGTGATTCAGAAACAGGGCAACTTTGCGTTGAATCAAGATAACTCAATTGGTTGAGCGAGGGATAAAAATATCTTCTCGGCAAAATATCTTCTGCTTTCAACGCCTCCATTACAGCTAATAATAATTCTTCGGACGGAAAAACAACGGGATAATACGCATAATTATAATGCAATACAGACGCATCATGTGTTGGTTTACTGAGTTTATTCCAAGGTAATAAGCCATCGTACCGCATACACGCATTTTTTCGGGATTCAATGATAGCTGGCAAATGTGGTAGGTTTGTTAGGCCCATTACGGCATGAAATTCCGAGTTTTTCCCGTTAATTCCAATGGAAAAATAATCGTCATTTACATGTCCGAAACTTCGGAGTAACTTAATTTTCTCATACAATTCTTTATTTTGAAAGGCTATGCATCCTCCCTCAACAGTATGAAAAACTTTTGTCGCATGAAAACTGCACGTGGTAATATCTCCAAAAGAGAGTACGGATTTACCATGTAACTTTACACCAAAGGCATGGGCACCATCATAAATGACTTTTAAATTATATTTTTGTGCTATTTCTTGGATTTTTTCAACATCACATGGTCTTCCATAGACGTGAGTTGCAAGAATAGCCGTCGTTTTATCTGTAATTTTTGCTTCAATCTGAGCTGCATCTATATTCATATCAGAAGCCTGAATATCCACAAAAACGGGAGTACAATTCTCCCAAAGGAGCGATGTAGTTGTTGCACAATAAGAAAAGGGCGTTGTTATCACCTCTCCTGTAATTTCAAGGGCTTTGATTGCTAACTGCAAAGCAATTGTACCATTTCCAACATATAGTACATGCGGAATATCTAGGTATGACTCAAGAGTTTCCTCTAATTTTCTGACAAAGGGACCATTATTGGTTAGCCAATTATTATCCCAAATTTGGGATAAGTATGCTTGATATTCTTCAATTGGCGGAAGAAAAGTTTTTGTTACATTTATTTTCACTACATCTATTCAATTTTTAGGATAACTGTGACAGTACCTCTTTCAAAATGGTATAAATAGAGACGAAGACGATGGATAAAATCAATCCAATAAAACCGCCCACAGGCATGTTTGACCCTATAAAACTTTGTACCTTAACCAAAGGTAAACGGATGGGTTCAACAATTGTGAATATAGGTGTTTGGTTGATGAGCGTCGTTCGAATATTATCTACTGTTGCAAGTTGGGCTAAATACTGTTGAGAATAGAAACTATTACTTCTTCTCGTTTGCTCTTGAACCATCGAACCAGAAGGATCTACGATGTTCTGATTTTGAACAGTAATTTGAGCAAGACGTCTATCTGTAGAGAACATCTGTACCTGGAGTTTTTCTAATCTTGCCTCTTGCATTACAAGCATTTCTCGCGTTTTCTTGGTCTTCATTTCCTTGTAAAACTCCTCAAATGTTTCCAAGAGTACCTCAGCCCAACGTTTGGCTAGGAGTTCATTGGTTCCAGTCACGACTACCTCTGTTAAGGTTGTACCTGTAACCGAGGCGACGGTCGTTTGCTTTTTAAGCTTTTTATATATGTCCTCTAAGACAATATTTTCTTTGGGCGTCAATTCTTCAGGTCTTTTTTTGACAAATCGAAAATCTATCTTTTCTTGATCAGGCGCTTGAAAAAGTCCCCCAGCCCATTCAACACGATGAATATCACTACTATCTTTATAATAGTTGGCAAAAAGCATTTTTTTACCGTCGATATCAATTTCTTTCAATAAGGCACGTTCGAAAACAATACGAGAAGTTAGTAACTCCATAAAATTAGACCCAGAAAACAAATCACCCGATTGTTGAACAGGGCTACCTAATCCAAAAGCTGAAGTCAAGCCAGCTAATTGACCCATACTCGAATTAGACGAACCTAACTCTAAGTTAAAGACCATTTTTGCACCATAAATTGTTTCTTTTTTCTTGACCATATCATACACGATTGTAGCTATAGCCCCTAAGAGTATGCCCAAAGTCAGGACTCTCCAGTACATCCATAAATTACGCACGGCTTTAACCACTCTAACCAAAAAATCTTTGGTAGAAATATATTCCTCTTGAATAACAGGTGTGTTCATTTCTTTTATCTAATTGCTTTTAAGGAGTCGTAGTTACAATAGAACGTGTCAAAACAATAAGTGTGACAATCGTTGTTAAAGTGCCACTTAACGTTGCTACTAAGTTTTGAAATTGTGAAATCTGCTGTTGCGTATTTACTACTTTCTGCGGAATAATGATTTCCGAGCCTGGCTCGATGCGTGGGTAAATATTTACACCCATGAACCTCCTTGTTCGATCAACCGAGCCATTTGCATACAAAACATAAGATCTTCCACGTAAAGAACGCTTTGTAAATCCACCTGCACGAGAAATATAGGTTCTCAATTTTGTACCATGATACTTAATAGATGTTGGATAGAGTACCTCTCCTT
>CAYNRA010000115.1:0-6445 GCA_964399465.1 uncultured Cytophagales bacterium
TTCTTTCATCTGCATAAAAAAAACGTTGCATCTATCACTAGATGCAACGTTTTTCAGAGAACAATAGCCTGTTTTATGCCTTCGCGTGTTCTTTTTTCGGAGGGAATGCCAAGGAAGCAATAATACTAGCAGCCAAAATTCCGACAATGACTAATAGGGAGTGAACATTCGTAAAACCGAGTTCTTCCAAATAGCCATGAACAAGCATTTTGATACCAATGAAGCTCAGAAGTACACCCAAACCGTATTTCAGGTAGCTGAACATGTCGATGATATTGACCAAGAAGAAGAACATAGAACGAAGTCCCATGATGGCGAAAACATTCGAGAAAAATACGATGTACGGATCTTTTGTAATAGAGAAAATAGCTGGAATGGAATCCACAGCGAAGATAACATCTGTAAATGCGATAACTACGATAACCACAAATAAAGGTGTGATGAATACCTTATTGCCTTTGTATTTATGACGAATGAAAAATTTATCGGCAACGAATTTTTCATACACATTGAAGAAGCGAGAAGTAACTTTGACAGCTACGTGGTTTTTGGTGTCAATTTCTTCTTCTTCATCTCCAGAGAAAAGAATCTTTACCCCTGTATAAACCAAGAAAAGCCCGAAAACTAAGAGAATCCACTCAAAACGTTGGATGAGTGCAGCACCTAAGAAAATAAATACAAAACGTAAAACAATAGAACCTAAGATACCCCAAACGAGTACTTTTTTGTAGTGTTTTTGGCGTACACCAAATGAGTTGAAAATCAGGATAAAGACAAAAATATTATCCACTGAAAGCGAATATTCCACTAAATAACCTGTAAGATACTCCAGCGCCATATTACTTTGGAATTTATCCAGGGCGGCGGTATATTCCATGGGTAGTTCCAAAGATTTGTAGTACGAGGTTCGGACACTCTCAAGAAGTTCGGGCGTGTGTACATCATGGATGAGGTAGCCGAACTCTTTCAAGAAAAAGTAAAAACCAATTGCTAATAATAGCCATACGGCACTCCAGCCCGCTGCTTCTTTGAATTTAACGACGTGGCTATCTCCTTTGCTGAATGCGCCCAAGTCGAGCAGCATGACGAAGACAACAAAAATGGCAAATGCACCAAAAAACAAAATTTCGTTTGACATGTATTTGTGTTGAAATGGTAAGTTCAAAATAAGAAAAAGAAGTACTATTTGAACTTTTAAAGCTCACAAGTAATAACTTCCATTCACAAATTTGAATAGAAACTTCGATATTTAGTGTGTGTAAAATGAAATTTTGTAGTTGGATAGTTAGAAATATTACGATTTCAAGATTAAATCGTAATATATTAATTTAGCAACAGGAGCAAAGAATAAGATTGTTTCGTGAAGTTGATGGTTAAGCTTGGGCAAGACCCACAGGTTTCTTTTCTAAATCCCCATCAAAAATTCAACTAAATTTTCTTCCGTTCCCAGTTCTAATTTTTGGCGGAGTCTATATCAAATTATTTGAAAAAGCTACCGCGCAATTAGTAGAGTCATCCTTGCAGTTTTCACGCGGGGATAGCGTCGTGACACTCCAACCCAAACAAGATTTGAAGAGCGCTACAGCGTACCAAGTCGTCATTTATCCCGACCTAAAATCAAAGAAATTAACAACATTACAAAATTTACACCGCTTTGGCATGACAACCAAAGTGGATCCTGCTGATAAATTCCCACGGATTTCAGACGACGAATTATTGACACTCGTCCAAAAACAAACGTTCAACTATTTCTGGGATTTTGGACATCCTGTTTCCGGATTAGCACGTGAAAGAAACACATCTGGTGACATCGTGACCTCTGGTGGAACTGGTTTTGGGATTCTAGCAATGGTGGTTGCCGTTGAACGTGGATTTATCTCACGCGAACAAGCCATCGAACGCTTAACCAAAATGACAGATTTCCTAAAAAATAAGACAAAGACTTACCACGGTGTTTTTCCTCATTGGTTGAATGGCGCTACTGGAGAAACGGTTGCTTTCAGTACGTATGATGATGGTGGAGATTTGGTAGAAACTTCTTTCTTAATGCAAGGTTTGCTAACTGCCCGTCAGTATTTTAATCAGTCTGATACCAAAGAAACGGCATTGCGCAAAACCATCACAGAACTCTGGGAAGCAGTGGAATGGGATTGGCATACCAAAGGCGAAAATGTCCTGTACTGGCATTGGTCTGCCAATCACGGATGGCGCATGAATCACAAAATTCAAGGTTGGAACGAATGTCTAATCACGTATTTTCTAGCGGCTGCTTCACCTACTCACCCGATTTCGAAGGATGTTTATGACCAAGGTTGGGCGAGGCAAATGAAAAACGGGAAAACCTTTGAAGGTGTTACCCTTCCGCTCGGTTTTGACTTTGGTGGGCCGCTGTTTTTCTCGCATTATTCGTTCTTGGCACTTAGTCCCAAGGGGTTGAAAGATTCGTATGCGGATTACTGGACACAAAATAGGGCGCATACAGAAATCAATTATAGATATTGTGTACGAAATCCAAGAAATTATGCGGGTTACAGTGCAAATTGCTGGGGTTTAACCGCAAGTGATTCACACAATGGCTACGCAGCTCACTCTCCGACGGAGGATTTGGGCGTTATTTTTCCGACTGCCGCTTTGTCTGCTTTTCCTTATACACCCAAGGAGTCAATGGATGCTTTACACCATTTTTATTATGTTTTGGGTGATAAAATCTGGGGAGAGTATGGTTTTAAGGATGCGTTTAATTTATCGAATTTATGGTTTGCTGACTCGTATCTCGCCATCGACCAAGGCCCGATTATTTGCATGATTGAGAATCACAGAACAGGACTTTTATGGAATACCTTCATGTCAACGCCCGAAGCAAAAAAAGGAAAACAAGTACTCGGATTTGAGTAAATACAAAACGCGACTTTATTTTTTGTTAAAGTCGCGTTTTTTGTTCTTCCTTATTTTAGGAGTGTGTGAGTTTCTTTTGTTGTTGGTATTGCTTCGTCCAACTCCAAGCACCTTGTGCGGCAATGAGACAGAAAATAAAATACAAAAAAGCGTACAGTTTTACTTCCTTGATATAATACATGTACGTACTCAAAATATCAACAGCTAACCAAATCCACCAAGCTTCTACTTTTTTGCGCATCAGGAGGAATGTCGCATAAATACTCATAATCGTCGTAAAGGAATCTACAAACGGAAATGCACTCGGAAGACTGAATAATCGCGGAAAAATTTGATGTAAATGTTGAGAAAATGTACCAAATAAACCTGTAAATAAAAGAGCAAGAAGTGAATAAATAAGAAAATTTCTTGGATTTAATTTACTGATAATCAATTCATTGTTCTTATTTTTTTCTTCATTTTTCGGGAATTTCCAATACCAAAATCCGAGAATATTCGTGACAAAGAAAAAAACTTGTAAAAACATATCCGGATAAAGCTGAATCTGGTAGAAAAGCCCAAAAGCAAGCAAAACATTGGTAAGCCCAATAACCCAAGACCAGACATTTTCACGCACAGACAACCAGACCGCTACAGCGCCGGTCATCGTTGCCCAAAACTCAATATGACTCATCGGGTAGCCCCAAAACGTAAAAAAAAGTCGGTCAATACGGAAAATATCAAGCATAGATTTCAAAGTAAAAGGAACGAAAGATAAGGCATATTCATGGAAATAAATACAACCTCATCTTTGTTCCTCACCCATACAAATTTAATTCGGAATAAATCGAGGTGCTTTTCGGTGTTTTGAAAGTTGCTCGTAGCTGTAAGCGATGCCCAGAAGGGTCGGTTCAGACCAGGCTTTCCCGAAAAAAGAAATCCCCACGGGAAGTTCTCCTACAAAACCCATCGGAACAGTAATATTCGGATACCCAGCTTGTGCAGCGGGAGACGAGCTACCAATCCGGAAGGTATCGCCATTTTTTGGGTCAATATCCCAAGCAGGGCTGCCTGTAGGCGCAATAATCGCATCTAATTGATGTACTGCCATCACACTGTCAATCCCTCTTTTCTGGATGCCATCTCGCATCGTTTGCAACGCTTCTTTGTATTCCGGCGAATCCAATGAACCTTTTGCACGTGCCATCGTAATCAATTTTTGGTCATATTCCTTGATTTCAATCGAATCTTGGATATTGAACTCAATCAAATCATCGATACTTTTTATGGGGGAATTAGGCCCTAATGACTTGAAATATTTGTTTAGCCCATCTTTGAATTCATACAATAATACTTGGTAAGAAGCCGCACCAACATTTTTTACCGCCGTTATTTGGTCGATTTCCACAAAAGTTGCTCCTTGTTTTTTCATACTTTCAACAGCTTTCCAAAAAAGAGCATCTACCTCTGGCACGCGGCCAAGTGGTTGCTTGAAAATGCCAATTTTTTTGCCTTTCAGTGCGTTTTTGTCAAGAAATGACGTGTAATCGGTATAAGATTTACCTTGACTTGCCGCTGTTCTTTCATCTCTTGGGTCGATTCCCGTCAAGGCGCCCAAAGCAATGGCAGCGTCGCGAACTGTCCGTGCCATAGGACCAGATGTATCTTGCGTTTCCGAAATTGGAATAATTCCTCTCCGGCTAATCAGCCCGACAGTTGGCTTAATCCCGACGACACCATTCGCATTGGAAGGGCAAACGATGGAACCGTTGGTTTCTGTCCCGATGGCAATCATACATAAATTGGCAGAGACAGAAACGCCTGAACCAGCACTCGAACCGCATGGATTTTTGGTTAAAACGTAGGGATTTTTTGTTTGGCCGACTATACCACTCCATCCACTAGACGAAGCGCTACTTCGGAAATTCGCCCACTCACTTAAATTGGCTTTTCCGAGTATAATAGCACCTGCCGCGCGTAATTGTGCAGTAACCCAGCTGTCTTCAGGAGCAATGGAAAATTGCAAAGCACGGGAACCAGCCGTCGTTGGCATTTTGTCGTGCGTATCGATGTTGTCTTTAAGTAGCACCGGAACACCGTGCAGCGGCCCGCGGCTTTTTCCTGCTTTGCGCTCTTTTTCAAGTTCTTGTGCAATTTGCATGGCATCGGGGTTTACAGCCAAGACAGAACGGAGTTCGGGGCCTGCTTGATCAATGGCTTTGATTCTATCCAAATACCATTTTGTCACTTGTGGAATGGTCATTTTTCCTGTTTTGTATGCAGTTTGGAGCTGCTGCACGGTCATTTCTTCTAAGGAAATCTGTTGTGCTCCACAAAATGGGAGAATTGATAGAAAAACAAGGAGCGTAAGAATTGTTTTTTTCATAGATGGGGGAAAAGGTTAATGAAATTCATTTACAAGATGACTAAAATACAAACAAAAAGGTTTTATGTCGGATGAATGCGTGTAGAAGAAAGGAAAATTAAGATATAAGGGCATAAATTAGAGAGAAGGGAGGAATTTAGCGCTTTTTTCTATATCTAGGAATAGCTTCAAGGATTAGTTGACTTCTATTTGTTTCTCAAAATTTGATTAAATTTGCTAAAAAAGAAAAGATGAAAGTAAAACAGATGATAGGTGTGTTGTCGCTTGCTGCAACACTTTGGAACTGCCAACCGGCTGCGGAGGAAGTGATAGACAAGGCCGTTTCGGCGCACGGTGGTGAAGTATTCGAGCACACAGAGGTTTCGTTCAAATTCAGGGATGCGTACTACAATTTAGTCCGGAATGAGGGTGCGTTTATTTACACGCGGATGCAAACAGACACAACAGGAGAGGTGATTACGGACAAGGTTTCTAACAAAGGATTTGTTCGTTATTTCGGAGAAATGCAGGTGCAATTGCCTGATTCTATGATGAATAAGTATAGAAATTCTGTTAATTCAGTAGCCTATTTCTTTTTGATTCCAGGTGTATTGAAGGACCCCGCAGCGAAGAAAGAGTATTTGGGGAAAGAGAAGATTAAGGACACGGAATATTACAAAGTTAAAGTGTTTTTTACAGAAGAAGGTGGGGGAGATGACCACGAAGATACATTCGTTTATTGGGTTAATAAAAGAACGTCATTTATTGATTATTTTGCGTACGAGTACAAGACAAACGGCGGAGGCATTCGTTTCCGTGAAGCAGTAAACAGACAAAAGCAGGCAGGCTTGCTATTCTGCGATTATGTTAATTATGGCCCCAATGACAAAGGTGCAACGTTGGAAAATATGGCTCAGTTATTTGTAGATGGGAAATTGAAAGAAGTATCGAAGATTATCAATGAAAATGTAGTTGTGAAAGATTTGAAGCCCAAAGAGTGAATTTGGGAAAGATATTTCCCTATAGATTTTAGACTAACACGTGTATTTTGTACATCTGTTTAAGTTGTAAAATGTCTTTTTTAATTTAAATTGCGCACAAAAATTAAAGTTCAATTCTAATAACTAGAAACGTGGAAAAAAGTATTTGGCGAAAAAAACCTATGGCCGCTTATGAAGCGGACATGAAAAAATCAGAATTAAAAAG
>CAYNRA010000116.1:0-6439 GCA_964399465.1 uncultured Cytophagales bacterium
AACTCTAAAACTAAAAACGTGGAAAAAAGTATTTGGCGCAAAAAGCCCATGGCTGCTTATGAAGCAGACATGAAAAAATCAGAACTAAAAAGAGTACTCACGAAATGGGGCTTGACCTCGCTCGGTATTGGAGCAATTATTGGCGGGGGTATATTTACTTTAACAGGTATTGCCGCGCATAATTTTGCAGGACCAGCCCTAGCTATTTCCTTCATCATTGCTGCTATTGGTTGTACTTTTGCTTCCCTTTGTTATAGTGAATTTGCTTCTATTCTACCTGTTGAAGGCTCTGCTTATGCCTATTCATACGGAACCGTCGGCGAATTTTTTGCTTGGTTAATTGGTTGGAATCTCATTTTGGAGTACATGATGGGAGCCACAACAGTTGCAGTAGCTTGGTCAGGGTATTTAGAGAAATTCCTCCATTTATTCGGAATTGAACTCCCAGCTTATCTTATGAATGATCCATTTACAGCAGGAGAAAAAATGGGTATAGATGGCCCCGTACCTGCTTTCAATATCGCTGCATTCTTTATCACTTGGATTGTTACATCTGTACTAGTAAGAGGTATTCAGGAATCAGCGAAGACAAATAATATTATCGTTGTTATTAAGCTTAGCGTAGTTATCTTCGTGATTTTAGTAGGTGCTTTCTATGTAAATGTTGAAAACTGGAAACCGTTCATTCCTGAAAAAGTTATTGCACCAGATGGTACTAGTACTTTTGGTTGGGATGGGGTTGTTACGGCAGCTACCATTGTCTTTTTTGCATACATTGGTTTTGATGCAGTATCAACACAAGCAGGCGAAGCAATCAATCCTAAAAAGGATGTACCTTTTGCAATTATCGCTTCTTTGGTTATTTGTACTGTACTTTACATTTTAGTTTCACTCGTTTTAACTGGGATGGTTCGTTACGATACATTGGATTTGAAAGCTCCAGTTGCCTCTGCCTTCGCTGATGCAGGTCTCCCTTGGGCTGTATTTATCATTACTTTGGCTGCCGTTGCTGGTCTGACATCTGTAATGCTCGTGATGCTATTAGGACAAACACGTATTTTCTTAGGCATGGCAAAAGATGGTTTGTTACCTGGTTTCTTCAAAGAAATTCATCCAAAATTCAAAACTCCGTGGAAGAGTACACTACTCGTAGGCTTTATCGTTTCGGTTGTTAGTGCAGTAACTCCCATTGAAAAAGTATCGGAAATGTGTTCAGCGGGAACTCTCCTCGCATTTGCTATGATTTCTGGAGCTGTACTTTTATTGAGATACCAAAGACCAGATCTAGAGCGCCCTTATAAAGCGCCTCTCATCTGGTTTGTTGCACCAATGGGTGTGTTGTTTAATTTATTCTTAATGTCCAGATTACGAATAGATACCTGGTATGCATTTCTTGTCTGGAGTACATTGGGAATCATTGTTTACTTTTTGTATAGTAGAGGAAAAAGTAATTTAAACTCGATGGAAAAAGAATAATTGATTATTTTCATAAAAAAAGGAGGCAATGAATGCCTCCTTTTTTTATGAAAAATCTTTTTCTAGCGATATTGTATCTTACCGTGCAACTTCTATTTTCCACTTTTTCCCTTTCATCTTATATGGTTGGATATTTTGTAGCAATTGATTAACCACAGAACTTCGCACACCTACATAAGTCGCAAAATCTTGTACTTCTATACGGCCAATTGCTTCTTTGGGGATTTGTCCTTTTTGGACAAAGAACCCAACAATATCCATCTTACTCACTTTGTCTTTTTTTCCTCCACTTATGTAAATAGTCGTCCATTCGATAATTTTAGGTGGACGAGTAGGAGTTTGAATCTTTAATTCAACTAAACCTTCTGGAATATAATAGGGAATTTTCTCTTCTGGAGTTATTAAAACATAGGCTGAACCCTCCGCGTGCATCCGGGCAGTCCGCCCGTTTCGATGGGTAAATTCTTGCTCATGATCAGGTAATTGAAAATGAATGACATGCGCAACATCTGGAATATCCAATCCTCTAGCCGCCAAATCTGTAGTGACCAAATATCGGGTACTTCCATTACGGAAACGTATGAGTGCCTTTTCTCGGTCTATCTGCTCCATCTTCCCATGAAATATCCCGCACGGAATTTCTTGTCGGTACAACGCAGCCGCAATATCCTCTACGGTATCTCGCTGATTACAAAATACCAAAGTGGCAGCCGGCGAAAGTTGTCCAAGCAAACCCAATAAAGCTTGCACTTTGTTGTTTGTTTTCACTTGAAACAAAGAAAAACCAGTTTCCGCTGTCGCTTTCTCATTTAAATAATCGAGAACTTTGACATCGGCGACCCGCAGGAAGTCAGGAAGAGAAATGCCTTGTGTCGCTGAAATAAAAATATGTTTTTTCCGTGATGGCGTCTGAGCCAATATATACCTTATCTGGTCATGAAATCCCATTTGTAAAGATTTATCAAATTCATCAAAAACAAGGGTTTGAATTGATTCTGCTTCAATGGTGTTTCGTGTAAAATGATCTGCAATACGGCCTGGCGTACCTACGAGTATGGCTGGAGGCTCTGCCAAGCTCTTTATTTCTACGTCCATGGTATGACCACCGTAAAAGGCATTCAGTTTAAAACCAGTTCCTAAACTTCGCCAAACGGACTCTACTTGCAGAGCCAATTCACGTGTTGGAACAAGAATAATAGCCTGAATTTGTTTGTTGTCTGTTTTCAATAATTGGACGAATGGAAGAAGATACGCCAGAGTTTTTCCCGAACCTGTCGGCGATAAAAGCAATGTGTTGTCTTCTGTAAGAATTGTTGAAATCGCTGTCTCCTGCATGGAGTTCAAAGCGGTGATACCTAATTTTGTCCAATGTTTTTCCATACACAAAGGTAGGAATATCCGTCTTGGAAATAGGCGAAACCTAAAACTCTTGTTAATTTTACCGTTTATTTGATTGAAATACCCATTTAATTTACCGCATACTGTATGTCAAATCGCAGCATAATTGAAGAATATTACGCACATTTTAATGCTAAAAACTGGGCAGGAATGCTCGCATTAACTGCAGACGATATTCGCCATGAACCCAACCAAGGTCAACCACGCCTTGGAAAAGAGCTTTTTCGCTCGTTTCTTGAGAAAATGGATTCAGCGTACGAAGAAACCTTGAAAGATATTACGTTTTTTTCTGATGATTCTGGCAACCGCTTTGCATGTGAATTTACAGTACACGGGATTTACAAACAGGCTGAAGAAGGGCTTCCTGCCGCGCACGGCCAAACATATATTCTACCTGCCGGTGCTTTCTTAGAAGTGAAAAACGGAAAAATTACCCGAATTACCACGTATTATAACTTACCTCTCTGGATAGAACTCGTGTCTAAATGAAAAATGAATCCATCGTTTTTGTTCGCAAAGTTGGCGAAGAAATAGAAGATATTCTCTTGGATTTGGCGCATCTTCGAATCGCCGTTTTTAAGGAATTTCCGTATCTATATGCCGGCACTATCGCGTACGAAAAAGACTATTTACAACGCTATGTACATACAAAAAAGGCATTTGTTTTTGGTGTATATGTAAACGGTGTGTTGGTCGGTGCAACAACCGGTTTGCCGCTTGAAGATGAAATGGAGGTTATCCAGAAACCATTTCTTGAAGCAAATCTTCCGCTATCCGATTTTTTTTATTTTGGCGAAAGTATCCTGTTACCTGAGTACAGAGGGCGTGGTTGGGGACATGTATTTTTTGATGAACGAGAAGCATTTGCACGTTCGTTAAAATCATATCAAAAAACTTGCTTCTGTGCAGTAGAACGCCCATTAGACCATCCGCTCCGCCCCACATTGTACCGCAAAAACAACTTTTTTTGGAAAAAAAGAGGTTATCAGAAACAACCTCATTTGGTTTGCGAAATGGCTTGGCAAGATCTCAATGAAACGGCTGAAACAAGAAAAAAATTAACTTTCTGGACACATTCACTCTATTCGTAACAATGCGTGTAGCTCTGGCAAATTATCCCATTACCTTTCATTCTTCTGCTGACGAATGGAGAAAACATGTAACCCATTGGATTGAACAGGCGACCAAGGACAAAGCAGAGTTGCTTGTTTTTCCAGAGTATGGCTCCATGGAAGTAATCAGTTTTGCGCCCACAGAAATT
Source organism: uncultured Cytophagales bacterium (assembly GCA_964399465.1). Classification (GTDB taxonomy): domain Bacteria; phylum Bacteroidota; class Bacteroidia; order Cytophagales; family Spirosomataceae; genus CAYNRA01. The sequence goes on from CAYNRA010000116.1 coordinate 4,136, forward strand.
CAGCAAGATATTAGGGCGCAAATCAGATGGATGACAGATTTTTTGCCTTTTTTCAAAGAGGTATTTCAGCAATTGGCTGTTCGCTTTCATATAACCATCGTTTGTCCTTCAATTCCTATTTGGGATGACGGCAAACCGCTAAATCGCGTCTTTGTTTTTGGCCCAACTGGGAAGGAAAGTTTTCAGGATAAAGCATGGATGACCCGATTTGAAAATGAAATTTGGGGTGTGACTTCGGGTGTTCCCATATTGCGTGTTTTCGAGATTCCAATGGGTAAATTTGGGATACAAATATGCTATGATACGGAATTTCCAGTGGCATCTGCACAACTCGCTCGGGCGGGTGCGCAACTTATTGTAGCGCCAAGTTGTACAGAAGCACACCGAGGTGCTACACGCGTCCATGTAGGAGCGCGTGCCCGGGCACTTGAAAATCAGATATATATGGCTGTTTCTCAGACGATTAAGGATGCGCCGTGGTCAGAGGCTGTTGACATTAACTTTGGATATACTGCCTTTTATGCTACACCTGATAAGGGATTTCCTGAAACGGGTATTATCGCTCAATCTGAAGAGCAGATTCCTGGTTGGCTGGTTCAATCGTTGGATTTTTCATTGTTGGAGAATGTTCGAAAAGACGGTCAAGTATTAAATTTTGAGGATACGAATCAATGGCTTTCGCACGTGTCTTCATCTAGTTTTGTTGAGACTGTACGCTTGTATTGAGTAAGATGTTCGCTTCCAAGAGAAAAGTAAGATTCAGCGCTTCGGAAATCCATTCGAGGCGAGTTCCCTTTGCACGCACCCAAACAGCAGGAACTCTGTGTGTGTATGGAGCTAAAAAAGCACCTAAAAATACTGGAAATTTCTCTTTGTGCATGGATAGGGAAAGTTCAACTTCTTTTGCCCAACGTCCACCCAATTTCAAATAAGCAAGTAACCAAATGACATCCTTCATTTTATGAAAAGTAGATGTTTGTATTTGAGAAAAGCAGTAATCCCGAATATTTTCTACCAAGTTATCGGAAAAATAAGTGGGATGTGCTTTGTATAAACGAGCGAAATAATAGGTAATCCAATACGATGTTCCGTAATGTCTTGAGATATCAAAAGGATTAGACAGCCATTTACCTGTTCGAAGTTGTGTCTGAATAAACTGCAAAGTAGCTAAATCCGAACCTTGAAGGGTTTTTACGTGTCGTAATGCGTAGGTCATCCAGTTGCATAGAACGCAAAAATCAAATTCCAAGGGCATTTTTTCACCAAACCACGTCTGATAAATAGCATCTTCGTCGGGTAAAAATGCATAATAGGAGTTGTGTATATTAGGAAATTTCTTTTTTTGATATTTTCCTGTGAATGCTTGAGCAAGCGAGTACGTTTCATTTTGGTCAGGTTCAGATGTAAGTACTACCAGCGCTGTGTCGTCTAGGTCGTCAGGAAGTCTAAAATGTGTAAATCGGTGAAGAAAATATCCATTCGGAAAGGCGGTGGGTGGCTTCGTCTGCCAAAAATTATATGTTTTTCGACCGAGTGCATTCTGATAAACTGGATAGATTGCGCAAATATTTTGATATATTTTTTTGACCAAATGTTGTTCTTTGTGTGTAAAGTTTGGAAACAAATCGAGTAAAATATAGGCAATGGAGGCACTCCCAAACAGGCAGGAATCCTGCCTTTGGTAAAGTCCGGAAACGTGAGTTCGGGTCATTGGAAAAAGACCAACATGCGGAGAGGATGGCTCAGAAATTTGATACGAGGAAAGGAGTTTTATCCATTCGTAACGTGACATGTCTCAAAAATTGGTAATTTTGTAAAATTATCGTTAAATAAAATAGAAACGCATGGAAATTGCAGGAAAAATCGTTCAAGTACTTCCTTTACAGACGGGAGAAGGGAAAAATGGACCTTGGAAAAAGCAAGATTTTGTCTTAGAAACGGATGCTCAGTATCCAAAGAAAATATGTATCGCTGTTTGGGGTGATAAAATTGAAGGAGATAAAATTACGGTCGGAAATCAGGTAAATGTGTTTTTCGACGTAGAAAGTCGCGAATACAACGGCCGTTGGTACACAGATGTAAAAGCGTGGAGAATTGACCAACTAGAAGCTGGTGCTGAGAGCGCTGTTGCACCTAAAACATCTTTTGCAGAACCTACTTTTCCAGCTGATTTAGGTGGAGACGACGATTTGCCGTTTTAATGAAAAGTACATAAAAATAATTGGCGACAATCTGCTCATTGTCGCCGATTTATTGTTTAAAGCCGGAAGCTAAAAAACTCGCAAAAACTTTTCTCAAAATAGG
>CAYNRA010000117.1:0-4575 GCA_964399465.1 uncultured Cytophagales bacterium
CTATTTTACTAATTCTATCTAGTGCAAGATTAATGATATTGGATGTTGAATCACTTTTTCCAAAAATATACCATCGATTATTATACTGTTTTAAAAAGTAAGGATGGAGAATAATTCTATTTGAATTGACACTTTTAAAGCTTTGATAATCAATACGTAAAACTTTTTGATACAAGATCGCATTATATAGTGGAGAAAAATATTCAAGTCCTTTCAAATAAATGTTTTGTTCAAAATCAATAATTTTTTGGTTAGATTTTGATAGCTTAAGACCTGAATCCAAACGTGTGATAATTTCATCTATCCATTCAAATTGGGGCATTCCCTTAAAACGAGTTAATAAAAAGAGAGCTTCTCTAATTTGATTCTCTTCTACTTCATTCAATTGCGGTCTACTATTTATTGAAAACTGGTGGTCTGTATATCTAAAGTAAACCTTCTGACCATCTTTTTTTCTTTCGAGTGGTATATTCCACCCCTGGTCACTTTCCATAAACTTAATATCATATAAAACTTGACGTCGTTGTATACCTTTATCAGCTCCACTAAACTCTTTCAATGCAATACAACAAGCCTCAACAAGATCATAAATATCGTACCTTCTTCCAGGATTTCGAAAGCACTTATCTAATGTTTGGTATCTGATTAAAGCATGCTTATTGGTTGCCATTATTATCAATTTTTTAATAAAAAATTTCACTCCTACCAAAACTACCAACCCAACGTATAACCGCCAAACTTTTTTTATTAAACGGTCAGTCCTCCCCAAAATAAAATTGTCCGGCTTCGTATAAGTTGCTTTTCGTGCAACGCATCCGAACCGGACAATCTGTACCTTCTTCTCAATTTGCTACACAGTGTGTAGCAAATTGAGAGCGTAGCATATATTAAATAAACCTGTCTAAAAATATACCCATCAGAAAAGAGAATTCCATTCCAAAATCAGCCGCCCAATTCCTTTGGGAGGTTTTCCGGCGAAGTAGAGATTTGTGCATAATAATTCGCCATGTACCTCTCCACGATTTGTAGACACGTTCTTTTTTTGCCAAAGGGCAATGTATCATCTACAAAATAACCCATTTCTTCATCTGTTAATACTTCGCACAAATAGTCGTACTCCGCATCGGTAATTCGGTAAGCTAGTTTTACTATACCATCAATCAAGGCATACATTCCTCCACTCAATAGGATATTATACGCTTCATACGGTTGGGTTTTTCTCAAAAACCGAATACGTGCGCTGCGGGAGTTCTACGCCTTTTTTAAACGTATAATCTGGCCAAAAGCAACCCGTATGTTCATCGGCTTGGTTTGTGAATAACACAGCAGGCATTTGCGCCTTGTTTTTGGTCACATTGTACGCGACTGCTTGGTAAAACCGAAAATCCGGGTTCCGAAAATCCGTCCAATTCTCCTCTTTGTCTTCACCAGGTCCTACAATCGCCACACCCACCGGATTCACCCTATTGCCTAAGTACAAACCCTCAAATACAGCACACGCTTCTCCCCCAACGTGAAGCAACGAAAACCGCTTCACACGCTGCTGGTTGGTAGCTAATTTCGACGAATTCCGTTCATACACCGCCCACGTCGCAAACGGCGTAAACCCCGAAGCCGTGAAGTTTTTCAGAACAGAACCATGACTTAGCTGCTGTTTTTCGTAGGTATTTAAGGTCTGTGGCGCAAGAGCAAGACGTGGTGCAAATCCCCTCGGCGTGAGTTCGTCTCGGCTCACATACCGCATTCCCACCAAGTCATATCCCAACGCCTCAAATTGATGCTTCATGCTGTTTTCCACGCGCTCCCTTGTATGTGAATAATCTACATGCACAAAGCTGGTGTATTGACGCGAAAAATAAGCAATGACAGATGTATCCAAACCAGAAGCAGGATAAAAAATACTATCCTCCACAATGGATTTGATTGAAAAATAGCTACGCATATTTTGCGCCGTCACCTCATCGATTTCCCTCATCTCTAAATTTGGTTTTGAATAGAATTCATTTTACTTCATTAACCCTGCATACAAGGCATTTTCATTACAAAAAATGCCTTGTTTAAGGAGTCTATTCAATTCGCTACATTCACTTCCATGATCTGTTCAATCGTATCTGGAATAAAGGAATTGAATAGAGTACAAATGTACTTGTTCACGTTACCCCCCGACAAAATAAATTTATTAAGTGGTCAGTGAGAGCCCTTTTTTCTTTCACATACCTCAGCAAACGGGACTTGCCATTCATCGACCCCAAAAGGAAATTAAGATACCGTCTCCTTGATTTCCGACTCTTGCTTCTCCAACTCCTGAATTTCAGCGACCAATTGTTGGAGGGCTTCCAATTCAAAATCTATGCCTATTTCGGGCTCCCGTACCAGTTTTCTCAGTTCTACAATGATTTCTGAGTTAATCATCGGAAGTTTGTGTCCATTTTGAGAACTAAGAAACACGACTTTCCCTGACTTTTTACTCCAGCAGGCAGCTCCAAAACCACCACTAAATGGCGAACCTGTCAGTTTGAGCAGATACAAATCCTCGTGTCTACCTACTTTATCAAAACGAATGTGTTTCCCACTTTCAATGGACTCAATCAGTGAACCCAAAGAAGGCCAAATTCCCCCTGTGTAAGCCAACCCACTGATTAAAAAATTAGGTGCCAAAAGGTAATATTCCGCTTTTTTCAAAACAAGCTTTCGATGTTTCAAGATGAGTTCTATGTTGTCCCGAAACAACGCGTCATATCGGTCTCTCAAGGTAGGGTCGTATGGTTCAGCGAAGTAATACTGGTACAAAGAATCGCTGAGACGCACCCGATTTAGAACAATTCTCAGGTGATTATCATGAATGATAGACGTATGTATAGGAACTACCTTACCTCCCCCGTTTTCAAGCAAGTAATGCCCGTCTTCTTCACCCACAATTTTACAAATACCAAAGTCCAGAGAAACCTTCTTTCTCCATTTATTGATGTTTAAGAAATAAAAAGTACCGTATTTTGATCTAAATAGCATAGTATATGAGTTTAAGTGGAACGATGAATGATTTGTTTCATGGCTGTATCCCCAGAAAAATCGGAGATCGACTTTTCTAGGAAAGCGCATATATATGTAAAATGAATAGGAAACACACAGTCAGAGATTAAGAACGGGGATTCTCTAGCTTCCAAATTTCACCCTTTAATTTATCCAGTATCCTGCCTTGAAAATTGAGCTTTACTTCTGGTTCTCGAACCCTTTTTCTCAATTCACGAATGGAAATACTACTCGAAAAATTATATTCATCGGACTTTTTAAAACGAACAAGTTTGCCCGACTTTTTACTCCAGAAAATGGCCTCAGTAAACTCGCTAGGCCCCAGCCCACATTGCATAGAGATGAAGTACAACTCTTGGTGGTCCCCTAATTTGTCATAATAAATATGATTCCCGCTCTCAATAGACTCAATGAGAGAGCCCAATGAATAGGACATACCGACGAATCGTATGTGACTTTTGAGCGTGCTTGCAGTCAAGAGATAGTATTCTGGTTGACTTAAAACAAGGTGTCTGTATTTCAAGAGAAGTTCTAAATACGCATCACAATCAGACTTATCCTCATCGGGAACAGGTTGCATACGATCTATGCAATCCTTACCAAACAGACGTTTGTATAGCACGTCAGAGAGAAATATTTTATCCTTGACGATTTCGATGCCATGATCTATGAAAGTAGATTTTGGAACCCTAATTTCATCCTCTTGGCTATTTTGTACTTGATATGAATGGGTATTTTCACCTACAATCCAGCAAATATCTCCTTTTTGAAACTTCCATTTATCCAAATCCATTGCATACTGGCGACCATACATGGTTGTAAATTCAATCATCTATTTTTGATTTTGGTGAGTAGAAATAAGTCAACACAAGAAAACGCTAACACATATACGTACAAATCCATTTAAACAAAAACTGTGAACTAAGCAGTTGCATACTCCAAATCTCGGACTTCGGTAATGAGTTGTCTGAGGAGCACATCCTGGTGGTATATTCTAGCTTCTGGTTTTTTAACTCGTGTACGCAGCTCACTAAAAGGTGCATCTGGTAGGTGGGAAAGAAAATCGCATGAAGTCCTATCTTCAAAATGCACGATTTTCCCTTCGTGCTCACACCAGAAAGTGGCATTCCAACTTTGAAACCTACTATTTATCGCCAGCAAATACATGTTTTTGTAACCACACATTTCTTTCACAAAAATAGATGCCCCAACATCAATGGATTCTACGAGCGAGCCCAATGAAAATGAAAGTACACCGACGCCGAATTTAGAATACGACTTACACGACAACAAAGGCGGCGTTAGGAGATAGTATTCGGGTTGACGTAAAACAACGTGCCGGTGTTTCAAGATGAGTGGTAAATTGTCTAGAAACAAATCATTAAATGGATTCAATTCGTGTCGAACAGTTTTCTTTTTGAAGTGATAATCATACAGCTTATCACTCAAAACAACTTGATTATCAATGATTTCTATCTTATTTTTTGAAATAACTGCCTTATCAAATTTAGCCACTACTCCTATACCATTTTGAAAAAGGTACGT
>CAYNRA010000117.1:4585-6407 GCA_964399465.1 uncultured Cytophagales bacterium
CGTATTGTCTTTTTCGCCAATGAGCCGACACTTTTTATGTTCTTTTGTTCTCACTCCATACGAATGAATAGAGAAATGGCGACCATACAAGGTTGTAAATGCAATCATCTGTTCTCAGATTTAAGTGGAAAATACGGAATACATGCTATTTTTTTCTTTGACTACACAACTTGAAAAAAGGACCCTCTTTTCAAGATTAGGTAATCCGACTCATTGCGGTTTCTCAACTGAACAGATTCAAATATATAGCCTTTCTTACTACAGGGCTAATTAACTTATTAAACGGTTTTCAACATCAAGACAGCGTACTGACATGCTTTAAAAAGGGATAATAGGTTGTACGTTGCAGCTTCTTATGCATCTGCTTTTATGAATGATAGAACATGCGTCTGCCCAATCTGTTCTGCCGTAAAATAAATATTTTTTACGTCACTTACAGGAGCGATTAGTTTTGCACTCAGAAACGAAAGGAGTGTAAATTCACTAGATTAGAAATTACGGTTGACATTTGCCTTTATTGGCGAAAGACAAACGTACTACACAAGAAATGGAAAAAAAGTTCCATTTTTAGTGACTTTTTTTCAAATCCACTATTCGCTGTCAAAAATACAGTCGTGCGTTACCTCAAATCGTTCACACGGATTCACCTAAAAAGCATTTCTATATTTCTAACTTAAAAAAACGGTTCGTCGTCTATGCAAGTATTTTCCAAAACCACGTTTAAATTGGGTCTTGAATGCCCAAACAAACTTTATTTCGCGAATGACAAGTCTTTTGCCAATCAGAAAATAGAAGATTCATTTTTGCAATATCTAGCATCTGGTGGTTTTCAGGTGGAAGCATTGGCGCGGTTGCATTATCCGAACGGAAAAAAGATTGATGCTGCCTCCTACGAATACGAATTAGCCGCCACGTTAACAAAAAATGCACTCACTGAAGAAAATACGGTGCTCTTTGATGCCGCTTTCCTTGTGGATGGTTTTTATTCGCGTTGCGATATCATCGAAAAAAAAGGAAATAAAATCCGGTTAATTGAAGTAAAAGCCAAAACTTTTGACCCCAAAGAAGAATACACGTTCAAAGGAGTTCGAGGTGGTCTCGTATCTACATGGAAACCCTATTTGTTTGATTTGGCGTTTCAAAAGCAAGTCATCCAATGGGCATATCCTGATCTTCAAGTGGAGGCATACCTATTCATGGCAGATAAAACCAAGGTTGCTACTATTGACGGGCTAAACCAACTCTTCAGAGTGAAAGAAGGCGGGAAATCTAGAAAAGACATCGTAACAACTGTCACTTCTCTAGCAGAAATTGGCTCATCTGTCTTGACAGAAGTCAATATGAACGAGTTGATTGATGAAATCCTAGAAGATAAACATGCTTGTTATGCAAAATGGCCCTTTTCTGTGGCAGTTCAGCAGTTCAAAAAGAACTATTTTGAGAAAACATACGCACATGCGCCCATTGCAGCAAGTGCTTGCAAAGCGTGTGAGTTCAAAGCCAGCCAAGAAGAAAAAGCAAACGGTTTACAGTCTGGATTTGAGTATTGTTTCAAAAAACAATTGAATTGGCAAGACAGCGATTTCAGCCAACCGAATATTTTGGAAATTTGGAATTTCAAGGGAAAAATATTGGATAAATTAGTCGAAGAGAAACGACTCCTTTTGTACCAAACGACTGATAAGGATTTTGTAGTAAAACCAGTCAAAAATAAAGTACCAGAAAAAAATAAAATTTCAGTAACAGAAAGACGCTTGATTCAAGCTCAAAAAGCAAGAAGTGGCGACACAACCGTCTATGTAGAGCAAGAAGGTCTAAAAGA
>CAYNRA010000118.1:0-6387 GCA_964399465.1 uncultured Cytophagales bacterium
ATTGAATGCAAGGCATGACCAAACTCGTGGAACAACGTAGAAACTTCATTGAATGTCAACAAAGAAGGCTTTGTGGCTGTTGGTTTCGAGAAATTACATACATTCACAACATGCGGTCTAAATTCTTTGCCATTTTGTACCCATTGGCTTTGTACCGAGTTGTTCCAAGCACCTGCACGCTTGCCCGCACGTGGGAAGTAGTCGCCGTACCAAACAGCCAATAATTTGCCGTTTTTGTCAAAAACTTCGTACGCGCGTACATCTGGATGCCATCCTTCAATCGCTGGATTTAGTTTGAATGTAATGCCGTAAAGTCTATTCGCTAATGTAAAAATACCATCCAGTACGTTTTCGAGTTGAAAATACGGCTTCAGGATTTCGTCGTTGATGGCAAATTTTTCTTTCTTCAGTTTTTCTGCATAATACGAAACATCCCAACGCTGTAAAACGGGCTCATTGAAACCAAGACTTTGCGCATATTGTGTCAATTCTTTGATTTCCGCCGTTGCCGCAGGTTCAGCGTATTTCTTGACATTTTCTAGGAAATCCCAAACGATGGTTTTTGAATTTGCCATACGTTCTTCCAAGATATAATCTGCCCATGTTTCGTAACCTAATAATTTGGCTTTTTCGTAACGTAGGGCAACTGTCCGCTGTATATTTGCCTGATTATCAAACTGGTCTCCTTTGAATCCTCTGGAGCTAAATGCCAAAAACAGTTCTTTACGAAGTTCCCGATTGTCTGCATATTGCATAAAAGGCCCGTAGCTTGGCGCTTGTAAAGTAAATACCCAACCTGTTTTTCCTGCTTTTTCGGCTGTTGCTTTGGCAGCTTCTTTTACAAATTCAGGCAAGCCGTTCAATTGTGCCTCGTCCGTTACTTCCAACATATAAGCGTTGGTGACATTCAGAATATTTTCTGAAAACTTGATAGATAGACTAGATAATTCTTTGTTGATTTCGCGCAATCTTTTTTGAGCATCTGGTTGAAGTGCCGCTCCGTTTCGGGCAAAACTTTTGTACGTTTTTTCGAGCAACATCGCACTCTCTTGGTCTAACTTGAGTTGTTTGCGGTTTTCCCAAACAGCTGCGACACGCGCAAAAAGAGCAGCATCAAGAGAAACATCGTTGCTATATTCTGTCAAAACTGGAGAAGCTTCCCGAACCACCGCTTGGATAGCCGGCGTTGTTTCAGCGCCATTGAGGTGATATAAAATCTTGGTGATACGCCCCAATTGTTTGCCTGAGTTTTCCAGGGCAACAATGGTGTTCTCAAAAGTAGGCTTTTGTTTATTTGCCTTAATTGCCTCGATTTCCTTTTTCCCTTCGCCAATTGCCGCATGAATGGCAGGCATAAATTGTTCCGCGTTGATTTTACTGTACGGCGCTGTCTCGTGAACCGTTCCGAAAGATTGTAAAAGTACGTTATCTGTCATTTTTTGTGTGTTTTGCGCTGTCGCCATTCCACTAAGTAGAAAGGCGGCAACCAATGGTTTTACGTTCATTTTTCTTCGTTTATGGGGTTTAATTGAATGCTTATCAACAAATTTAGACCGAAAAAAGATGAAAATGACTTTTTTATAAGAGATAAATTCGTCAAAAATCTATTTTCGCACTTTTTTTTGTTTAATACATCCTACTTATCTAATTTACCAATTCGTTTTTACTATTCAACAAAACGCCTTTCCTTGTGGGAGGTACAATCACTTAACCTATCATCTAGCGAGTATGTCTGCAGTTTTTAGTTTGTCCCTCGAATGGGAAGGATTTGAGCGCGATAAGTACGTTCACACGGTTTTAGAAGATAATTTGCTTCCCAACTTTATCCAGAAGTGTCGTTGGTTTGCAGGAAAAGCCCGGACTCTCGAAGGGCTGCGAATCAAAGATGCCGTCCGGATGGAGCACAAAGAAAAAACATTTTTCTTCCTGATTTTTGAAGCCAAATACCAAGAGGGCGAACCCGAAAATTACTTGCTTCCCATTTCTTTCATGGCTGCAACGGAGGAAATTTCTGAAAATGCGAAGATTTCAGTGGCTAACCTAGATGACCACGATGGCTTTTTGGTAGATGCCACCTTTGACCCCGCCTTCCGGGAGGGATTATTGGCTTTGGTTGGTCAGGAGCACAAAAAAAACCAGAAAAATGGGTATTCGCTCGATTTTACGAAAGGCAAAGCATATCAAGAAATCTCTGAAGTTTCATCGTATTTGCCTGAAATAGACTCGAGTAATACGGCTTTTATTTTTAACGATACGTATTTTTTCAAACTCTACCGAAAACTCTTTTCCGAGATTAATCCAGAGGTAGAAATGGTTCAATACATTACCCAAAATTCTGATTTTGCCAATATACCACGCTTTGCCGGTTCTGTAACTTGGTCGAGAACAGACAAACCGAATGTTACTTTTGGGATGATGGTGGAGGTAATTCAGAATGAAAAAGACGATTGGTCGAAGACAGGAGATTACTTAAACGAGTTTTTATATGCTTTCGTTGATGGAAATTTCCAAATTAAGGAAAGCGTATTTGATAAAGTAACCCTTTTGGCTACCCGAACGGCACAAATGCACGAAGCACTCTTCACGGTTCGGGGAGAGGAGGATTTTAGAGCAGATATTTTTGACCGAACTTACCGACGTTACATCCATCAAAAAATGGAAGATTTGATAGATAATCGGTATAACTTATTGACAGACAATTATTTAATCCTAGATGAGCAAGCAAAGAAATTGGCTTGGACATTTATGGAATCCAAAGATATTATCATTGATTTTGTAGATCAAATCTTAACGCGACCGATTGAGTCGTACAGAACGCGTATTCACGGTGATTTTCATCTCGGACAAGTCCTGGTTTGTCAAGATGATTTGACGATTATCGACTTTGAAGGCGAGCCTGAAAGTTCTATCAAGCAACGTAAAATCAAACATTCGCCACTAAAAGACGTGGCAGGCATGATTCGTTCGTATCATTATGCCGTTTCTGCCAAGTTATTCAATGCCGAAGAAACAGCAGGACTTGACGAAAAAGTACTAGAAAGAGCTGCCGAAAGATGGTATCGTTTGATTCGTGAAACCTATCTCGAAGAATATTTAAACTATTTTGGGCCGGGTCATTCGCTGTTTAGAAATAACAATGAAATCAACTACTTGCTTCAATTCCATCTTTTGGAAAAGTCCATTTATGAATTGGGTTACGAGATAAATTACCGCCCGACGTGGGTGAAAATTCCGTTGAAAGGCATTGCAGATGTCATTAAAGAAGTAGAAAAATTGAAACGTTAAACATACATGTATGCGTATCCAAGGGATTCCAACACAGCAAGACATTGAAGAAACGCATGACCGGATTCGTCCGTTTATTGTTGAAACACCCGTTCTTCGGAGTGATTTTCTGGATGAATTAGCGGGCGCATCTGTGGTTTTCAAGTGCGAGAATTTTCAGAAAATCCGTGCTTTCAAGGCTAGGGGAGGGCTGAACGCAGTACTTTCCTTGTCGGAAGAAGCACAAGCAAAAGGCATCACGACGCACTCGTCTGGAAATCATGCACAGGCGATTGCGTTGGCGGCGGCGCAAGTTGGGACAAAGGCGTATATAGTGATGCCAGAAAACGCGCCCAAAGTGAAGGTAGAAGGCGTGAAAGCGTTGGGGGGCGAGATTATTTTTTGTGAACCTACGTTGCAAGCGCGTGAAGCAACCGTGGAGGACGTGATACAGCGGACAGGTGCCACTTTTGTTCATCCGTTTGACAACTACGATGTGATTGCAGGGCAGGCGACTTCGGCAAAGGAATTGCTTGCTTTGCACCCCGATTTAGATGTATTGATGGCGCCTGTTGGCGGCGGTGGGTTGTTGAGCGGGACGGCTTTGGCAGCGCATTATTGGGCACCCAAGGCGGAGGTAATTGCAGGAGAACCTACGGGCGCAGCAGATGCTGTACTTTCGTTTGCTTCAGGAAAAGTGGAAAAAGCACCTTATATTTCGACCATTGCAGATGGGTTGTTAACGACCCTCAGTGCGCGTACATTGGAGATTATTCGGCAGCATGTAAAAGCCATTTGGTTGGTGGATGACGACGAAATACGCGAAGCTATGGAATTGGTTTACAGGCATTTAAAAATATTGATTGAGCCGTCGTGTGCAGTTCCTTTTGCCGCTTTTTTAAAATATGGGCGTGCATATCAAGGCAAAAAAATAGGGATAATTTTAACAGGCGGAAATGTAGATGTAGACAAAGTACCATTTGCGTTGTAATTCCCCCCGTAGATACGCGATTTATCGCGGATCATAAATATTTATCGCGGATCATAAATATTCATCGTGCATACATAATGTGTTTTTCATGGGATTAGCCTTGTCATGATACGCATCTTGATACGCGATGAATCGCGTATGTACGGTATTTTGCTTGTGTGTTTCATGGGAGGAACTATGCCTTTATGCGCTATTCATTGCGCATAAAGACAACATATTCTGCTTACGGATATTAATACAGGCATCAAGCCCCCTCAAATTGCTTTAAGAACCGGACGTCGTTTTCAAAGAATAAGCGCAAATCGTTGATGCCGTATTTCAACATCGTGATGCGCTCAATGCCCATTCCGAAGGCAAAACCTGTGTATTTTTCAGAGTCTATGCCGCAGTTTTCAAGCACATTTGGGTCCACCATGCCCGAACCAGCAATTTCTACCCAACCGCTGTGCTTGCAGACGTTGCAGCCGTCTCCCTTACAGATAAAACAAGAAATATCTATCTCCGCACTTGGCTCCGTGAAAGGGAAATAGCTTGGGCGCAACCGAATCTTGGTGTCGTGGCCAAACATCTCTTTCGCGAAATGATAAAGTGTATCTTTTAAGTCCTTAAAACTCACGTTGGTATCCACATACAATCCCTCTACTTGGTGGAATTGGCAGTGTGCCCGCGCTGAAATCGCCTCGTTGCGGTAAACGCGACCAATCATAATCGAGCGCATCGGTGGCTTTTTATAGCCCATCAAACGAATTTGAACATTCGAGGTATGTGTACGCAACAGTACGTCGTCTTTCTGTTCAGCTGCTTTCTCAACAAAAAACGTATCTTGCATTTCTCTCGCAGGGTGATTTTCAGGGAAGTTCAACGCTGCGAAATTATACCAATCCGTCTCGATTTCTGGGCCGTCTTCTACATTAAAGCCCATCCGCGCAAAAATCTCTGTGATGCGTTGGCGAACAATCGTCAAAGGGTGCATGGCACCCACCGAGTTAGGCGTGGCTGGTAAAGTGAGGTCAAGTCCTTGGCTTCCTGCCGACTGAATTTGGTTTTCAAATTCTTCCGTTTTTTCCTTTAAACGTGCTTCTGCTTGCGTTTTTAAGGTGTTTAATGCTTGTCCAACAGCCCGCTTTTGGTCGTTCGGTACTTGCTTGAACGCATCGAATAATTCGTTTAGAATTCCTTTTTTACTTAAATATGTCAACCGAAAAGCCTCCAATTCTGCCTTATTGGTGATGGGGGCGCTCTCTATCTCTTGAAGAACTTGTTGGATTTTTTCTATCACGGAATATCAAAATTTGAATAAGCAACAAATATACAACTCCCCGCAAAACTTTACCAATTTTCAAGGAAAGCCATGCGAAAAACAACGGCTTACTTCACGATTTTGTATTTTTTCTCCGCCACTTTTCGTGGATAATAATTGAAATGCCACCATTCACTCGTAATTCCTTCGTATCCAGCGGCTTGCATGACATCTCTTAACAACTGCCGATTCGCGATTTGCTCTTTGGTAAGTAATCCTTTTTCCAGCATCTCGGCTTCTTTTCTTGGATATGCCAAATAGCCAAAAAAGTCAAATTTTGTTCCCATATCAAGGGGTTGAAGCGTTTTTGTGTCGATAATCGTCAAATCTACGGCACATCCGTAATTATGAATAGACCCTTTTTTTGGGTCAGCGACGTAATTTGTTCGAAGTTTCGGCGGAATGCTATCCAACTTTTCCCAGAGTATCCATTGGACTGCCAACGGGCGAACGGCATCATATACCAACAGCCTATAATCCGGAAAACGCGTTTGTAATTGCTCATTCGCGACTTTGAGTTGCTCCGCTGGTTCTCTTTGTAAATAGGCTTTTTTGAAGGTTCCATACACATCTTCGCCAAAAAAATTATCGGTGGACGCATATTTTAAGTCAACCCAAATCGACGCATCAACCGTCTGAATATCCACAAGTCCTTGTTCTTTTACCTTTTCTTCAATAGGTGATAAAACCTCAGTTTTTGGGGTGGATTGAGGTTGGACAATTTCCTTTTCAGGTGTTTTTGGTAGCGATGTTTTGTCGGCTTGTTTTTTACAATTGCCAAGTGCCAAAAGAAAAAGGATAGGTAAAAATCGGGTCATAGTTCTACTTGATT
>CAYNRA010000119.1:0-2572 GCA_964399465.1 uncultured Cytophagales bacterium
AATTAACCAATGAAGCTAAAGATTTTCTTTCCGATAAAGGATACGATCAACAATACGGTGCAAGACCATTGAACAGAGCAATTCAAAAATATGTTGAAGACCCACTTGCTGAAGAAATCTTGAAAGGTGACTTAAAAGAGGGTGATACTATTTTGGTAAGTTATTCTGGAGAAGGCGAAAAGCTAGAGTTTAGCAAGAAGTCTGAAGATGCACCTTCTGTATAATTTATTCTTTTTAAACGACAAAAAGCACGAGCAATCGTGCTTTTTGTCGTTTAAAATGTATTTTTGCTTAAAAAAATCTACATGTTACGCCCATTTTTTCTTTTTCTTCTCTTGTTTGGTTCTTTTCGTAGTTATAGCCAAACTTTTTCTTTGTCAGACAATGCGCAAATTTATATATTAACCGTTGCACCAGGTACCGAATTATACTCCCAATTTGGGCATAGTGCACTACTTGTTGAAGATGTAAATGCCAACTTAAGAGTCGTTTATAACTACGGTGTTTTTGATTTTCGTGTAGATAATTTCTATTTGAAGTTTCTCAGAGGGCAACTGCCTTACCAAATTGGTAAAGCCGATTTAGGTAGTCAATTAGCAGGATGGAGGTATGAAAATAGAGATGTAAAAGCACAATTATTAAACCTTTCTACCCAAGATAAACAAGCTATTTTCGATTATCTTGAAGTGAATTATAGACCTGAAAATAGGAATTATTTTTATAAATTCTTCTATGACAATTGTAGTACTCGACTAGCAGATGTGCTAAAGGCCGTCAAGAAAGATAACATTCGCTTCGATGAGACTCTTCATGCAGACAGTACATATCGCGAGTGGATCGATAAATACTCCCGAATGAATCACAATGATTGGGCTGATTTTGGAATGGATTTAGCATTGGGAATCCCTGCTGATGAGAAAGCAAATGCGGCAGGGGCGTTTTTTCTCCCTGATAATTTGTTTGATGGTTTAAATAAAGCGCAAATATTCAAAGAAGGGAAATGGCAACCTTTGGTCTTACAAGTGGAACCGTCGTTACTTTATATTGAGCCAATAAGGGGGGAATCAAATCCCTTTTCACCCCTTGTAGTTACTGCATTCTTATTTCTCTTGTATCTTCTTTATCTTTTGTATCAATTTAAATCAAATAAAGAAACATTTGTACTTGAACATCTATTTACCTTTTTATTTGCACTCGTAACTATAGTATTATTATTGCTCTGGTTCGCAACAGATCACGGTGTTACCAGCCAAAATCTAAATATCCTCTGGACATTTCCATACTTTTGGCTGATTCACTATCAGAAAAAAGAAACTTTTAAACGAATTGGCGCACTTGCGTGGTTTGTACTTCTTGTATTTCTTTTTCTGTCGCCTCAAGAAGTTCACACAGCAATTATACCACTCATTCTACTTCAGTCAGCAATGATTGGACGTAGTACCCTACCTAAATATCAAAACTAAATACACATGATTTTAACAGAATTAATTAATGATGTAAAGCGAATTGCTCTGCAAGCAGGAGAGTTTATTGCTGAGGAAAGATTAAAATTTGACCAAAGTGCAGTTGAGTATAAATACGTAAATAATGTTGTTTCGTATGTTGATAAAGAAGCTGAAATGCTGATCGTTAGAGGATTAACCTCTATTTTGCCTGAAGCAGGATTTATTACAGAAGAAGATACAGTTACTGATAGTAAAGACACGGAATTAAAATGGATTATAGATCCTTTGGACGGAACAGCTAATTTTATTCATGGTTTACCGCATTATTCTGTCAGTATTGCACTAGTTGATGGAAATGAACCACTACTTGGTGTTGTGTATCATATATGTACCAAAGATATTTTTTGGGCTATACGAGGAGGAGGAACATTTAGAAATTCGGAGAAGGTTTTCGTATCCAGTACAAAAACACTTGGTGAAAGTTTACTAGCAACAGGATTTCCTTACTATAAATTTGAAGAACAAGACAAATATTTGCAAATTTTAGAGGCTTTGATGCAGAAAACGCATGGTTTACGCCGGTTTGGGTCCGCAGCATTGGATTTAGCTTACGTCGCGTGTGGATATTATGATGGTTTTTTTGAATTTAATTTGAATAGTTGGGATATGGCAGCTGGAATTTTGTTAATTACAGAGGCAGGTGGACAAGTAAGTGATTTTGAAGGTGGACAGAATCACCTTTTCGGTGGTAATATTGTGGCTGGGAATGCAGTACATACCCCTTTATTGGATGAAATTAAAAAATATTGGTAATTACAAAATACAGCATATTGAAATATGGAAGACTTAAAGTATCCGATTGGGAAATTTGTGCCGAAAGCAGATTATTCTGCAGAAGAAATCAAGGAATTTATTGATATATTGGCTGGTTTTCCGTCTGAATTGGTGGAAATCTGTAAACAAATTGAGAACGAAAGTCAGCTCGATTTAACCTATCGGCCTGATGGCTGGTCTATTCGTCAAGTCGTACATCACTTGGCTGATAGTCATGCAAATATGTATATTCGAGTGAAGAATGCGTTGACTTCAGATAACCCGACTGTTGCTGGCTACAGTGAGAAAGAGTG
>CAYNRA010000119.1:2582-6375 GCA_964399465.1 uncultured Cytophagales bacterium
TACAAATCTTCTAATAAAGAGTGGGCAAATACACCTGATAATCAAGTAGATATTCACATTTCTATCGCGTTGATTCAAGCGCTTCACGCGCGTTTAGTAGCTAATTTGAAAAGCTTAGATGTGGCTTTTTATAAAAATAGAACCTTTTTTCATGCAGGTTATGAGCGAAGCTATACTATTGGTGCTGTTTTGGGATTATACAGTTGGCACGGTAAACACCATATTGAACATATTAAAATGGCTTTAAATACGAAATAATGGAAGTTCTATTTATTGGATTACTTTTTGGTTCAGCTGTTTATTTCTTTATTAGAAGATTTGTACATAGTTTTTCTGAATCTAAAAAAAGCAACTGTCCGGGTTGTGGGGGAGATTGTCAGGTAGGGCAATTAAATGATAAAATCAAAGAAGCAACAGGAAGTGATTAATTTCCTGTTGCTTCTTGAATCATTTCTTCTGACTGATTCTTGCCTAGATAGGAATCAATTAAATAGTGAGCTAGGTAAATAAGGGGAGTGAGTGTAATTGCAACGATGAATTTATAGATATAATTGACAGAGCCAACGGCTAAAACTTGTTCTATGGGCCAGTCACCAAATACAAAAAAGGCTATGAAAATAACGACAAAACTATCAATGAGTTGAGAAAATAAAGTTGATCCAGTGGCGCGTAACCATATAAATTTATTTTGAGTAAACTGTCTCAATTTTCTAAAAACGAGTGCATCTAGAACCTGACCAACCAAGAAAGCTAATAAAGAACCAATGATAATGCCAAGACCTTGTCGAAAAATCATTCGAAATGCTTGATTTATATCTAACGAATTTCCGTTTGCATCCTTTGCGTTTACGTTCAGCCAGAAGTCAGCAGGAACAACCCATGTTGCTGCATAAATGAGGATAAAACTGTAAGCTATAAGTCCTGCAGTTAGGTATGAAATGCGTTTTACCCCTTGAACACCGTAATATTCATTGATAATATCAGAGACTATGAATACGATTGGCCAGTTTATGGCACCAGCAGTCATATTAAAATCGAGTGTAAATCCTAGAATTGGGATTTGAACAGGGTTAAAGCCAAGAGTTTGTTCAACAGAGAAGATCTTGGCTCCAATAATTTCAGCGACGATCGCATTCGTAATAAATAATCCGCAAAGGAATAGATAAAGGCCTTCTTTTTTAGACTTTAGAGATAAATTCATCGATTCTAATTTAGAGTAAAAAACCGTCCTGCATGCTTAATTTACGGTCGGCGGCGTCAGCCAATTGCTCATTGTGCGTTACGATAACAAAGGCACATTGATATTTGTTACGAATTTCAAAAAAGAGTTTATGTAAACTTTCTGCATTTTTTGAGTCTAGATTACCTGAAGGCTCGTCGGCAAAAACAATTTTTGGTTGATTTACCAGAGCACGTGCGACAGCAATTCGTTGTTGCTCTCCACCTGATAATTCAGACGGAAAATGAGTAGCGCGTTGGGACATCCCGAGTATAGAAAGTAGTTCAGTGGTCATTTCCTTCACATATTCAGGTGATTTTTTAGCAATCCAGGCGGGAAGGGCGATGTTTTCGTAGGCAGTGAGTTCAGGTAAAAGGTTGTGAAATTGAAAAATAAAGCCCATGTATTCATTTCGTAATTGGGCTAATTCGTGTTCTTTTTTAGAGTGAATAGGTAGTTCATTTAAAAAAAGCTCACCTGAATCAGGGGTGTCTAATGTGCCTAAAATTTGCAAAAGTGTACTTTTTCCAGCACCAGAAGCACCTACGATAGATACAATTTCAGAAGTTTGAATTTGTAGGTGAATGTCTTTTAAAACAGACAAATTTCCGTATGATTTTGATATTTTTTTTGCTTGTAACATACAAAATAGATTGAATTTTTAAATTTAGCTATAATTCTGCTAAATTCTTATCGAATACTGTGATTCAATTGATTTATTCCTTAATTTGGCAAAAAATTAGAAAAGTTTAATTTTTCAGAATAATTAACTATGAATATTCACGAATATCAAGGGAAAGAAATCTTGGCCTCATACGGTGTAAGAGTACAACGCGGCTTTGTAGCAGCAACCCCTGCGGAGGCAGTTGAGGCGTACAATAAAGTGGCTGAAATGACGGGTTCTAAATTTGCCGTTGTTAAATCACAAATTCATGCAGGTGGTCGTGGAAAAGGAAAAATTGTAGGCACGGAACAACGTGGCGTACAATTAGCGAAAGCCGCAACGGATGTAGAAACTATTGCAACAAACCTTTTAGGTAACGTACTTGTCACTCACCAAACGGGAGAAGAAGGCAAAAGAGTAAATAAAATTCTAGTAGCTGAAGATGTTTACTATCCTGGAGATAGTGAGCCTAAGGAATATTATATTTCTATTTTGCTAGATAGAACAAAAAAATGCAATGTCATTATGGCTTCTACGGAAGGCGGTATGGACATTGAAGATGTTGCTGAACATACACCTGAAAAAATATTTAAGGAGTGGATTGACCCACGTGTTGGTCTTCAAGGTTTCCAAGCACGTAAAGTTGCTTTCCAACTTGGATTGACTGGAAATGCGCACAAGGAAATGGTAAAATTCGTAACAGCTTTGTACAAAGCTTATGAAGATTCAGATTCTGCGATGTTTGAAATCAACCCTGTTTTGAAAACTTCAGATGATAAGATTTTAGCAGTTGATGCAAAAGTTGATTTGGATGACAACGCTTTGTATCGCCACAAAGAACTTGCGGCTATGCGTGACAAAGAAGAGGAAGATCCGACAGAAGTTGAAGCGTCTGAAAGTGACTTGAACTATGTAAAGTTAGATGGTAATGTAGGTTGTATGGTTAACGGAGCTGGTCTAGCAATGGCAACCATGGATATCATCAAATTGTATGGCGGTGAGCCTGCAAACTTCTTAGATGTAGGTGGTGGAGCTAATGCAAAAACAGTAGAAGCTGGTTTCCGTATTATCTTGAAAGATCCAAATGTAAAAGCTATTTTTGTAAATATCTTCGGTGGTATCGTACGTTGTGACCGTGTTGCAAATGGTATTGTGGAAGCTTACAAAACGATTGGAGAAATCCCTGTTCCAATTGTCGTTCGTTTGCAAGGAACAAATGCTGAGGAAGGTGCGAAAATCATCAATGACTCTGGTTTAAAAGTGTACTCAGCAGTAAAATTGAAAGAAGCAGCTGAGCTTGTACAGAAAGTATTGAACTAATTGGTTCTATATTCCCAATAAAATTGCGTTTTTTGTATTCTATGAATGCAGAAAACGCAATTTTTTTATGAAGTTATTATACCGATTTTTACTTGATTTCTTTTCTCAGTACTTCGATTTGCAGGAAGATACAGATTCACATGCTGAAATTGATGCATATTTTCGAAATTCAATCATCTTCAAGGGGACCAACTTATGGATTTTGATTTTCGCAATTATGGTGGCTTCCGTAGGTTTAAATGTTAATTCTCCGGCGGTTGTTATTGGCGCCATGTTAATTTCTCCAGTTATGGGGCCAATCATGGGAATTGGCTACGGAATTGGGATTTACGACATGGATTTAATCAAGACGGCGGCAAGAAATTTATTTATTGCTGTAGTCATTAGTGTCACTACCTCTACCATATATTTTCTAGTTTCTCCACTTGGAGATGCTCAATCTGAGTTATTAGCTAGAACGTCACCCACTGTTTGGGATGTTTTGATTGCTTTTTTTGGTGGTTTGGCGGGTATCGTAACAATTACACGTAAGAGTAAAGGTTTGGCATTAGCAGGTGTAGCTATTGCTACAGCATTGATGCCCCCCCTTT
>CAYNRA010000120.1:0-6260 GCA_964399465.1 uncultured Cytophagales bacterium
CTTTTTGGTGGCGCAGATACCATTCGCGATTTCATTGCTTTTCCTAAAAACAACAGTGGTCGCGATGTAATGATTGATTCTCCTTCGACCATCTCGGATGCTCAACTCAAAGAGTTACATATTTCTACCAAATAAGCGAGAAATCGTACGAATGAAAAAAGGCTACTTCGTTTGAAGTAGCTTTTTTCATTCATTGATGGATTATTTATTTATTCCAAGAATGTAGATTTCAGTTCTTCTATTTTTGGCATGTTCTTCTTCGGAACAATTCACGCCATCGGAACAACCATTCACTGGTTTTGTCTCACCGTACCCTTTGTATTCAACTCGTGCACGGCTTATCCCTCTTTTGAAAAGGTAATTTGCAGATGTTAAAGCGCGATTATCTGATAACGTTTGGTTAAATTCAGTTGAAGAACGGCTATCTGTATGCGAACTTAATTCTACTTTCATATCTGGATATCTACGCATTATGTTGACTAATTTATCCAACTCGGCAATTCCAGCTGGTTTTAGTGCGTATTTCCCGTAATCAAAATAGAGATTTTCAATTGTGATGACATCACCCTGTTCAAATACTTCAATATTTCCAGCTCCAGGTCGCAACGTATTACAGTCCACTTTATTTAGCTCAATCATACGCGAGGCCATGTTCGCAACCTTCGTCTCAATAGTATAGGAACATCCTTCGATTGCTTCGAAAGAATAAAGGCCTCGCTCGTCGGTATTTCCTGAAATAACAGAACCATTACAGAGATTAGTAATGATGAGGGCTGCATTTTTAACCGGTTTTCCACCTGTTTGAGTTAAGATTTGACCTGAAACAATACACTTTTTCGTATTCAAATTTGTATCTCTTCCACCTAGTTGATTTGTAGAAGATTTTTCATTTACAAGTGGAATTTCAATTCTATTGACTTGCAGTTCACAGTCAGTTGTTGGTGTAGAAATTGTTTTATCTGTGTATCCGACAGCAGAAGCAATAATTGAGACTGTCTCAGCTTGTGGGAAGTCTTGTACCGTCAAGCTACCATCTGCTTTTGTTTTCGCCTGAATTAACTCTCCTTTTACGTTCCGATACGAAACAGAGGCATTTGCGATAGGTAATTTTGTATCTGCATCGTAGACCGATAAAACAAAACTACAACCTTCTTTTAATTCACAAGTTCGGTCAAACGAATAAATATCATCATCATCTCCACCTCTTTTTCTATTCGAGCTAAAATAACCTTTTTTCCGGCTGGCGTCTGTGATAAGACCAAAATCATCTTTTTCAGAATTTATTGGTTTACCCAAATTTGAAACGCTCGAACGAGGCGTAAATTCATTCATTTTTACATAGAATAAATCTAGTCCACCCAATCCTGGATGCCCTGTTGAGGAGAAATACAAGTCTCCGTTGGGGTCAAGATAAGGGAATAATTCGTTGCCACTTGTATTGATTTCTTTTCCTAGATTGATGGGCGCAGACCAACTTGTGCCATCGTATTTGGATGCATATAAATCAGTGCCACCAAATCCTCCGGGCATATCGGAGGCAAAAACGAGATAGGTATCATCTGGGCTAAGTGTTGGGTGACCCACAGAATATTCGTCACTATTAAAGGGTAACTCTTGAATTTCAGACCAGCCAGAGCCTTTGGCTTTGGCTGAATAAACCTTTAATTTATTAATACTATCAGAACTTTTACGTGCTTTTCCGTTCAGGAAGTTATTACGAGTAAATATTACTTGAGAACCATCTTTGAAAAACGCTGCAGGTCCTTCGTGGTATTTAGAGTTCAAATTACTGGCGAAGGGGTCAACGTCTGTTTCACTTTTAGTGCCATAACTACCACTTGTCCCAATATTTCCAGAGCCAAAAACCCCCAATGTTTTGGAGTCATTCGGAGAGTTCGAAACGTATTGGTCACTACCGACAAACCCAACACTAGGTTTCGTTGGTTTCAATGTTGTTTCGCCCGAACCTAAACTTGCCACTTGTCCGTCACCTAATGTTGATACATTATCGAGATGATATAAATCTAAGAAAGGCGTATCGTTCCAAGCAAAAACACGGCGAACCGCTGTACCAACTTGTCTATTTGAGACAAATACGAGTCCGTCTTTGTAAAAAGCAGGACTGAAGTCAGAACTCGTTGTATTGATTGTCAGATATTTAACATCATAACAATTCACATTTTTAGCCAATACGGATACATCTTCGTATAAGGCCACAAACTTTTTGGTTGTATTTGGAGAAGAAGACGGCGTAGTTGGCATATTTTTTTCGTATGCTTGGTAATACGTTTGTGCTTCTTTATACTTACCATTTGAGGCAAGAATTTGGGCATAGCGCAGAATTAACTCAGGATCAGCAGGGGTCGTTATATTTGTAACAATTCCTTTTAAAACCCTTTCTGCGTTCACGTAATCTTTCACCTTGTAATAACTATCAGCAAGATTGACTTTGGCTGTTTTCGTTACGTCTGGAGGTAATGTTTTAGTGAGTGCTTTCTCGTAATATTCGATTGCACGCGTATAACTAAGCCCATTGTAAAATTTCTCGGCTACTTTCACGAGCGACTCTTGTGCCAACACAAGAAGTGAAGACTGCATGAAAAGTAAGATAATAAGTATTCGTTTCTTCATCGGTACACCTTTTATTTTCAACTAAACAACCGCTTTCATTTATTAAAAAAAGCGAGGAGATAGAACTTTATTTTTCTTAAAACCGAACTCATATCTGAGGAGACCTTCGTGTGAAGGTGTTCCCGTGATTGTTTGATTTGTATTGAGACGTGTTCGATTCACATCATACGCATAGCCTAGACGAATTTGAGGAGTAAGCTGTAATTCAATCATACCTACAATCGCATCAAGTGCATCTTGACCTGTCATCATCACTTGTGATTTTCTACCTGACACACCCAATGAAAACATATCTTTGATCCAAAAGTTAATATTTCCATCAAACCCCAAAGGAGCACCGTTCGTATAACGTACCAAAAGAGACGGTTTTACTTTAAATGAACCCTGACCAACGACAAATCCCATCATAGCATAGTAATGCCTTCTTGTTCGAATATCTGTTTCGGTTTCAACGGTTGTAAATTGATTCAATTTGGTTTCGATAATTTGAGGAACAGAAAAGCTAAAATAACTTTTGGCATTGCTAATATACAAACCTCCACCAATATTTGGATACATTCGATTAATGTCATTCGCACCACTGAATACAGGATCTGAACCCCCATTCACAACATTACTAAGACGCCAGTTTACGTTGGTCATCGAGCCTTGAACACCCAAAGATAGAGTAGTTTTTTCTCCAACCTTTACTTTGTATGCATAAGAAAGAGAAGCCCCTGTATTTTTTGCATGACCAATCGCATCGTTATACGCTTGCAAACCTATACCCATTTTTTCATTTTTGAATGGAGCATCCATTGTGAATGAATACGTCGTAGGAGCACCTGGCACACCTACCCATTGATATCGACCAATGGTAGAAATACTCAAAACATCTCTATTTCCAGCATAGGCAGGATTTATAGCCAATGTATTGAACATATACTGGGAGTATAAAACTTCTTGCTGGGCTTGCACTTTATAGTGAAATGAAAGGAGAATAACCCCCACTATATTGAACCAGATTTTTCGTTGATTTCTTTTCATATTAATCTATCGTTAAACCAATCTTTTGGGACATTTTTGAGGCTAGGTAGCGCAAACGAGTTAGGCTACCTAGCATTCATTTATCGTGCAATGGTGATGAAATTGAACCTTATCTCTCCGTTTAGAACTGACTGAACAGGACTTTCGATGCTGTAATAATATGTACCATCGGGAACACCACCTGTAGAGAAGAACAACCCTCTATTCGCCACGCCATTCCAACCCGTATTTGGGTCAGGGAAATCGCGTCTGTAATTATCTGATTCAAAAACTAGTTGCCCCCATCTTGTATAAATCCGGACGCGTAACTCGTCACTTTCAGTAATTCCGGTAATGATTAATTCATCGTTGATTAAATCACCATTCGGAGACATCGCATCGGAGACAATCACTACCCCACCTGGGTTTGTATTGGATGCTTCGATGGTAATTGGCGTTGCCAAGTTATTATTTCCTGGATTTCCATCACCGTCTGGGTCTGGGTCAAGTCCTGCGAAGGACAAGTCTGTCAAGACCAGTGTATCAGCTATCGCAGCTCCCACTATAAGATTTCTGTAAGTTACATTTGAGGTCGTAAAGTTTCTCACTTTTACGATGAATCGAAGCGTATCAGAAGCATTTGTCGCAAGTGAACTACTATCCGCTACCAACAAGTTCGTATCATTCACACCATCAAATGCCTTATTAGCCACTAAAGTTGAACCAGTACGAACAAGAGGTTTCACGAATAAACTGAAGTTCGCCGTATTACCAAAGGTTGCTACTAAGTCATCCGCCAATTGTACAGCGCGCATCGGAACCGTCCCGTAGTTTTTGACAACTACATTATACGTTACATCGAAACTACCATCCACGTTACGAATCGGATTCAAGACTGCCTGTTTCGCGATACCTAATTTCGTATTAAACTCGGGAAGCAAAGGTTCTCCTAAATCAAATTGCGTTGGAGTACTGTTATTTCTCGGATTTCCGTCTATATCTGGGTCTGGGTTTATACCATCTGTAGATACATCATCAACCGTTGTAGTTCCAACTATACCAGATACAAGTGCCGTATTACTAAAAATACTCTGGTTTGATGTTCCTCTATCGATGCGTACATTTAACCGCACAACTCGTGTGGATTGACCCGGAAGAACACTTGTAGAATCTACCAATAACTCTATCAAGTTACCTTTCCCAGTAAATGCTGTATTCACAGTCAATCCATTGTCAGCTGTGATTGATGTTTGCTCGATGAGCACATTATCACCAAATACTTCAGCAAGATTATCTTCTAATTGAACATTTCTAATCTCAGTTGTACCATAATTTTTTAGATAGAAATTAAAATTGATTGAGAAACGTGTTCCTGCGCTGTCTAATTTATTGACCTCTCCAAGTTCTTTGGATAGACCTATCAAGGCATTTGGTAAAGTGGTCAAATTCACTACTGTAGGAATGCTTCCTACTGGATTAGGATCAACTCCATCATTTGACACATCTTGGACGAGTTCACTCAAAACATTTCGGGCAGCAACCAAAATATTGTTAACAAATGGCCCGGTACTTCCATTCTCAACAATTCGTACTTTCCAAGTAACTGTATCGACTTTCCCTGGAGCTAAAGTACTACTCGGAAGCAACATACATGACTTATCAAATCCGTTGAATGTTGTATCCGCACGTAACTGGCTACCTGCATTTACACTTGGTTTTTGAAGGATAGAGGCAACCGCAGGACTTTTAAATGTTGTGGAGAGTGTGTCACACAATTGTACATTACTTAACGATTCAATACCGCAGTTCTTAATGATTGCTTTATACGTTACGACAGAAATATTATTTGGTAATCTTTCAGTTTGGGCAGAGAGAGCAAGTCCGATACATGCAGTATTTACAGGTGGATTTACGTCGTTTGTGATAGTTAATGGAGTTGGATTTGTACCAACAGCATCTGGATTAAAACCAACATTCGAACGTACTTGAACAGATTGCGAAATGCCAGAAGAAGGGGTTCCAGTAGCTGTAGCAATGGTTTGGGTTAAGAATTCCTTCAAATTACCTGGACAAACTCGTACGGTATAGCGAATTGTATCTGTACGTCCTACTGCCAATGAACCTGTCGGGAAAAGGAGTCGTGCATCACTTCCACCATTAAAACTTGTATTGATAACAAGATTACTTCCTGCGTTCAATGTTGGTGCTTTTACCACTGTAAATGTAGCTGGAAGAGCAAACGATTTTTGCAGAGAATCCACTAAGCCAACATTGGTAAGTAATACAGTTCCCCTATTTTTCAAGAGTGCTTGGTAAGTTACATCCACACAATCATTACCAACGCGTGTCGTATCAGTGATTGCAAGAGCCGAGCCAAGGCTAATGACCGAACACGTAGCACATGAAACTGTAACGGATGCTCTGTTATTTGAAAGTATTGGATCAGTTTGAGAAACCAAAGTTACCACTGCTTCTTGTACAACAGGTAATTGTGCCAGATGTACTACTTGGAAACGGAATACGCGAGAAGAATCTTTCGGTAAATTTAAAATACGGGCTGATAGATTATTACCTGCTAGGGTTAATCCATCCAAACCAATCACGGTTCCAGAACCACTTGGTAT
>CAYNRA010000121.1:0-6220 GCA_964399465.1 uncultured Cytophagales bacterium
CGTTTTCGAAGTTTTCATCGACATAGCAAGGGTGCAAACCCATCATTGGGAGACATATTTCGGGATATTTTTTCTCCCAAGCTAGCATGGGTTCAATGGTTTCTTGGTTGCAATTGGGCATCCAAATTTGCTTTACTTCAGCCAATTGGATTCGATGCATCATTTCTTGCTCGTCGGCGAGGAATTTTTCATCGTAAATATGGGCGTGTGTATCTATCATGTGTGGATTTGTTCATTAAACTTATTTAACTCTCATTTTTGGAACTTGTTTTGTGTTTTTTCCTTGTAACCAGCTGCAAAATTACGTGTTACTTTAATAGGTCTGTCCGTACTGATAAATGGTTCTTCATAAAATACGTTTGATACTCCGCATGAAACTTAATAAAGTTCCTAGTTCTATCTTCTCTACTTGGTATTTCCAATGCATACTCACGGTCGTAGACACTGGCGAAATTATTGAAAATAACTTTTATCATTTGTAAGTGTTCAAATGCACTTTGGAAGTCATTAGTACAGAAATCTTCAAGCTTGAAAGGCTTATTTATTTTATCATTGTCAGCATGTCCGAACTTTTTGTCACGTAGATTCCGTATCTTATTGTAAAAGTCAGAACTTTTAATACTTTCAAGTAGAGAAATATTTTCGTCATGTAAAACGTGAAAATTCTTAGTACTGTCTTCCAAAAGAATTTCGTTCAGTGTATTTAATGAAGAAATATTTTGTTCATTCCTTTTATTTCCTTTCTCAAGCAACTTACAATATTCCATAATGAAACAATACTGCAAAGTCACTCTGTAAAAGTCGAATGTATGACTATTTACAATTTTGATTTCATCACTTGTGTAAATTTCATCCGAAATAATTTGGAGTTCGGAAAGCGAAGTGTTGTACAAGTAGGTTGACCAATGTATATGGGCCAGTCGGTTCTCAATTTGTTCATCCATTAGATATGTAGTGTCGATTACAAATGGCAGCTAACGAATAAGTATTTAAGAAGGACTGGAATTTGAAATACTGATGTTCAGTTAATTCCTTAAGTCCAATAGCATTTCTAATGTTCAATTACTTCGGTCAGCCAGTCTTTATTAAATATCATGTTGGGCGATGTTTGTCTTTTCACAGATTCTAAAAAATCCCCATCAAAACGTCAAATTGATGGGGATTTTATTTTTTATTTTTTACAAATTTACTGCTCTATCATAGTCAGATTGAGTAATTTTATATGTTACACGTCTTTCATATTTACCAGAATTGAAGATTTCCTCAATTCCATTTTCTATATTTAGTAAGTTATTTACAATATTACATTTGCCAATTTTTGAAGAGGTCGATAAAGGTTCTCTATTACAAGATTGAATTAATACCTTATGATTAGCAAATTTAATTGTAATAGAATCTGCAACAATAGGTAGATAAGGTTCAAAACTATCTCTTGGATGAATTTTACGCTCCAAATATTTGCCTTTTCCCAAATAAATAGTGTCAGATACTAAATTACCTTTTTCGAATACAGCAATTTTTATATCAAAATTTGAATCATTTTGAAGCCGAACTAGACTATCTTTCGGAAAATTAAATAATTGACATCCCAAGGTTAAAAACAATGCGATAGTAAAAATTAATATCTTCATTTTTGGCATTATTTATAATTATTGAAAATCCAAATTGCTTGTGTTTCAGTTGGGTTATTAGTCCTTTCTGCTAATTTGTCTCTATAAGAATACCAATTTTTGGGACATTGAGCAAGTGTAGCTTCAAGTTCAGAAAGTGTATAATTATTTGCCTGATCAGACGGATTACCTTGGTTGAAATTATCTATCAAATCAATAAATACTGGTGTATAGTAAAAATCAGAAGATTGTATTTGTGCTAAAGTAAAGCCTTGTCTGGATTCTCCAGTAATAATATTTGTAGTAACATTTTGAGGTTGTAAACCAAAATATCGTGCTGTTATAAACCATCCTACTGCTTGAGCCCAGCTTTCGGCGAGTCTTCGATTAAAGTTAGCCCCAACGGCATAATCGGCTGTGTTATATCCTAATGACCAATGCGAAGCATGTGCTAATTCATGTGCTGTAGTTGCAAAAATATCAACCGCATTAGCATTCGTACCCATTTTAACCGCTATTTCAGCAGCTAACCAGTTGTCGTTAAAATCAAAATAATGCGACCGTCCACCTGAATCCGAAACCCCAATGTGCATTCTATGACTTAAAAGCCTACGGGGCACAAAAAACCCCCAGAGTGCACTAACATTATTTACAGAAGGAGGTGGTAGTATACCAAATTCGTTGTTTCTATAGTAATAAGTTACAGCAGCTTTGTGAGCCCAAGCATATAAATAATTTAAATAGGTACCACCAGAAGTTATATCCAAATTCCAATCGCCTTGCATATGCGGACCATTGAAATACGCTTGACCATACGCTCCGCTTCGTATATCAAAACCAGCCCTTTCCCACTTTATATCATAATTGACACTACTAATATTCCAATAAGATTCGTTGATATAAAAGTCTCCATTTGAATTTGTCAATGCAGAATGAGTTACTACAAGTGCCTTTGTGGATCTAACAAGACATCCTTCAACGGGAACGAAAGTAGTAGATAATGGGGAGGTAGTACCCGAACTCACTCTAATACGTCCTTTTGGATACCATCCTAATACTTTTGCGTTCTTCGATTTTAATTTGAATCCAGTTGAAACTAAAATTTCTTCGTCAAGAACTTCTAAATTGCTATCCTCTCGTTTCTCTAACTTTTTGCTCATTTTGTCGTTGGCACCACTACCAAACGGAATGTAAAGTTTTTCCAAAATGTCATATTTGATATTTTCAAAAGTTTTATCTTTTGGAATTACACAATAAATATAAGAATATTTACGGTTTTAAATTGTGGGTCTTTATACTTATTTCCTTGCTTTATTATTTCATAATCCAAAGGGTGGTCAAATGTATTTATTGTTGAATCAGAATTAATCATGTCATATTCTTCTTCATTTTTGGGTAAAAGTCGAACATAATAATAATTTTCTTCAATTTTGATTGGTTTGTAGTTCTTGTTTTTACTTTTAAGTGTGTTTTGTGATTTTTCTACTATTGCGAGTTTATAAGGTATTTCTAGTTTTTTGCCGAGTACCAAATCGTCATCAGAGTAGGATTTCGCCTCATTAATTGTTCGTGCGTTTGAAAAGTTTGCTTCATCCAAAGAAGCAACGTCATTTTCAATGTTCAAACTTTGTTTTTCGCATTGTGAAAATAGAAAAATAAAACTTAATAAGCCAATGTAGGATAGGAAATTTGATTTTTTCATTTTTTTTAAAAATTAAAAGTTAATGCTTCACCATATCTTAGGGCGTTCTGCGAATTCCCTTTGTCAGTAAATTTGGACTGACTTGCCAAATGTCCGTGAGTCGAATGTCTGAACGCTTGACGTCGATTATGTTCGTTCAAATATCGCCCAACAGTATCGGGCTTGGCGAAGTGCGGGGCTTAACAGCACAAAAGTTTAATTGAAAGACAAAAGTTTATGATAAATACAGAAGATAAATTGAAAGACGAAACCCCGCATTTTGCCAACCCCGTGTTAGGCGTAGTTTATTGTGTTTTTGATGATGGAAATTATTATTCCGTTCCACAAACTATTAGAATATTTAATACGGAGGAAAAGGCGATAAATTTCTGTAAAGCACATCCGTTTAAAAACTATTGGTGGGATGAAATGGAGGTTGAATAAATTACGCCTAACTCCTAAATAGACGCAAAAATTACAGTACTCTTTGTATTGTTTTGTACTTTTATTATTATTGATTGAATTATTCAATGAGTATATTATGTATTGTATTTAATTAAAAGAAACCAAGATTTCCCCAATTCATCGTACAATGTACAGACTACATGAGAAATACTTTTCAGACCCAATTACTATCTTTGTTTTCATTTTCTTGTTCGTTTTGGAGGTAAATAATAAAGCACATTTTTCTGTCTTCTTTCGAAAAGCAAACGAATGTATCTACTATTCTTAAAACACACAAATGAACCTCTGTATTTTTCGGAAAATTTTATTGAGTGGTCATTTTTATGGCGCATTTGTGTATTTTCTGCATCTTATTTCCACTCGTTTAGCCACTCAAAAAGAACTGTCTGTGGGTATCTTTGTCAAATATCCGTAGTCCAACGCATTTGTTTCAACCCTAAAAGTGAAAATATACTGCACGGTTTCGTAAATTACGCGAGTTTTTTAGCATCTACATCCATTCAAACTTTGCGCACGTGATTCAATACCAAACTCTCCCACTTACTCAAACGGATAAATTTATTGTCACCGATAGCCGCCTGATAACCGACGCAGACGAAAGTATTTTCTTCGCGATTCGGGGTGTACGCCACAACGGGCACGACTATATTCCTAGTTTGCTTGCCAAAGGCGTGCGGTATTTTGTCATCGAAGAAACCGAAAAAGAAAGGGCCGTTCCTTTTTTGCAAGAGTGTACTGAGGACATACATTGGAATTACTGGTAGCAACGGAAAAACGATTGTCAAAGAATGGCTGGCAAGTGTATTGCAGCAAACGCACCGACTCGTAAAAAGCCCACGAAGTTATAATTCACAAATTGGCGTGGCGCTGTCTGTGCTGCAAATGAAAGCTTGGCACGAAGTTGGAATCTTCGAAGCTGGTATTTCTCAACAAGATGAAATGCAACAATTGGCAGACATCATCCAACCTACCATTGGTATTTTTACCACATTGGGCACAGCCCACGACGAAGGATTTAGAAGCCAAAAACAAAAAGTAACAGAAAAACTGCGCCTATTTCGGCAATCTAAATACCTTATTTCTTGCTATGACCACGAAATCGTACAGCAGGAAATTCAGATTTTCTTGAAAGCCGTTAATCCGACAATTACTTTAGTTTCTTGGAGTTTTGCTCCGGATTCTCCTTCTACTTGGCACATTCAGAAAAATAAACAACCCAACGGGTATCAATTAACTTGCCAGCGAGGAAATGAACAACCCGTCACTTTCTCCATTCCGTTTCGGGACGATGCTTCGATAGAAAATGCCATTCATACTTTTTTGGCAGCACACACTTTGGCAGACTTGCTACAAATACCATTTCAAGCAAGTTGGATTTCCAATTTGGCGTCGCTCCGTTCCTTGGCAATGCGGCTTGAACTCAAACAAGGTATTTATGATACCTACCTCATTGACGACACGTATAACAATGATTTGGGCGGGCTACAAATGGCGTTGAGTTTCATGAACCAACAACATACAAAAAGAGATAAAGTGTTAATAATCAGTGATATGCTTCAAACTGGTTTGCCTGAAAATGAATTATATCAACAAATCTCAGGGCTTACCAAGACGTACGGAATTCAGTCTGTTATCGGAATTGGTGAAGCTATTTCGAGACAATCCAGTTTATTCCATTCCATTCAAACTTATCCATCGACAGAAGAATTTATCAAAAACCATTCGATGAGTTTGCTCAAAAATTCATTGATACTCATCAAAGGGGCGCGTAGTTTTGCATTTGAGCAAATTGTACAAAGGTTGGTGCAAAAAGTCCATGGAACGTCTTTTGAAATCAATTTGGACGCACTGACACACAATCTGAATTTTTACCGCTCCAAAGTCAAAAAAGACACCAAGTTGATGGCGATGGTCAAGGCGTTTGCTTATGGAAGCGGCAGCAATGAAGTCGCTAGTTTGCTGCAATACCACCGCGTCAATTACCTAGCAGTTGCTTACACAGATGAGGGCGTTTCGTTGCGAGAAAACGGCATTCATTTGCCGATTTTAGTCCTCAATCCGCAACCAGAGACATACCAAAAACTTGTGGAATACCGCCTTGAGCCCGAGATTTTCAGTCGCGAATCTTGGAAAGATTTTTGTACGTATTTGCAAGAAAACAAGACCAATGAAAAACCATATCCAATTCATATTAAGGTAGATACAGGAATGCACCGACTGGGTTTTACCAAAAAAGATATTCCTTTTCTAATCGAAGAAATCAATAAAAATGCAGATGTACGCATCGCAACGGTTTTTAGTCATTTGGTTGGTGCAGACGAAGCGGAACATAATGACTTTTCGAAGATGCAGATTGCTACCTTCCAATCTATTTACGAAGAATTATGTGCGGGAATTGGTTACAAACCCGATCGCCACATTTGCAATACAGCCGGCATTTTACGTTTCCCTGAGGCACATTTCG
>CAYNRA010000122.1:0-5974 GCA_964399465.1 uncultured Cytophagales bacterium
AAATAGAAAAATCATTACCTATTGCACAGGCGGTATCAAGTGTGAAAAAGCAAGTGCTTACTTATTAGACAAAGGTTTTGAAAACGTGTATCAATTGCATGGTGGTATCATAAAATATGGTCTGGAAACGGGAGGCGAAAACTTTGATGGCAAATGCTACGTTTTTGATGGCCGAGTGACGACAGAAGTCAACTCTATTAATCCAACTATTGTTTCTACATGTCACATTTGTGGTACAGCCTGCGACAGAATGGTCAACTGTTCAAATCCTTCCTGTAACGAACATTTGCCAATTTGTGAAAAATGCGGTTGGGAGATGGAAGGTGCTTGCTCAAAATCTTGTCAAGAAAATCCGGAAAGAAGAGCATACGACGGCACAGGATTGTACACAAAAAGTACGGAAGGTTATAAACCAGAAGTGGCACTTAGAACTAGAAAAAATACAAAGAAATTACACATCATTGAAGAATTAGGATTAGCTTGAGGTAAATCTCAAGCTAATTTTTTCTCCATGATATAATCAGTCAAAACATATTCTCCAAACGGGATATCAACTATTTCTTTAATTTCAAATTCCATTTTTTGATAAAATTCAACTGCTTTGTTCTCTCTGTGTACATTTAATGTGAGTACACGATATCCTGCCTGAAGTGCAATATGACTAACTCGATCAATCATTTCTTTGCCCGCACCTTTACCTCTTGCTACTTCTCTGAGGTATAATTTATTTAGCTTGCAATGCGTTTCATTTACGAATGAATACGCCAAAAAACCTAGAATTTGATCATTTTCATCGAGAACAAGCTCAAAATGTTGACCCTCTTCCTGTTGTTTTTCGAGGGAAGAAAGCGAATAAATTTCTGCGAGCATGAAGTCAATTTGGGCTTTTTGTAAAATCGGTTGATACGTGACTGGCCAAATTTCATAGGCTAAATCACGAATAATGGACAAAGATGTCGAGTTTACTTCAATAAATTTCATAGATGAATAATGAGCCAAGATAAATAAGATACGCTGACAAATGCGTAATTTGCCAATAAAACAAAGATAAGCACATAATTTAGAACAATGAAACCACTCATATTAATAACAAACGACGATGGAATAACAGCAAAGGGCATTGCTACCTTAGTAGAAGCTATGCGGAGTATTGGTACTATCGTCGTCGTAGCTCCTGATAGCCCAAATTCAGGGATGGGTCATGCGATAACAATGGATACAACTATCCAAATTAAGAAATCGTCTATTTTTGATGGAATTGAATCCTACGAATGTTCTGGTACTCCAGCTGACTGTGTAAAGTTGGCAAAACATGAACTATTTGCTGACAGAAAAATTGACTTGGTCGTAAGCGGAATCAATCATGGAAGTAATTCTTCATTATCAGTGATTTATTCGGGAACGATGTCGGCAGCCATTGAAGCAGCTATTGAAGGGATTCCTGCGATCGGTTTTTCGTTAGATAATGGTCATTATGACGCAGATTTCTCGCACACAATTCCATTTATTCATACACTTGTTCAAAAAGTATTAACAGAAGGCATAACACCTCATACCGCTTTAAACGTCAATTTCCCAAAGAAAAAAGAGGATGAAGAAATCAAAGGTATCAAAGTCTGTCGCCAAGCAAACGGGTATTGGAAAGAATCTTTTGATGCGCGTCAAGATCCATACGGAAGGCCCTACTTTTGGATGGGGGGTAGCTTTGTGAACCGGGAACCAGTAGATGCTACAGACCACGATGTTTGGGCATTGGCAAATGGTTATGTCTCCGTTGTACCATGTCAATATGACTTGACAAGCTACAAAGCATTGGAAAAATTGACAAAATGGAAATTTGATTAATTTTGTTCACGTTATTCGCATACAATAACTCAAACATTAAACACGATTTGTATGGCAGTACTTGGAAAAGTTTTAAAAAGCGGTATTCGAGTTGGAAGTACCATCAATCAAACACGAAAACTTAAACCGGTCAAATGGCAAAAAAAAACATTGACCAAACTTATAGAAAAAGCGAGAAACACACAGTTTGGCGAAAAATATCAGTTTACAGAAATCTTAAATGACTGTATTTTTGGCAAGGGAACTACATTTTATGAAACGTATAAAAAAAATGTACCTATCTATGATTACACCAAAATTTACAATGAATGGTGGTATAAAACGAGGGCAGGAGAAAAAGATGTCACTTGGCCAGGGAAAATAAAGCATTTTGCCTTGAGTTCAGGTACATCTGAAGCTGCCTCCAAGGCAATTCCCGTTTCAAAAAATATGATTAAAGCGATTCAACGAACCAGCATTAATCAAATTATTTCGCTTGGTAATTACCCAGATTTACCAGCTGACCTGTACGAAAAAGGCTACTTGATGTTGGGGGGAAGTACGCTTCTCAACGAAGTTGATTCCCATTACGAAGGAGATTTAAGTGGAATTACAACGGGTACTATTCCATTCTGGTTTGAACGTTTTTACAAACCCGGTAAGAAAATTTCACAAGAAAAAGATTGGGCAAACAAACTCGAAGAAATCACCAAAAATGCTCCAAATTGGGACATTGGTTTCATTGCAGGCGTACCCGCATGGGTTCAAATTTTGTTAGAGAAAATTATCGAGAGATATAATTTGGACAATATTCATGACATTTGGCCCAATTTAACGGCTTTTGGCTGGGGAGGAGTTTCATTTGAACCGTACAAAAAAGGATTCGAAAAGCTACTTGGTCGCCCAATCATTTACATTGAAACTTATCTTGCCTCCGAAGGTTTCTTGGCCTATCAGGCGAGACCTGAAGCAGATATTCAGCTGGTTTTGAATAATGGTATTTTCTTCGAATTTATTCCTTTTACGAGTGATAATTTTGATAGCGATGGCAATCTGTTGGAGAATCCGACAACATATATGATTGACCAAGTAAAGGAAAATATAGATTATGCACTTTTGATTTCTACTTGCTCTGGAGCTTGGCGCTACTTGATTGGTGATACTGTTCGATTTACGAATGTCGAACGTGCAGAAATAATCATTACTGGGCGAACGAAACATTTTTTAAGTCTATGTGGTGAGCATTTATCTGTCGATAACATGAACAAAGCTATTGATTGTGCCAGCCGCGAATTTGGACTTACCTTCGGCGAGTTTACGGTTATTGGTATTAAACATCCACCATTATTTGCCCACCAATGGTACATAGGTTGTGACGACAACGTGGATGCAACCGTACTCGGCAAATACCTTGATACCAAGTTAAAAGAGCTCAATGACGATTATGCCGTTGAGAGACAACACGCATTGAAAAATGTATTTTGTCGAGTTTTACCAACAAAAGCATTTTATGAATGGATGAAATTACGCGGAAAAGAAGGTGGACAGAATAAATTTCCGCGCGTATTGAAAGGAACAATTCAACAAGATTGGGAGAGTTTTGTTGCCATTCATTATCCTTCACAAGTAGTTGACTAACATATCCCAGAGTAATTTTCCGGCAATACCAAGAAAAATAAATCCTGATCCTTTTTTGATGTAGGAAACTGTATTGTCGGAAAGTTTTTGTTTTATTTTATGTGCGAAGATAGCCATAGCCGACTCACAGATAAAAATCATCACTAAGCAAACCCCCAACGCCGTCATTTCTTCAAAAGATGAGAAACGATACGTTTTTAAACTAGCAGAAAGAACAACCCAAGCAAAAAAATTAACTGGATTAATAACATTCAGCAAAAATCCTTTTGTAATAAAATAAATATAAGAAAACAAACGTACTTCAGCTGCTTTGTACGACACACTACCTGACTTTCTGAACTGCGCCAAGCCCAATCCGATCAAAAGTACGAATCCTACGATGCGCGAATAAATTTCAAAATCAGGCAAATTGGGTAAATACGAAGTTCCCCAAATCGCAAGAGCAATAAGTATAAAATCGCCAATTAAAACGCCTGTAGCAATTTTAATTCCTGCTTTATATCCATGATCAATACTAGTTTGAATCAAAGCAAAGAAGACACTACCAAATCCTAAACTCAGCAAAATTCCGCTAAAAAAACCGACTGTTATTGCTTGTATCATACCTTCTTAGAATCCTTTTAATCGTGCTACTTTTAGAATACCAGCAACACTCAATGAATCTGTAATTTCGTTATTCAGAACCATTTCCAATGCTTCTTTGAAGGGCAATTTTCGAATCACCAACTGCTCTGTTTCTTCCGGCTCAGAGGTAGTTGTTTCAATGTCTTCTGCTAAAAAAATAGTTCCTACTTCATTGCAAACAGAGTTTGATGTGTGGATTGTCGCAATTGCTGTCCATTTTTGGGCGATTAATCCGGCTTCTTCACGAAGTTCCCTTTTGCCAGCTTCGAGTTCATCTTCCCCTGATTCTATCGAGCAACCTCCTTCTGGTATTTCCCATGAATATTTTCCAAGAGGAAAACGATATTGCCCCACTAGCCACGTATTTCCAAATTCATCGATAGGAACAATTCCAATTGCTGTATTTTTAAACTGTACAACACCATATACTCCTGGATTACCAGCGGGTGTACGCACGTCAAAATGTTCAACTTCAATCCAATTATTGGCATATACAGACCTTTTGCTTGTAATTTGCCACGGGTTTTCTTCTTCCATTTTCATACATCAAAATTAAAGTAGGAACCTCGAAAAATAAGTATTCGGAACCATAAAGTTTTCCTTCACGTCAAAATGGAGTAAGTTAAATCGATAAAAAAAGGATTTGTATCTATTTTGTTCTATTTAATCTAATATTTATACTAATTTATTTTAAATTTGACTTGTATTCAACCTTTGCAATAAAACCTACTTTTACAATCAATTATGGAAAATTCAAGAAGAGACTTTATGCGCACCCTATTGGCCTCCATGGGCGCTGCTACATTTTCACCTTTACTTTTGCAAGCAACTCCGCCGAAGGAGTGGTTTGAAATTTCATTGGCAGAATGGTCACTACACAAAGCTATTTTTGCTGGAGAACTAGATAACCTCGATTTTCCTGCCTTTGCTAAAAATACGTTTGACATTGATATCGTGGAGTACGTCAATACGTGTTTCCGTTCAAAAACCAAGGGTTTCAAGGAGAACGGAGCAGATAAAGCCTACTTAGCGGAGCTTTTGAAGCGAACAAAAGATTTAGGGGTTCGAAATCACCTCATTATGTGTGATGCAGAGGGAAATCTCGGTGATGCAGATGCAAAAAAAAGAAAAGAAGCGGTTGAAAATCATTACAAATGGGTGGAAGCGGCAGCAATTTTAGGCTGCCAGACGATTCGTGTCAATGCGGCAGGCGTTGGGACTGCAGAAGAAGTAGCAAAAAATGCAGCAGATGGTTTATTCATGTTAGGCGAACACGCGGCAAAGTCTAAAATCAATGTCATTGTTGAAAACCACGGAAGCTATTCATCCAACGGTAAGTGGCTTTCCGGTGTAATGAAGAGCGTAAATTTAAAAAATGTAGGTACACTTCCTGATTTTGGAAACTTCTGCATAAAGCGGAATAAAGATAATTGGCGTGTTTGTGAAGACGGATACGACAGATACATTGGCACGGAGGAACTCATGCCCTTTGCAAAAGGAGTAAGTGCAAAGGCCAATGGTTTTAAACCAAATGGAGATGAAATCGAGATGGACTATGCACGTCTTTTAAAAATTGTTAAAAAAGCTGGTTTCAAAGGTATTATTGGTATCGAATACGAGGGAGATGAACTCAGTGAAGTGGATGGTATCAAAGCTACAAAGGCACTTCTTGAGCGATTAAGAAAAACGGTTTAAGCTTATTTCTTCCAAAGTAATGGAGGATAATCAGTCCAATTCAAGGGATGGAGTGCAGCATGCCATCCCTTGAGATATTGTTGTAGACCTGCAATTCCGATAAAATGTCCTCTTCCAGTTCCACCTGGATTATTGTCACGCCATGGTCCTACCATCTCTGGATTTGTTAAATCTAATCCTCTGTAAATAGCAG
>CAYNRA010000123.1:0-5613 GCA_964399465.1 uncultured Cytophagales bacterium
GTGCTTTCGAAAGAAGAAGGTGGACGTCACACACCATTCTTTAACAACTACCGTCCTCAGTTCTACTTCCGTACAACGGACGTAACAGGTGAAATCTTCTTACCTGAGAACGTAGAAATGGTAATGCCTGGTGATAACGTAACAATTACTGTAAACTTAATCAACGCAATTGCGATGGACAAAGGTCTTCGTTTCGCAATCCGTGAAGGTGGACGTACAGTAGGTGCTGGTCAGGTTACTGAAATCTTAGAATAATTTTTTATTCTCTATATAGAAAAAGCACTCCGCAAGGAGTGCTTTTTTGTTTTATAACCAACCTAACTAAAATGAATAAAGCTTTATCGTTTATTTTTATAACTGTTTTGCTAGATGTCATCGGAATAGGAATTATTATACCTATTCTGCCAAGTCTTATTCGAGAACTTACGCAAACGAATGTCAGCCAGGCCGCAACGTATGCAGCTGCACTGATTACGACGTATTCGGTCATGCAGTTGATTTTTTCTCCAATTGTCGGTGGTCTGAGTGATCAATATGGGAGAAGACCTGTGTTACTCCTAGCACTTTTTGGTTTTGGATTAGATTATGTACTTTTAGCTGTTTCTTCGTCGATTACCTGGCTATTTATTGGGAGAATGATAGCTGGAATTTTTGGAGCTAGCTTTACAACAGCAGGTGCATACATCGCAGATATTAGTGAACCTGAAAAAAGAGCTCAGAACTTTGGAATTTTAGGGGCTGCATTTGGAATTGGCTTTATTATTGGTCCAGCATTAGGAGGTATGATGGCTGGTTTTGGCTTAAGGGCGCCATTCTGGATGTCTGCCGCCCTCACACTACTCAATGCACTTTATGGATATTTCATTCTTCCTGAATCATTAAAGAAAGAAAATAGAAAGAAGTTTTCTATTCGAGATGCAAATCCAATTGGTGCCATATTGAAATTTACATCATACCCTGTAATAGCCTCTTTGCTTCTTTGTATTTTTATGTTGTATATGTCAAATTTTGCTACTCAAGGAACTTGGTCATTTTACACAATCGAACGATTTGGTTGGACTGAGTGGCAAGTAGGGTTATCTTTAGGATTTATAGGGATAATGGTTGCTATTGTCCAAGGTGGAGCAATTCGGTTAGTTATTAAAAAATTGGGGCAGTCTAAGACACTTTTACTCGGGCTATTCTTAAACTTTATTGGATTGTTATTATTTGCGCTTGCACAAGAAGGATGGCAAATGTATGCCATCGTAGCACTTTATTCGTTTGGAGGTTTGGCAGGCCCTGCTTTTCAAGGTATTATGTCTACTGTAGTCTCACCATCTGAACAGGGTCTATTACAAGGCGCATTGACAAGTCTAAATAGTCTTGCAGCTATACTCGGTCAGCCACTTATGCTAGGTCTTTTTAGCTTTTTCACATCTGATAAAGCAATAATTTATCTACCTTCTGCGCCTTTTATCATGGGAACTTTACTTGTTTGCATCACTTTCTTCCTTGCTCAAATCGCACTAAAAAAAATAGGAACTAATTAAGTATTAGCTCCTATTTTGTAACCACTTAGTTTTGCAATCATAAAAGATTGCACAAAAAGAGTAGAGAAATTGATTGAATGCCAATTTGAATCTATTCTTTTACTTATTAGTAATCATCAGGGCTATAAAGATGAATTTTGATGAGTCAAATATCCGTAAAATACTATTAAGGTCAAAATAGCCAAAATGAATAGAAAATGCCAACTATTTGATAATCAATATTATGCAAAAAATTATGCAAAAAAATACCGTAAAAACACCCTATAAAAAGGGTGTTTTTACGGTATTTTTGGAAACCAATAGGAGGGCGAAAATAGGGAATTAGTCTATAAAAAGACCAATAAACCAATTACTCAACGAAATGACGAAACTAAATACCAAGGGTGGAATGATACCAACTACAGCAAAGCCATCAACAAAATAAGAGCAGATATAAACCAAGATGATATTAATGACAAAGTAAAAAAGCCCTAACGTCATGAAGGTAATAGGAAGTGCAATGATTTGTAGGATAGGTTTTAAAAAAGTATTGAGAACACCCATCAGAAAGGCTACAACAATAGCATCAGTAAAAGATTGGATACTGATACCGTCCACAAAATTGGGAAGAAAAAAAATGAGAATGCCTAATAAGACTAATTTGACGATGTATTTTACCATAGGATATAGAGAATTTATTTTTGATGACGTGTAAGTAAAAGTTGCATGATTTCATCGAGTGAAATTTCTTTTGCCTCCAATAAAACAAGGTAATGAAAAAGGAGATCAGCTGCTTCACCGATGAATAATGCTCTATTATCATCTTTGGCTTCTATGACTAACTCAACTGCTTCTTCGCCTACCTTTTGAGCAATTTTATTTATTCCTTTTTTAAACAGAGAAGCCGTATATGAACTATCTGTTGGGTTTTCTTTCCGATCTTTAATTATTTTTCGCAATTCATCGATGAATAAAGTTTTGGATGAATTACTTTCTGCCCAGCACGTATCGTCGCCAGTATGACATGTAGGGCCGTCGGGAGAGGCTTGAATGAGAATAGTATCTTGGTCGCAATCAACGGATGCAGAGATAAAATGAAGGAAATTGGAAGATGATTCTCCCTTTGTCCAAAGTCTTTGTTTACTTCTACTGTAAAACGTAACTTTACCCTCTGTTAGCGTTTTGTCAAAAGCTTCTTGGTTCATATAGCCAAGCATAAGGACTTTTCCTGAAATATAATCTTGAATGACAGCTGGAAGTAGTCCGTTTTCTGATAAAGTAAAGTTTGGTTTTCTCACGAGTATTTCTATAATTTCACGTAAAAATAAGCAACTTTACCCATATTTTTAAAATGAGTTCGATTCTACTTTAAAACTTTATGAAATTTTTTCTAGAAAAGACTTGACAAATGAATTTAGAAGCTATATATTTGCATTCAGATTTGAAAATCAAGCGGAAGTAGCTCAGTTGGTAGAGCGTAACCTTGCCAAGGTTAAGGTCGCGGGTTCGAGACCCGTCTTCCGCTCGAAGTTAAAGGCTCCATTCTAGGGGCTTTTTTTTTCAGAGGGTAAACCACCCGCCGGGGTGGTGGAACTGGTAGACACGCAGGACTTAAAATCCTGTGAGCCGAAACGCTCGTACGGGTTCGATTCCCGTCCCCGGTACTAAGGAGACTTTAATAGGTCTCCTTTTTTTGTGCCCTCAACTCAATGATGTTGTCTTCTGCTTGCTACGTTTGTACTCTATCCAAGCAAATCCAAGAACTAAGGTATATTCTATTCCTACCAAATATAGGTTTTCTTTGTAGGGGAATGTTGTGTAAGAAAAGTAGGTGAGGAAAACCAGTCCGGACCAAATCAATGGAAAACGCCAAGAACTCATACTAGAAAGTAAAATAAGCGGAAATAAATACCACGGATGTACTGTGGTTGCCAATAAAATGAAAAGTAATTGAACCAATAAAGCTAATTCAATAATGGAAATAGGTCGGAGACGGTAACTTATCCACCAAATTCCAAGAAAAGTTGAAAATGACAAAATAGGGCCTAAGATAGCAATTGGGTTGTAACCATATAAAAGGGTGCCAAACCAACGAAGTACAAAATACACGCTAGCATTGAACTCAAAGTGTTGAAAATAAAGATTAATGCTGCTAAAGATATGGGCAAATGTAGAAAGCTGGAAAAGTGGCAAGAAAAGAAATGCATTGATTAAAAATGCAAGTACAAAAAAAGTAAAACGCTGGTTTCTGGTAAGTCGAAACCAAATAAGTGGTGCGAATAGCAAAGGTGTTAGTTTGGTTGCAACACCTAATCCCCAGAATAAACTAGTTATCCACAATTTGTTATATCTCGTGTGAATAACATAGGCAAGAAGTAGAAAAGAGGTCACCAAGCCCTCAAAATGAATATTTCCGATAAATTCAAGGCAAATAAGTGGATTGAAATAGTATAATTCTAATCTAAAACTTTTCCACACTGTGGATAACTTTGAGGTTATCCACAGTGTGGACATTTCAATTCCCAAGAGGATGAGTTGTAATATAAGTACAAACTGATTGATGTCACCCTTGGCTGTATAAGCAGAAAATGAAAATAAAAACTGGTTTAAAGGGGGATAAACGGTATAGTAATTAGGTGAATTGAGCTTACTGAAAAGCGCTTGAGAAAAGAAAGTGGGATTTGTCCGTATCAAATCTGAGGGTAGCCATTCGTATGCATTGTAACCAAAAAGCCACAATTGCCCATCCCAAAAAAAACGATAGAAATCATCCGAAAGTAAGGGCTGTTGACCTAAATAAGGAATCCGAAAAGCAAGTGCACCTAAAAGGAGGAAGGTAGGAGAAAAT
Organism: uncultured Cytophagales bacterium; assembly: GCA_964399465.1. Classification (GTDB taxonomy): domain Bacteria; phylum Bacteroidota; class Bacteroidia; order Cytophagales; family Spirosomataceae; genus CAYNRA01. The sequence goes on from CAYNRA010000123.1 coordinate 4,360, forward strand.
GTATTCCTCTTTCTGACTAAAAGAAAGTAAAAAAAGAAAGCAAGACCGACAAGTGCCCAGAGCCTCCAAATTTCTTCTCTTTCTCCAAATCGGGCAAGCAGAAAATGGGTTAAGGACAGACCAAGTGCCGCCCAAAGTGTTTTTTCACTCAATAAAGTCAATATGGGCGATATCTTGATCCGCATGAATGAATTAGTTGAAAATCGTTGAAAGTACATGCATGATTTTTTCAAGTCCAATGACATCTATTTCTGAAAAATCATTCAAACGGTCACTATCCACATCCAAAACCCCAACGATTTCTCCACTAGGAGAAAAAATAGGTACGACAACTTCTGATTTTGATGCCGATGAACATGCAATATGACCCGGAAATTGGTCAACATCTGGTACTAAGACGGATTTTTGAATAGAATAAGCATGCCCACAAACTCCCTTAGAGAAAGCGATTCGGGTGCAAGCAAGTGGACCTTGAAAAGGGCCGAGAACCAAATCTGTCTCGTCACGCATATAAAAACCAACCCAAAAAAAACCAAATGCCTCTTTGAGTACAGCGGCTACATTGGCTAGGTTCGCTGTTCTATTGGGTTCATGTTCTATAATAGAAGCAATCTGAGGAAGTAGCGCTTCGTAAATATCGGCTCTTGAAGCCGCTTCTGGAATGAAAATACTATCAGCCATTTGAAATGAAATAAGTGGTAAATAAGTGGATACATGACAAAAATACTAACTTTGAAGTTCAAAAATTGGTAATTGACATGTTACGTGTTCCATCCGCTATTCATCCACATGAATTTGAATTACTTAAAATTCAAGAGCTAACTTTTGTGGCATATCGCAGTGATGTCTATCCCTCCAAAAGCGAGATTTTCTTTGAGGAACATGCTGTCATTTATGTGTTGGAAGGCGAGAAACGGTTTAGTAGCCCAACACAAGAATTTTTGATACGAAAAGGGGATGTCTTTTTCGTTCGTCGAGGCTACTTTTTAATGTCTGAATCCATTCATGAGTCGTATAAAAGCTTGGTTTTCTTTTTTGATGAAAAATTAATCAAAGAGTTTGTCTCGCAAAACATAGAATTATTCACTTTCCCCCATTCAAAAGTTGATACCTCTTTGAACGGAGAGGTTTTTCCAACAGATGAAAAATTCGCCAAATTCGTTGAATCCATTTTCCCCTATTTCCGATCCAATACGAAGTACATCAATCAATTTCTAAAATTAAAATTACAAGAACTGCTTTTGCATCTACTCG
>CAYNRA010000124.1:0-5540 GCA_964399465.1 uncultured Cytophagales bacterium
ATAGACAAAAAGAAATACAATGAACACATTGATACGATTTTACCTAGCCCAAGAAACCAAGTACGCGATTGCCCTAGCTGAGATTCAGGCAGGTAGAAAACAAAACCATTGGATTTGGTATATTTTTCCGCAAATTGCTGGTTTAGGACGAAGTGAAACTGCGCAATTTTATGCTTTGAAAGATGTAAACGAAGCCAAATTGTTCTTGGAAGATGCCGTACTTGGTACAAGACTGCGCGAAATCACACAGGCACTTTTAGCACTTGAAGAAGTAACTATTTCTGCTGTGATGGGAACACCAGATGACATGAAAGTAAAATCGTGCATGACCTTGTTTGCAGAGATAGACACACAACCCGACGCTATTTTTCAGCAAGTTTTGGATAAATACTACGCTGGTGAAAAGGATTTGTTAACCTTGGAGCTGATGTAATAACCCAATGTCTGGAATCATCTTGGTAAGTTCCTTTTGATTCTTACAAGAAAATAAGATAATTTGCATAGAAGAGTAAAAAGATGTATTCAACCTACTACCTTAAAAATACAAATGAAAGAGCAAACACGGCGGCAAGTTTTACAAACAATCGGGACGGTAGCCGCATCCTCGATGGTTGGTTATCAAGCCAACGCAATTGGTTCAATACCAGATAGTTCAACGACTACTGGACTAAAAAATAACATCAAGCACTCTGTTTCGCGTTGGTGTTTTCAGAGTATTCCGTTTGAAGAACTTTGCCAAGCTTGCAAAGAAATGGGCGTGATGTCGATTGAATTAACTGGGCCCGCGGAATGGGAAATTCTCAAAAAATACGGCATGACGAGCGCCATGGGTTGGGGAACTTGGCCGGAAGGCATGGGTTTGCACAATTTCTTCAATAATCCGAAGAACCACGATACGCTTGTTGCCTTTTACGAAAAACTTATTCCACAAGCAGCAGCGTTTGGCGTAAAAAACCTAATTTGCTTCCCAGGAAACCGAAACGGTATGAGTGATTTAGTCGGGATGATGCACTGCGCGACGGTCATTCGAAGATTAATCCCCACCTGCGAAAAGTACGACGTCATGTTGACGATGGAGTTATTGAGCTCCCGCGACAGCCACCCAGATTACATGGCAGACCATATCGAGTGGGGGGCAGCACTTTGTGAAATGGTTAATTCACCGTATTTCAAGCTGTTATACGATATTTATCACCTACAAAGTATGCACGGCGACCACATCCGGAATGTACAGAGATACGGAAAATACATCAGTCATTACCATACGGGCGGTATGCCTGGGCGACGCGAAATTGACGATTCGCAGGAAATTTATTATCCCGCTATTGTTAAAGCAATTGTCGCAAGTGGCTTCAAAGGATATATTGGTCAAGAGTTTATCCCAACTCCCAAAGACAAAGCGGGTATGTTGGCTTCCTTGAAAAAATGTGTTGCTATTTGTGACGTATAATTTTCAAAAAATACAAACCACTGTAACCAATGTCACATAAAACGTGCGTGCGTCGGTCTATCTTTGTGGAAGAAATAAAGAGATACATCGTGTAGATTCACATATGTTATATAGGGTTGAGTGGGTTATAGAAAGCCGCAGTTAGATTAGCTGCGGCTTTTTTTGTGTTGATTTGAAAAAGAAACAAGCAATTATTAAGGGCAAATACATAAAGATATTCCTATTTTTGACTTGTTTAATCTAAATAAAAAAATGAATACACAACTGATTCAAGCAGCATCGGAGGCTCTGAAAAAAGCGGCTTTAAATGTACGTTAAAGAACAAACTATATCAATCTAATTATCTAAAATAGGTTCATCAAATGGAGGAAAAAGAGATACAGCGTCTATTCGAAGGAGATGTGGTTCTTACTGAAATTGTAACACAAATACCTTATCCAATCATAGAATCTACCCAAAATGTATTTCATGACCTGATGAGCTGTATTATTGAGCAGCAAATTCATTACCGAAGTACAAAAAATACGTTTCATAAATTACTTGAAAACGCTGGGTTGGACTTACTTGAACCACACAATTTTTCCACTTTTGAAGAAAAAGCACTCCAATACATGAAGCTGTCTGAAACAAAATACCAGACTATTGTACATGTTTTGGATTTTTGGGAGAATAAGCAAGTGGATTGGTTCCAATTATCCGATGAAGAGGTCACAAAAAGTCTATCCTCCATAAAAGGAATAGGCCAGTGGACAATAGACATGATACTTCTTTATACATTGCAACGACCGAATGTTTTCCCGTGTGATGATTTCCATTTGAAACAAATAATGGTTTCTTTGTATGGCTTGGATGAAAAGGCAAAGTTGAAAGCACAAATGAAAACTATTTCTCTGAAATGGGGTAAACAAAGGTCGTTGGCAGTACTTTATTTATTATCCTGGAAAACATGGTCTAAAGAAAATGCAAAAAAGAGCAAGAACAGATAGTTCAAAAGAACATCGTAAACAGTTTATATTAGACTGTGCAGAACAGCTAATTTTAGAAGAAGGATTACCTAATTTCAACCTAAATAAGGTATCCCGAAAAACAAAACTTGCTGTAGGTACTATCTATCTTTATTTTACAAGTAAAGAAGATATTATTGCCCACCTGACAATTAAATCAAGGCAAATACTACTCGAAAAATTCCAAGAATCTACCTCAAAAGTTGAGAACCCTCTCGAAAAAATCGAGGAGCTCTTGAAAAGCTTCTATTTCTTCTACAAAGAAAAACCCTACTATAATCAGCTTGTGTCGTTCTACGAAACAAATGCTGGATTAGAAGAAACAGAAGAACTAAAGGCTTCTAGTTTTCTAATTAATACATTTGTGATTGATATTGTACGAGAAGGTAAAAAACAAAATATAGTCAGAAATGACCTCGATGAAATTGGTTTTTCCTTCCTGCTTTGGGGAACTGCCATCGGGATTATTCAACTTATCGAGGTGAAATCCAGTAGTCTAGAAAATACGCTTCATGTCTCCCAATTCGATTTTTACCTTTCCTATATATCCCTGATTACTAAGTCTTTATTGAGATAATTGTTGAAATATAAAAATAAATGAACATAATTCATTTATTTTTGTTCTTTATCATATCAACAAAAAAGAAATGAAATGGAACAAATCAAAATGAATGTATGGGCTGAATCCGCTAGGGCAGGAATTTTCGCGATAGGAAAACGTCGTCCCGGTGTATTCAAAGCATTTTTACAACTTGCACACGAAGTCATGCATCCAGCAAGTGGCTTCAGTCCGCTTACACGTGAATTACTGGGGGCGTATGTATCGAAGAAATTTGGCTGCTCTTTTTGTCATCTAGGTCATTTAGAAACAGCTGTCGCTATAGGTGGGGAGGAGGTCAGACACCTCGTAGATGAGCCAACACAAGAACTTACAGTTCTCTTTGAACTAGTAGATAAAATAGTGGAAAATAGGGTTACAGAAACCGACTTACAAGAGTTTGTAACCAAGGGTTTCACGGAAAAACAGTACGAAGATGTCGTTTTTGTCTGTGCACTCTTTGGTTTTGCTAACCGGATGGTCACTGGTTTTGGTATCGAGTATAATGCAGCGCGCGACGAGGCTTCTTCCAGACAATTGGCTAAAGGATACATATTTCATTGAGTTTGATCCCACCACTTTGTTTGAAAAGTGGTGGGATTTTATTTTGAAATAATTGCTGAGACGAATAAAATCCGTTAAGTTATTCCTGGTATGCAAACACAAAAAGTAAAATGCCCCAAATGCAATCGAGTTGTAAGAAGTCTGGGAAGTTATCATTATTGTGAAAAAATAGAGGTAGATGCTCTTTTTTTAGATAAATCCGACGAAATCTTGCTCATCTTTTTAAAACTATGCGAGCAACTAGAAAAACTAGAAGGCATTGAGGTAAGCGCTACCAAAAATTGCATTGTCTTTCTTCGAAATAAGACGTTCGTTGTCGCCAAACCAATGCGTAACTTTTTACAAGTGAAATGCTACGCGCGGGAACTAATCGAAGACGAGGATATTGTCAAGTCACAACTCTGGGGAAATAAATACGAACATATTTTTCGATACAAAGAGAGGAGTGACTTAAAATCAAATCACTTCCACTATTTTTTTAATTCATATCAAATTTCGTAAAATGAAACGTGCTGGTTCCGCAGATTTAGCCCTTTTGGGAGGTAGTATTCCTTCTTGGTTATTTGAACGAATGGTAAAATTAAGCTTACCCATCGTTGAGTCTATTGTCATGGAGTACGGAAAAAAAGAGTTATTAAGCAGATTATCAGATCCTTTCTGGTTCCAAAGCTTTGGTTCTGTAATCGGAATGGACTGGAACTCTTCCGGAGTGACGACTGCGGTCATGAGTGCATTAAAGAAATCACTGAATCCACACGCGAAAGAATTGGGCATTTTTGTATGCGGTGGTAAGGGAAAAGACTCGTTGCAAACACCCACAGAATTGATGCGCGTCGGTGATAGAACGGGAATAAACGGAAATGAACTAGCCCAGTATAGCCGCCTAACAGCTAAAATAGACAGTAGTGCCATCCAAGATGGATTCCAAGTATATATGCACTATTTTGTGGTTAGCGACCAAGCAGACTGGGCGGTGATTCAGCAAGGAATGAAAACAGAAACGTCCAGAGCAAGGCGTTATCACTGGAGTTCGGAGAAAATAACATCATTTATTTGTGAACCGCACACAGCGATTTGTGGCGATTTTCAAGGAGAAATCCTAAATCTAGTAGATAAAAATGCGCAGCCCGTACAATCTGCATTACTCGAAATCGTAAACGCTCATCCAGATAATATTCTCAAGGAAATAAAGCGATTACAAATGCCAAGTTACAGAGATATTCAAGCGAAAGACGTAAACTTAAAGCGGTTAGGGAGTATTTTATGGCTCGCCCAAGAGGTTCCAACAGATTCATTTGAAGAACTTTTATTATTGAAAGGTCTTGGTCCAAGAACTTTGCAATCACTCGCCTTAGTGAGTGAAGTTATTCATGGAACGCCCTCCCGATTTACCGATCCAGCTCGGTTTTCCTTCGCACACGGCGGAAAAGGAGCGAAGCCATTTCCTGTGCCTATACATGTGTACGACGAAACTATCCAAATACTTACCCATGCAGTAGAAAAAGCAAAAATGGGTCTTACAGATAAACAAACCGCTATCAAAAAGCTCCATCAAATGGCACAGAGCAACGAAGAGAATTTCACTGCGAATGAAAATTTTGCGTCGCTCATCGAAAAAGAAAATAAAGATGCTTGGAAATACGGGGGACGATCTATTCGTGGGAAATCGCAACCCGAATAATTTTTTCATTCATCTCCTCAAAATTTTACGATAAAAACGAAAACATTTTTTCCTTTTTTGGGCGTGCCCCTAGCGGGTCGGGCTTTTCGTTGCAATCTTTTTGTTCGTACCTCACAAAAAGGATTTCCACTGCAATCCCTCACGCAAGATTTTATTGCGTAAATGTGTCTTTCATCCACAGATGAAGCGAATTTCTCCCAATTCCTTACCATTCCTCTCTTATTTTTGTAGTTTTGCTCTTAT
>CAYNRA010000125.1:0-5500 GCA_964399465.1 uncultured Cytophagales bacterium
AAAAGATGTGATTGAAAAAAAGCTTTAGGGCCTGCCGAGAAGCGCGATTTGGTGTGGTATGCCCGAGAGGTTTTCGGGATGAGCCTGCGGCAGGCCTGCTATGTATTTGGACTCAGTACATCTGTTTTTTATTACCAATCCAAGCGTAAAGATGACACAGCGGTAATCCAAGAGCTATCCAAGTTAGCGGATTTGCATCGAAGCTGGGTTTTTGGGCTTAAAAGTTCACAGAATCCCATTCCGGCTGCTGCACAGTACTTGCCAAATCCACCCCAATACCCGACAGCGGCAATGTCCTGTGGCGCGTGTAAAGAGAATACGAAGCGTTCAAACCCACGAACTTGTGTTTGGCTACCCGTTTGTTGCTTGACGGTCGTCAGTTTGGATTTCATTTGGGACAAGTCTTCTACCTGAAAACCAACCAGTTGCATCGCGCTGGCGTCATCAAAAGGCAATTCTTTTTGCGTGATGGATTCGTATTTACTCAGGAGGTTTTTTACGAAAAATGCCTCAAAGTCGGGATGGTCGGGTGGGAGATACAAGTCGTTGCCGTTTTCTTGTTTTCGGGCAATGACCATGGGTGTACGTGCTTCAAAATAAAGTCTTTGCGCGCCAAAATCAGGCGTAGGTAGGGCTTCTACAAACGTGATGTCGAAGTCTGCTTGAAACGTTTGGTCGTACAAACGAACCGATTGATTGGCAAATACACCCAGGATAAAATCTTGCGCGGCTTTGTCAACAAAGAAGGAAACGGTAAGGAAACACGCTTCTTTTGTCAGGTGAATGACGCTATCTCCCCGTTGAATCGGTTTGGCTTTGTGTGGAATATGCAATCCAGAAAACGTAAAATGCTTGAAACGTTTGCTTGATGAAATACTCTGGTAGCCACTCTCGTGTAAAAAAAGGGCATACGCTTCGTCAGCCGCTTGCAAACGACTGTAAATCCAAGCTGCCAATGGGTAAGTATATTGAAAACCAAGCTTTTGGTTGGGTCTCTGCGGAGTAAATGTCAAAGTTAGTCTCATGCCAAATGGGGGTGTTGAATTGAGAATTTCGGGCAAGCTAAAGCGTGAAATGCAAGATTCCAACTTTTTTTTATTTATTTTATTAAACGGTTAAAATGGGATTTTTAGATTGTATATATTGGTATAAGTAAGGTAATTATTTATTGTACAAAAAGCGTAATTATGCATTTTTTTGTATCAAAAAAGTATATTTATGTTTATTCATTTTTGTCTTATTTCCGCTGTGTATAGACTTGTTTGCTGTTGAAAAAACAAGTACTTTCGATACATCTATTCAACCATTTACATCTAATTTACTTAGCTTATGTTTTCTTTTCGTTCCCTGCTTCTGTCACTTTTATTCGTGGCAACAACATGTATTTCTTTTGCTCAAAAGCCTATTCCACTTTATCCAGAAGGTGTTCCAAACGCCAAAGATACATCAGGACATGCCGAGAAAATCGATTATTACACACACCAAGGGAAGCCTCAACGGTTTGTAAAAAGCATTGTAACGCCTACATTGCAGCTGTTTTTGCCAGATAAAGCCAAGGCAACGGGGCAGGCAGTCATTATTTGTCCAGGTGGAGGATATTGGGGACTTGCCATCGACCACGAAGGCATCGCAATAGCGCAAAAACTACAAGCAAACGGCATCGCAGGAATTGTGCTCAAAAGTCGCATTCCAGATCCTGAATTTATGACAAACAAAGAAATTGTACCCCTCCAAGACGCGCAAAAAGCCATTTTGTACGTCAGAGAAAATGCGGGGAAACTAGGAATAAATCCTTCGAAAGTTGGAATTTTGGGTAGTTCGGCTGGAGGACATTTGGCTGCAACTGCCGCTATTCGTTACGATGCACCGCAAATCCCCAATCCGAAGAAAATTTCTCTTCGTCCCGACTTCCTGATTCTGAATTATCCGGTTATCAGTATGCTGGATGGCATCACGCACCAAGGTTCACAGTTAAAGCTAATCGGAGATTTGAAAGAAGGCATGACGCCTAAAAACGCAGACGATGCATCCGCTTTTCAGGTGAGTGAAGAAAAAAAACGATGGTTTTCAAATGAGCTAAACGTTACCCAATATACGCCACCCACTTTTCTGACGCATTCCGTCAATGATGACGTAGTTCCTGTACAAAATGCGGTATTGTTTATGGCGGCACTTCAAAAGCATCGCGTACCGGTGGAGGCCTTCTTTTTTGCCGAAGGCGGACATGGCTACGGCATGGACAACCCAACGAGCGAGGTAGGTTGGATGGAATCTTGTTTGCGTTGGCTTCGTAAAATGGCGAAATAAGTAATCCATCATTTGTTATTCTCTTCGATTCAATTTTATCTAGTTGTATTTCCCTGATCACATGAAGGTCGCTCTATTTATACCCTGTTATGTTAATCAATTATATCCCCAAGTAGCCATTGCGACATTGGAGTTATTGGAAAAATTAGGTTGTGAAGTAGATTACCCAATGGATCAAGTGTGTTGTGGGCAACCAATGGCAAATGCGGGTTTTGCTCATTTTACTGAAAAATGTACAAAGGAGTTTCGTTCTGTTTTTGCTGGTTATGAACATGTCGTCGTGCCGTCTGGGAGTTGTACACTTCATCTAAAGGAACACATTGGTTTTGAAGGACAAGTATGGGAATTGATTGAATTTCTAACCGATGTTCTTGGAAAGACTTCTTGGCAGGGGGATTTCCCATTCCGAGTAGGCTATCATGCGAGTTGTCACGGATTGCGTGGACTTCGATTGGCGCAAATGAGTGAATTGCATGCGCCAGACTTCTCGAAACCTATGCACATACTTAAACAACTGAATGGAATTGAACTCATTGAATTAACAAGAAAAGACGAATGTTGTGGATTTGGTGGGACTTTCAGTGTAATGGAAGAAGCCGTTTCTGTACGCATGGGTAAAGACAGACTTCAAGATCATGAAAGGCAAAAAGTTGCATATATTACCGGAGTGGATGTAAGTTGTCTCATGCATTTGGAAGGAATTGCGAAACGGCAAAAATCACCTATTCGGTTTATTCACGTAGCAGAAATATTGAATCAAACGATATGAAACATGCAACACTTGCGGAAAAATTTAATCAAGATATAGAACGTACGACTTGGCACGATGAAACGCTCTGGTGGGTTCGTCAAAAACGAGATAAACAGGCATTCTCTCTTTTAGAATGGGAGGAATTACGGAATGCTGCTTCTCAAATCAAGCAACACACATTGGGAAATCTACATGATTATTTACTTGAATTTGAGAAAAAGGCATGTCAAAACGGGATACAAATTCATTGGGCCAATGATGCGAAAGAGCACAACGAGATTATTTGGAAAATCCTAAAGAAACACGGTATTTCTGAATTGGTGAAATCAAAATCTATGCTCACCGAAGAGTGTGGATTAAATGTATTTTTAGAGGCAAAAGGGGTAGAAGTCGTTGATACTGATTTAGGCGAACGCATAGTCCAGTTTCGGGAAGAAACACCGAGCCATATTGTCTTGCCTGCGATTCATTTGAAAAAAGAAGAGGTAAGTGAAACGTTTCATACGCATTTGGGTACTGAAAAAGGAAATTATGATCCAAACTATTTAACTGAGGCAGCACGGGATCATTTGCGGAGCCATTTCTTGGTGAAAAAAGCAGCTTTAACCGGTGTAAACTTTGCAATTGCTGAAACGGGTGAATTTGTTGTCTGTACCAACGAAGGCAATGCGGATATGGGTGTACATTTGGCTGATGTGCATATCGCGAGCATGGGTATTGAAAAAGTGATTCCTAGGAGAGAGCATTTAGCTGTTTTTTTACGTTTGTTGGCACGAAGTGCAACTGGTCAACCTATTACAACCTATTCAAGTCATTTCCAGAAACCCCGAGAGGGGACTGAAATCCATGTCGTGCTTGTAGATAATGGTCGTACACGGCAGTTGGCTCAACCTGATTTTCGAGATTCATTGAAATGCATCCGCTGTGGCGCTTGTTTTAATACTTGCCCCGTCTATCGGCGGAGTGGAGGGCATAGTTATCATACGGCGATTGCAGGGCCGATTGGTGCTATTCTTTCCCCAAATTTAGATAGAAAAGCACACAAAGATTTACCCTTCGCATCAACACTTTGCGGTTCTTGTACACATGTTTGTCCTGTAAAGATTGATATTCATGATCAACTATATGCTTGGCGACAAGTGATAAACAAAGAGGAGCGGGTTTCGCTCAAGTCTACGATGATGAGGGTGCTTTCGTATGTCCTTTCGAATTCCCGTTGGATGGAGTGGATAGGAAAAGGAGGACGTTGGCTCATGCATGTATTCCCAAGCCTACAAAAAACAAGCAAAAATCCATGGGTAAAACAACGGGAAATGCCAGACATACCTAAAGAAAGCTTTAAGGAATGGTATCAAAAAAATAGATCAAAATGAGTCGCTCAAAAATGCTAAAAAAGGTGCTAGTAAGTCAAGGAAATGCGTGTGACTTGCCTGATTTAACCTCATTCATTCAATTACCCAAAGAAAATTTACAGCAAAAGTTCTGTGAAACCTTGCATAGGATTGGAGGAAGTTCAAGCCAATTGGAAGAACAAATTCCATTGGAAATACAAGTGAGAAACGTATATCCTGATGCAAAACGAATTGAATTTAAAGGTTTTCAGAAGGAAGGAGCTTGGATTTCAGCCTCGCCGCATTCATTGAAAGATATAGATGTATTGGTAGTACATGGACTTTTGGGCGTTGCTGAAAATGGAGCTATTTGGTTGACTGAAAAGCAGTTGGGTCAGCGTATTGCTCCATTTATCGCAGAATATGTAGTTGTCGTTTTACAAGAAGCTGCACTTGTGGCAACAATGCATGAGGCATATCAAGCAATCGAAAAAACGGAGCCATACGAATTTGGCGTATTTATAGCTGGCCCTTCTAAAACTGCTGATATCGAACAGTCTTTGGTGATAGGAGCCCATGGTGCGCGTGGATTACACGTATTATTGGAACGATGAAATAAGTAGTTACTCTTTCAAATCTTCCATCAAGTCGATGTATAGTTTTTCTACTTTTTTACGTGCCCAATCCGTTTTTCGCAAAAAGTTCAGACTAGATTTGATAGTTGGATTGTTCTGAAAACAGTTGATGCGCACCCGCAATGCCAGTTGTTCCCAACCGTAATAATCGACCAATTCGTTTAATATCATCAATAAGGTTTTGCCATGTAGCGGATTGTTGGGCTGTGTCATCGTTTGTTCATTTTTGTACAAATTTACAAAGCAATTGTCAAAATGTATCTACGGAAGACTTTTTCGATTGGTTATTAGTTGCGCGATGGAGTTGGCCAATAGTAAATTCCTTGCAGCAGGATTGTCCGTGGAAGTGCATTGTATTGGCGAGTCACTAGGAAATTAGCTAGTTGGGTGATTTCTTGGATGGAATTTAAAAAATCTACAATGCACCTACGAAATCTCCTCCAAACGTATTCTGAGCCTAGATTTTTCATACAAAC
>CAYNRA010000126.1:0-5274 GCA_964399465.1 uncultured Cytophagales bacterium
GGGATGCTAAATGTTTTTGTTTTACTCGCCCAACCAAGCGTTGGTTGTTTGCATCAAAAAGTAAAAACCGTTTTTCGGCGTTTCGTATCCGAAACAATGTGTTCAGTTGGTCAACTTTCAAAAGGTAATTTTCGTACATGAGCATCAAAAAATCTCTCAGTGCAGGAATTTCATTCAATAAATTACTAATGGAAGATTTGTCTATATAAACTACCTTGGTTTTGCATACGGCTTCTATGCTCCGTTTCGAAGGTTGTTGCGTCACATAGCTTTCTATGTTACATGCCCAATTCCCTGCATCTAACAACCACGTTGTTACGTCTGCATCTGAAATTTTGTAAAATTCACGGAGAATACCCGTTTCAATAAAATAAATTTTGTCCGATACTTGTCCTTCACATAGCAGCACCTGTCCGTCTTGTAATACGACACTCCTAAAATGGCGTTGAAGATGGTCAACCTCAGTCTTGCTAAAAAAGAACGTATCTGAAATAGAAAATGGTTGTATTTTGTGCATTAGCGCTTGCTTAAAATTAAATATGGCTAAAAATGAGTACGTTTTAAAATAGTTTGGAAAATAATTCAAAAAAACAAATTCTGGAACTTTTGTTTGTTTTTTATAGTATTTGGCATGGCTTCTGAAGAAATGTAATCAATCAAGATTTTATTAAATGTCCATTACTCCTTGATAAGATCAAATACATTTACTACTTGGAGGTCGTGAAGCAAATTTTACCAAGCCTATCTTTCCATACATTATTTTCAACCAACATACGCCCTAAGACACCTCACATTTTACGCATAATTCAGAACCGCAAACCAAACTTCTCCTCAGACCTTTATCGCCCATAAAAGTAGCTTGGCTTCCTCCAAACGTCCTTCGTTTATCCATTCGGCTGCAAGTGTATGAATGGTTTCCATAGGCATTTCTCCTGAAAAATAGTCGGTATTTTTTCGAATAAATTCTTCTATCTCTCGCTCTGTCGGGAGGTGTTTCGTATTTCCGAGTCGCCCCAACTGATTTCCAGTCAAAACGGTGCTTTCTCGGACATGCAGCGGAAGGGAATCCACGCCTATTCCAAGATTTTGCAAGGGTTTCGGAATTTCAAATAAGGTATCTTTCGTGATGCGTGTGTACCAATTTTCACCCATTCGAGCTACCAAATCCAGTTTGGTGGTATCCAACGTACCGTTTTCATGTAAATAGTCTTCTTGAATATGCAAAGCAATGACTTTCGCCAAAACAAGCTGTCCTGCACCCGCCTGCTCTCCCAAGGAAATAATTTCCATGACTTCGCATTCAAAACTGACAGGCGCCTCTTTTACCCGAGGAGGACGAATGCGGTCGCTCGGGATTTCTGTAAATCCTGCCTTTGTAAACTCATTTTCTCCTTTGGGAAATTCACTGCTCGCCAATGACATCTGCTCAACCATCGCATAGTTCACAATTTGAATAGAGACTTGTGGTACTTCCTTCAAATTGTCTAAGGTATGTTTGGTTGCCCCGTCTCGGACGCGGCGAACGGGCGAAAAAATAAGAACGGGAGGGTTCGCCGAAAAAACATTGAAAAAACTGAAAGGACTTAAATTTACATCACCCGCTTGGCTAATCGTACTTGCCAAAGCAATCGGTCTTGGCGCCACCGCAGACTGTAAATAGCCTTGCATTTGCGCCGTTGTTAGCTGTTCTGCAAAGATTGTTTTCATCTCGTTTTAGCGGGTAAAAGAGTGGTACGGACTTCGCCAAAGGAAATACATTCTTTCTCGTTTTTAGCCATTCCTTCCATCGTAATGGTGTCGTAATCTTCTATGAATGTGCGTGTTATATTTTCCGCTATTTGAATAGGTTCTTGTCCTGCCCAGCTGAGTTCCAGCATAGAACCGAACGAATCTTTGGTCGGGCCGCTAATCGTTCCTGATGCCATCAAATCTCCTACGCGAACATTGCAGCCATTGACCGTATGGTGTGCCAATTGCTGTGCAATATTCCAATATAAATAGCGGGTGTTGGATCGAGAAATTTGTGCCGTCGCCTTTTCTTTTGTTTCCAAAGTTACCGTTAAATCAATAGAAAAATTACGTTTTCCCTGCGTTGCCAAATAAGGTAAAACCGCTGGTTCTTGCGTTGGACTCTCCACCCGAAAATCTTCCAAAGCTTCCAAAGATACAATCCAAGGGGACATTGAACTTGCGAAATTTTTTCCTAAAAAAGGCCCAAGCGGCACGTATTCCCACTGCTGAATATCTCTCGCCGACCAATCATTGAAAAGCACCAAGCCGTAAATATATTCTTCGGCATTTTCACTGCGGATAAATTCACCAACTTCTGTATTTTTTCCGATGACAAAAGCCATTTCTAACTCAAAATCCATGCGTTTGCTTGGCTGAAAAACAGGTGAAGTGGCATCTTTGGGCATCGTTTGTCCCCACGGACGATGAATGGCTTGTCCACTGACCAAAATCGAGGAGGCACGCCCGTGGTAGCCAACCGGTAAATGACGCCAATTCGGTAACAACGCATTGGCAGGGTCACGAAACATTTTTCCGACATTGGTTGCGTGTTCTATGCTGCTGTAAAAATCCGTGTAATCACCGATTTCGAGGGGTAGATGCAGGTGTGCGTCCGCTCTTTTTACCAAAAATTGGTCAGCAACGGAGCGGATGGGATTGCAAGGGTCTTCGACTATTTGCCGGATTGTTTGCCGAACTTGCGTATGTATTTTTTTATCCAATCCAATGTAGGCGTTTGCCGTCGGTTGGTCAAAAACATTCGGGAAATTTTGACCTAATGCGCCTGTTTGGTACAATGCATTCAGGTCAATGATGTAATCGCCAAGTGCCATTCCAACCTGTTTTTGGGGTTGTAAAGCTGTTGAAAATACACCGATAGGTAAATTTTTTAGTCCGAATCCCTGCGAAGGGTCAATGGGAAGCCACATATATTATAATTTTTCAATCCAAGATTTGTAATACTGAAGGTCATCAAGTGCTAGAGCTGCTTGCGTGACGTGCAACGGCCGGAACGTATCCACCATTACGGCGAGTTCGTGCGTTTCTTTTTGTCCAATGCTTCGTTCATAAGCACCCGGAGCAGGGCCATGCGGAATACCCCCCGGATGGAGCGTGATATGTCCACGTTCGATGTTATTTCTGCTCATAAAATCACCATCCACATAATAAATCACTTCGTCAGAATCAATATTGCTGTGGTTGTAGGGAGCTGGAATTGCCTTTGGGTGGTAGTCGTACAGACGTGGGCAGAAAGAACAAACAACAAAAGCGTTGGTTTCAAACGTCTGGTGAACAGGCGGTGGTTGGTGTATTCTTCCTGTTATGGGTTCAAAATTATGGATAGAGAAACCATACGGGAAATTATAGCCGTCCCAACCAACCACATCGAACGGGTGCGTACCATATAAAAGCGTATGCAAAGTTTGTTGTTTTCTGATTTTCATCAAAAAATCCCCTTTTTGGTCGAATGTTTCCAACTCACGCGGAAGTTTGTAATCGCGTTCACAGTAAGGCGAATGCTCTAATAGCTGACCAAAATGATTTCGGTATCTTTTAGGCGTATAAATCGGGGAATTAGAAACGACAATCAACAAGCGGTTTTGCGGGGTATCCACATGAAATTGATAGATGATGCCGCGTGGAATAACAAGATAATCGCCGGGTTCAAAATCAATTGTTCCGAACATCGTTTTGAGTTGTCCGGTTCCTTCATGTACAAAAATCAGTTCGTCGGCATCCGCGTTTTTATAGAAATAATCTGTTTGCGATTTGGTTGGAGATGCCAAGACGATTTCTACATCTTGGTTGACAAGAACAGGCACGCGGCTCTCCAGAAAGTCAGCAGTAGGAGTAACTTCAAACCCTTTGAACAAGCGGGCATGGATGTTTTTCTCGACGGCAATGGCAGGGCGAATATCCACCGAAGAGAGAATTTCTTGTACCATCGTTGGGCGGTGAATATGATACAAAAGACTCGACATGCCGTCAAAGCCAATCGTACCAAATAACTGTTCGTAGTACAAACCACCGTTCGGTTTTTCAAATTGGGTGTGCCGCTTGCTAGGAATACGACCTAATGAATGATAAATAGGCATAATCAGGTAAACATTTGTTGATGTAAAAGTAATTGATTGTTTTTTATTTGTACAATAAATTGACTTAATTTGTTTTTAAATTTAACTATATATAGAAAAATTCGGATTTGGATAAGAAAGAATTATTTTTTCGAACGGCTCTTCAGTTGATTCATAAGAAGGGTTTTAAGGCAATGACTTTGCGGGATTTAGCACACTATTTAGCTTGTGACGTATCGAATATTTACAATTATGTACCCAATAAGCAAGCCATATTGGAGCATTTTCTGTTCGATATTTCGGATAAATTTTTGTCGTTTATTACGACTTTATCGCGTTCAAATTTATCTGGTAAAGCTAAAGTAGAAGCCATTGTATCGCATTATGTGAAAATAACCGTTCTGTTTCCGTATCAGGTAGCTTTGTTATCACACGATTGGAAACAATTGAAAGAGCCCCGTTTGTCCGAATTTTTGGCTGAAAAAAAACAATTTGAAAAGGCAGTTTCGGAAATTCTCGAACAAGCGCAGAAAGAAGGATTTGTGAAAGAAATTCCGCTCCCGATTCTCAGCCACGTTTTTTTATCAACACTCCGTTGGTTGTTCGATTGGTATCTTGAAAACAAAGAAACGGTGAATCCTTTTGAGTTGGAAAGTTACTTACATGATTTAATTACAGATGGTATTTTCTCCACACAATAACCCTATTTTACCTTATGGCATCTCCCTTTTTGTGGTCTCCAACGCGTGAAGAAATTTCAGAAACAGCCCTTCAGAAGTACATAGATTGGTTAAATGCTTCGGGCAAATTATCCAAAAATGTAAGTTCGTACAAAGAAACTTGGTATTGGTCTATCGAAAATCCAGCAGATTTTTGGGAGTCTTTGGTGCATTATTTTCAATTAAATTGGACTTATTCTCGTGTTTTAGACGGAAAAATGCCACATGTAACGTGGTTTGAAGGCGCTACATTGAACTACGCAGAAGAAGTTTTCAAACAGTTTTCAGAAGAGCGACCGGCACTTATTTTTCAACCAGAAACAGGAGAAGCAAGTACCTATTCTTGGTCAGAATTGAAAAGACAAGTTTCCATTTTTGCTCGGTTTCTCCGCTCGCAAGGTGTTGAAAAAGGCGATCGCGTAGCCGCTTATATTCCCAATCGGCCGGAGGCAACCGTGGCGATGTTGGCA
>CAYNRA010000127.1:0-5258 GCA_964399465.1 uncultured Cytophagales bacterium
CACTTTGGCAGCGCGTTTGGTTGATTGTCCATTTGGCAATTCTAGCTGGAGTATTTGGTTTTATGATTGGTTTTGGGGATAAAGGGGGCATGAAAAAACTCCTTGGAAACGCGACATTCCAAGGAGTTTTTGGCTAAAACTAATATTACAATCCCAAAGCTTGTCTATTGACGGCTTCGTCTGCACCTGTCGCCGCAAAATCATCGAATGCGCGCGTAGCTACTTCAATGATGTGACTTTGAATGAATGGAGCGCCTTCTCGAGCACCCTGCTCAGAGGATTTGATACAACATTCCCACTCAAGAACAGCCCAACTGTCGTAATCATATTGAGATAATTTACTGAAAATCGCAGAGAAATCCACTTGCCCATCTCCTAATGATCTAAATCGACCAGCTCGGTTTGCCCAACCTGCATATCCGCTATATACACCTTGGCGACCGGATGGATTAAATTCTGCATCTTTTACGTGAAATGCTTTGATTCTATCGTGATACAAATCTATAAATTCCACATAATCAAGACATTGTAATACAAAATGACTTGGGTCGTAGTTGATATTCGCGCGGGTATGCCCGTCTAAATAATCTAGGAACATCTCGAAGGTCGTTCCGTCGTACAGGTCTTCGCCTGGGTGCAATTCGTAGCAATAGTCCACGCCATGTTTATCAAAAACATCCAAAATGGGTCTCCAACGATTGGCTAATTCTTGAAATGCCGTCTCGATAAGTCCAGCAGGTCTTTGTGGCCAAGGATATAAAAATGGCCATGCCAATGCACCTGAAAAACCAACGTGGCTGGTTAGCCCTAAGTTTTGAGAGGCTTGTGCAGCATACGTCAATTGTTGAATTGCCCAAGCACGACGTGCTGGCTCGTTGCCGTGTACTTCTTTGGGTGCAAAAGCATCGTACATTTGGTTGTACGTCGGGTGGGAGGCAACCAATTGCCCTTGCAAATGCGTAGATAACTCGGTAATTTGTAAACCTTTATCGGCTAATTTTCCAGTGAGTTCATCACAATACGTCTTGGATTCTGCCGCTAATTTTAGGTCAATCATGCGCGGGTCCCAAGTCGGGATTTGCACGCCTTTATATCCTAAACTAGCCATGTAATCAGTGATACCGTCAAGGGTATTGAATGGCGCTTCGTCACCTAGAAATTGAGCTAAAAAAATAGCTGGTCCTTTGATTGTCTTCATCTTGAATGAGTTGAATATAAATGATTAATCTTGTGTTAAATCCGAAAAATTCTGAATACGCACCTTGAACGAAGGTTTTTCACCCAATGGCGTAATAACAATAATGCTGTTGCTGATTGTCTCTCCATTTCGTAGGAGAAAGCCCGCAGGCACTTGAATGGTATTGTACGTGGTTTTTCCGTCTGCACCAACAACAGGTTGGCGGTAAGGAATGGAAAAACTTCGCGCACGTAAATTAGCACCTTTTGAGGTCAATCTTTTGCCTGTGGCATTGATACACTCAAAGCGCGCAACAGCCGCAGGGTCACCATCAAAAAGAGTAGCGATTTGTCCTCTGTTTAGATAAATAAGCTGACAGCCGCTCTTGTTTCGTGCAAATAAACTGACCTCATACCGAGAATAATCTTTCTCGTCTCGCGCATTGGTAATTGCATACGAATACTCGATTCCGTTTTCAATGTATGGTTTTTCTTCACCAACATTGAACATTGCTTGCGCAAAGACGGTGGACGAAAAAAGAGAAAGAAGGCCTGTTAAAAAAGAGAATACATTTTTCATACGTATTATTTTAGTTGAATTGAAACAAAGTCAATGACCGGACCAGGGCTATTTTCTTATTTCACTACAAGTTAGTATTTTATGTATATATCTCTTGATTAATTTTATCTTTCTTGAGGGAGTTTATTCCTCCATTTTTATCCATTTTTTGTCAGATTTACTCGATTCCAATACTTTTTCGACGAATAACATACCGCGAATACCTTCGTCGATGGTCGGGAAATCCAAATCAATGGCGGTAGGTTCTTGGCCATTCATTTTTTTACGTACAGTTCTAGCAAAGTTTCGGTAAATATTGGCGAACGCCTCAAAATAGCCTTCTGGGTGTCCTGCCGGAACCCGAATATGTGCATTTGCTGATTCGCTCAACTTGCCAACACCTGGTCGAATAACCCGAGAAAAATCATTTTGGATACGGTGCATCAATGTATTGGGTTCCATTTGGTGCCATTCTAGGCTACCATTTTCTCCGTAAACCCGAATATTGAGGCAGTTTTCATCACCATTGGCAATTTGGCTGCAAGAAAGAATACCTTTTGCACCATTATTAAAACGAATCAAAACATTGGCATCGTCGTCTAATAAACGTCCTTCAACCATGATCGAAACATCCGCACAAACTTCTGTAATATGTAAACCTGTGATGGTTTCTGCTAGGTTTTCGGCATGCGTACCAATATCGCCAAGTGCGCCTCCTTGACCAGACTGGGCGGGGTCGGTACGCCAATTGGCTTGTTTGTTATCGCCACCTTCGATAAAATGGGAAAGCCAACCTTGCGGATATTCCACCATAACTTTTCGAATTTTGCCTAAAACGCCGTTTTTCACCATTTCACGCGCTTCTTTCACCATAGGATAGCCCGTGTAAGTGTGCGTAAGCGCGAAGGTACGTCCCGTCTTTTGAATAATTTCTTTAAGCATATAGGCTTCTTCCAAGGAGAAAGTCACCGGTTTATCACAAATGACATCGAAACCATTTTCCAAAGCTAGTTTAGCAGGAGCAAAGTGCATGTGATTTGGGGTAACAATAGATACGACATCCATGCCATCGGGTCTATTTTTTTCCTTCTCAATCATTTCTTCAAAACTCCCGTAGCAGCGGTCAGGTGAAAGCATTAAATCATGGCCGGACGCAATTGATTTTTCCGGATTTGAACTGAATGCTCCGCAGACAAGCTCAATTTCTCCATCGATGGCTGCTGCAACGCGATGAACAGCTCCAATGAACGCTCCACGGCCGCCGCCAATCATTCCCATCCGTATTTTTCTTTCCATGTGTTTGTATGTTTTTAGGTTGAATAAGTTGTTTTTAAGATGTTGCAAGTTAATTAAATTCAAAATAACCGTGAAATTTACCGGTTAGATAAAAAGCGTCAATCTGACAATTTATACATTTGTTTTTGCACCTTATTAAAAAAATGTATTTTTACGACCTTTATTCAAACCCTTCAAACCTACTTAATCACTATGGTAAACAAGAACAGACTGTTTTTGGCTAGTTGTTTTGCCCTCATTACAACAGCTTTTGCTTTCGGTATTCGCGCAGGAATTATGAATGACCTTGCCAGCGACTTTCAGCTTTCAGACACCGAACTCGGTTGGATCAACTTCATGGGACTTTTTGGTTTTCCCATCGCCACGCTCGTAGGCGGACCTTTGTACAATACGCTCGGGCCTAAAAAACTAGGTTGGGTTGCGTTTTTCTCTCATCTAGCAGGTATTACGTTCTCTATCTTATCTACTAGTTTTTTACCCCTATTTTTCTCTACATTCTTTATCAGTTTTGCCAACGGTATGGTAGAAGCTGCCTACAACCCAATGATTGCCAATATGTATGATGAAAAAGACAAAGCAACCATGTTGAACAAGTTCCACGTTTGGTTCCCAGGAGGTATTGCTATTGGTTCTTTGATTGCTACTTTATTAACTTCTAGCGGATTCGGCTGGCAAATCAAATTGTCTGTCATGTTCATTCCGACACTTGTGTATGGCTTCTTGTTCTACGGTCAGACTTTCCCTGATCACCGAGTTGAAGGTGGAGGTTCTACGTCCGATAACTTAAAAGCGATCTTAACTTCTCCTTTGTATTGGTTGATGCTCGTTTGTATGATTATGACGGCTACAACAGAATTAGGTACACAAAGCTGGGTTGAGCGGATTCTTGGATCGGCAGGTGCTCAACCTTTGTTGGTTCTTGCCTTGGTGACAGGCTTGATGGCGGTTGGTCGTTATTTCGCTGGCGGACTTATTCACCGTCTAAATATCACAGGGGTTCTGCTTAGTTCTTCTATCATAGCAACCATTGCTTTGGTGTTAATGAGCCAAGCAACAGGTGGAATGGTTTACGTTGCTGCAATTTTATTCGCCGTGGGTGTATGTTATTTCTGGCCAAATATGATTTCATTTGTAGCCGTTTATTTGCCTAAAACAGGGGCTCTCGGTATGTCACTTATTGGTGGTGTCGGGATGGTCGGTGTGTCTATCTTCCAACCCGTAATTGGTCGTTGGTTAGATGCGGAAAAAACAAAGGCATCTGCGGCTGGGCTAACTGGTGACGCGATGGAATTAGCCGCCGGACAAGCTACTTTGTCTAATATTGCCATTATTCCAGCAGCTTTGACGATTGCTTTTGTTATTCTATTCTTTACAATGAGAAAAAAACAAGGGGCTGGAAATGCAGCACATTGATTTCTAAAATATTTTATTTTTTGAAAAAGGGAGGGCAGTTGCTCTCCCTTTTTTGTGTCAATCATATATAAAAATCAATTTTATCCTAACAAAGTACAATTATTTTGGTTTCTAAAGGAGGTAAAGGGTGCTACATTTTGACCTTACAATTATTTACCTTTCTATCTCTGACGAACCCCGTGTATGCAAACAGACTTTGATATTATCCTGGTAGGCGCTGGTTGTGCCAGTATGCAGTTGTTACATCGGTTGGTGAATCATCCCGCTTATGGTAATCAATCCATTCTTTTACTCGATGCTCAGCCCATTGGTGCTGTGCCTAAATCATGGTGTTATTGGACAACAGCTACACAAAATCCATATCCTGATTTGGTTGAAAAACGATGGACAAAGTTAGACATTGGTACGCAATCAGGTACATTAACACGCGCATTGGGCGATTTTGAATACCTTTATTTGCCTAGTCATGCGTTCTTTTCTTACCATCAAAACTATATTGATAAGCTCCCGCACGTACATTTCTTGCAAGAGAAAGTAATGCAGGTTACACAAAATAAAGTACATACGCCGTCGCATACATATACAGCTAAATTTGTGTGCTCAAGTATTTGGGAACCCAAAAAAAGAAAGCAAGATATTGTGCTAAATCAACATTTTCGAGGGTTTTTCGTCCGGACAAATGACGCTTGCTTTGATGAAAGTACGCCTACTTTGATGGATTTTCGGGTTCCGCAACCAGCAGGTTTGAATTTCATGTATGTACTCCCTTTCTCGTCACAAACGGCCCTGGGTGAGTTTACTTCTTTCTCGGCAT
>CAYNRA010000128.1:0-5208 GCA_964399465.1 uncultured Cytophagales bacterium
TTAAGTTCACCTCCTGATGCCGGTTATGGTTGTACAGAAATGGCATTCTAAAACCCTGGGTTGGTTGATTAAAATCAAAGACATAATAGACATCTGCAAATGCCTCGAATGAAACAGTAGGTTTTTGAGCCCAGCTGCTGTCTGTCGTCTGGGCATTGGCAGAAAAACAGAAGAAGAGCAGCAGCTGGAGAAAGTACTTTTTCATTTTTTCCGAAGAAGTGTAATTTCGTTTGTTGGATGATAAATAAGCGGAGAATATTCGATTTCCACATCGCTTTTATCAAGTCCAAAGAATAATTCGTCGCTCAAACTGATTTTTTTCAATGAAAAATACGAATTGAGCAATAGACCATCTTTGAGGGCAAATTCATTTTCTACGGATAAAAATTTCTCAATTACGATGAATTTGAAATCTGGTTCATTATTGTATTTGGAAGAACCGTCGGGTCTATTGTGGAGGTTGAGTTCCTTATTAGCGACCAATTCTTGCACAATTTTCTTGAAATACATTTCTGTTCTCGGTTGGATACGAAAACCGACGTGAATATTGATTTTGATAATTGTATCATCTAGCAATTCGGAAACGTCATAAGAGAGAGTATAAGGGTCGTCTGTTCGGTCAATGTGTACGAACCAATAGACATCTGCTCTTTTTGGTTTTTTCGCTAAGATGGATTTGACTATACGTTCTTCTACATGGTGCCGAATGTTTGCTTTTGTCATATAAATGAGGTGTGTAGCATATTTAGGGACAGATTCGTCGTTGCGTAATTCTTTGATGAGCGGGGCGTATTTTCCTAAATCTACAAAAGAAGTAAATCTATTCGTGATTTTTCTACCATAGAAAACGGCATACATCACAAACATGAAGCAGGTGGAGATGAGTAACGTAATGTATCCTCCTTCGCTAAACTTATTGACGTTAGCTGTAAAGAAGATTGCTTCAATAGAACCGAAGAGAAGTAGGAGAGAATAGACGGCTAATTTAGGCCATTTGAGTCGATAAAGTAGATAAAAAGACAGTAGATACGTCGTTACAAGCATAGTAATCGTAATTGCCAATCCGTAGGCTGCTTCCATGCTGCTAGAGTCATCAAAGTAAAGAACCATGAAAATACAGCCTAGCCACAAAATGAGATTGATACTGGGGATATATATTTGTCCTTTGATTTCTGAGGGTTGACGAACTGCCACACGAGGCCAAAAATTCAAGCTCATGGCTTCACTGATAAGCGTATAGCTACCACTTATCATAGCTTGCGAGGCGATAATTGTCGCCATGGTCGCGATGGTAATCCCGGGTAGGAGAAACCATTCGGGCATAATTTCAAAAAAAGGGTTTCGTCCAGCCAGTGTAGCATTTGCGGGTAGATTCATCAACCAAGCAGCTTGTCCCATATAGTTGAGCAAAAGTGCTGTTTTTACGCCAATCCACGTAATTCGGATATTCTGGATTCCGCAGTGGCCTAAATCTGCGTAGAGTGCTTCTGCACCGGTTGTTGCGAGGAAGACGCCACCAAGTAAAATGAAACCATCGGGATATTCTGTCAAAAATTGAAACGCATAATAAGGATTTAAGGCATGTAAAATTGCTGGATAGTGAATAATTTGTGAGATACCCAAACTTGCTAACATCACAAACCATACAAGCATTGCTGGACCAAACGCGCGCCCAACTTGCTGTGTACCAAACCTTTGAAAGAAAAAGATACCTGTCAGAATTGCAATGACTATCGGGACAGTGGGAAGGTGTGAAAGTTCCTCCACCTTTTCAAGTCCTTCAACTGCGGAAGAAACGGAGATAGGAGGGGTGATGATACCGTCAGCAAGTAAAGTAGAAGCCCCCACCATGGTAGGGAAAATCAGAAATTTACCGTAGCGTTTTACGAGTGCGTACAAAGAGAAAATTCCGCCTTCGCCGTGGTTGTCTGCGCGTAACGTAAGCGTAATGTATTTGAAAGTCGTTAGAAAGGTAATCGTCCAGAAAACACAAGAAATCCCGCCGTAAATAAGAAGTTCCGAGATTTCTTTTTCTCCTATAATTGCCTTGAGTACATACAGCGGGCTCGTTCCGATGTCACCGTATATAATTCCTAGTGCGACAAGCAGCGTACCTGCTGTGATTTTTTTGTTCCGATTTTCCATTCTTTTAAAATTAACCTTAAAAACTACTTTCGTATGTTCACGCTGCAAATTTCAAGGGAAATCAATAAGTAGAAAATCAAGAAAAATAGAATGTGTATAAAGATTTTATAAAGACGTTTGCCATGTATTCATGCCTGAAACCGATAGCCGACGCCACTTTCTGTGATAATATGTTTTGGACTATTGGGATTTACCTCGATTTTCTTACGCAATGTACCCACAAAAACACGTAAATACTGCGTTTCCATCTGGTGGCTATATCCCCATATTTCTTTCAGAATGTATGGATGGGTGAGTACTTTCCCTTCATTTTTTGCAAATAAGGCAAGTAAATTGTATTCTGTAGTTGTCAATTTTATCATCTCTCCCTCTTTTTTGATTGTTCGTGCCACCAAGTCAATCTCTAAATTCCCAAATTGGAGAATGGACGTTTGTTCAGATGGTTGACTTCGGCGAATGGCGGATCGAATACGCGCCAAAAGTTCTCCGGTTCGGAATGGCTTGGTGAGATAGTCGGTTGCACCTTGATCCAAAGCAGAAATAATGTCTTCTTCATGGTCAATGACAGATAGAATGAGAATGGGTTTTTGGTACCAACTACGAAGTTCATGCAAAACCCGGTGCCCACTTTGGTCAGGAAGTCCCAAATCCAATAAAATGAGGTCTGGTTGGTGGCTAGCAGCAAGCAAAAGTCCCTCTTTACCGCTAGTAGCCTGGGTCACTTTGTAGTCGTGGCTCTCCAAATTTATTTGAAGCAAGCGCTGAATGGGCGGCTCGTCATCTATGATTAAGATTTTACATTTATTCATTTTTTAATTGATTGATGAAAGTGGATTCCGCTGGAAAAGTCAACATAAATAAGGCTCCTCCTGTGGGCTGATTGGTCAATTCTACTTTTCCATTCATTGCTTCCGTAAAACCTTTGACAATGGAAAGCCCAAGACCTGTACCTCCTGTTTTAGTATTGTTTAGTCGATGAAATTTATCAAATACATGGGATATTTCCTCTTCCGGAAATCCTTTTCCGTTGTCAGATATTGAAATGATACATTGATTATCGATGTATTTTGCCTGAATAGATATGGTAGAAGAAGGCGGAGTATATTGAAGTGCGTTGTGAATGATATTGTGTAAAATTTGTCCAAGAAGGCCCGCATCTAGTTTAAACAAAGGCAAAGTGTAGGAAGGCTCAAATAGAATAGAGCGATTAGCGGCATCTTCTTGGTTTTCTTGTATGGCGGAAAAAATAAGTTCATTTATATCACACCAATCGTTTTTGGGTTGAATGAAGCCCGCCTCTAATCGACCCATATTGAGTAAATTTTCTACTTGTCTATTGAGACGAAGACTGGCCCTTTCAATTTCTTGGTATAAAATAGCACGGTGTGTGTCTGATAATCGCTCTGATTTTTCCTTGATGGTGTCAATCGCACCAATAATCGTAGAAATGGGCGTTCGTAGTTCATGCGAAAGGGAGTTGAGTAAGGTATTGTACAATCGAATGGCCTTTTCTTTTTCCTTTTCATCCCGTTCTATTTGCTCAGAAATCCGGATTCTATGTGTCAAAAGTGCATTAATGGACGCGATGACAAAGTACATGAGAAAAACAAGTGCGTCTTCGGCTGTTTTGATACGAAAGGTCAATAAAGGAGGAATGAAAAAGTAATTCCATAGCAAAGCACTCAAAAAAGCAGATAAAATAACCGGAAAAAAGTCAAATAAAATGGCATTGATAGATACCGCAAAAAGCAAAACCAAGGCAATCACTCGGTAGCCAATCAGGTCAACAGAGAGATAGCAAATACCAGATGTAAGGATAATTATCCCCAAACTGATGATGTATTGATGAACTTGGTGCAGTTTACGCGTTCGGAGTATTCTCACTTTTTTCTTTCAAAATTACATAAGTACGTGTAAAGAATTTATAAAAAAAGAAGTGGACTTTGGGGAAAACGATTCTCTTATCTGTCAAATGTATTGTTTCCCCTTTTTCTTAAATGATTTCTTTTTCTCTCTCTTTTTTTGGAAATGTGATTTTTTAAAATGTACTTTGTATTTCAAAGTACTCTATATTTTAAAATAATTTGAATCTATGAAAAAACAAGTGTTTCTTCCATTTGCCATGGGTCTCTTTGCTGGTACTATTCTGGTATCTCTCCTTGTATTTTCTGTGGATACCCCCGACCCATCGTGGGGAGAAAATTGGAAAATAAAACCGTTGTTGGTTACGCCACTCGTTGGAGGCATCGCAGGTCTTTTTTATGCTTTCATGGATTACCTCAGCAAAACGGGATTTAATCGGACACTTGCACTACTCCTTGGTATATGTGGTTTCCTCGTTATTCTATGGATGGGACTTATCTTGGGGCTAGACGGTACGCTTTGGAACTGATTTTCTACCAAATATCTGCTCATCTCTTCATAAAAAAACGGTCGCTACTTCTGAATGCAGCGACCGTTTTGTATGAGTGAACAAGCTTTCTTATTGCAATAATCCTGCCCGACGAAGCATGGCTTCTGGCTTTGGTTCACGCCCTCTGAAACGCTTGTAAAGCTCCATCGGTTGCTCACTTCCTCCTTTTGAAAGGATATTTTTTCGGAATGATTCTGCCACTTCTTTGTTGAATATTCCTTTCTCTTTGAATAATTCAAACGCATCTGCATCCAAAACTTCTGACCATTTGTAGCTGTAATAGCCCGCAGAATACCCACCCGCAAAAATATGGGAGAAGGAAGTAGAGGTCGCAATGCCTTCGGTTATTGGGTACAAACGTGAACCCACGTCTGCTTTCTTCTCAATTTCTTGAACACTCTCACCTGTCGGAACAGTGCTGTGCCAAGTCATGTCAATCATGCCCAAACCAATTTGGCGCATTGTTCCCACACCCGCCATGAAGTTTGAACTCGCTTTTAGTTTGGTGATTAATTCTGCCGGAATCACTTCTCCCGTTTGGTAATGCCGCGCAAACAAACGAAGTACTTCGGGCTCTTCCGCAAAGTTTTCCATGATTTGGCTTGGTAGTTCGACAAACTCCCACGCGACACTTGTCCCAGAAATGGATG
>CAYNRA010000129.1:0-5117 GCA_964399465.1 uncultured Cytophagales bacterium
GTTCTCAATTTTGTACCATGATACTTAATAGATGTTGGATAGAGTACCTCTCCTTGAACCCGTACAGTTTCGAGTCTTTTGGGAATTCGAATAATATCCCCTTCCTGGAGAACCATATCACTCGATGAACCTGGGTTTGCAAGTATTCGTCTTAAATCAATCCCTATAGCTTCCTCTTTTTCGGTCGAAATGTCATCTACATCTACCCCTACATTTGACTTGCTTGAAACAGATATATCAGAGATCGTTTTTCTTCTCATTTCCAATTCTGACTCACTCAACTTCACTTTTCTTAAGAGAGTTGCACCTTCTAGATACGCCAATGGAGTCATCCCTCCGGCGCGTAAGATTAAGTCAGAAATTTTCTCATCTTTTTTCAATATGGCATAAGGTGCCGGATACAATACTTCACCTTCTATACTTACGAATAATTGTTTGCTGTAATTTGGAGAAGTTCGAATAAAAATTTCATCAAAAGGTAATAGCTTGAATTTCAATCCATTATCTTCTACTGTCAAGTTTGGACTAACGTCAAAGTAAAAAATATCTGAGATTTGCGCTTCCAATTTTGTTGGATCTACATTTCTTTTTCTTCTCACAAGCTCAATACGAGAAAGAGATGCAGCTTCTGTTAAGCCACCAACTCGAACAATTACATCTTCAATCGTTAAATCTTTCACATAAGGTAATTCAACTCCAATTTCGGCATCGGGGTTGTTGATTGCTCCTTGAATTCGAACATACGTTTGCTCTGTCAAATCGAAAACAGATGGGACAATGATTTCATCCAATCTTCTTAGAGGTATATCCGCTATCTTTCCAGTCTGGATATCTTTTAAATTAACTGAAATATTTGTTAGTCGTAAATCATCCAATGTTCGAACAATAGAAATCCTCCCGATAAATGCATCTTCCTTAAGCCCTTCAGCGGCATTAATCACGGATAATAAGGTAGGTGATTCATCTAATGAATAATCTCCAGGTCTAAATACTGCGCCAGTTACTTTTACTAAATTTTCGTATCGATTAATAATTTTCTCTACGACCAAAGAATCTCCATTTTGCATGATAAAACGACCGAATTCATTGGTTGGAACTGTATTAATTTTATATTCTCTAGGTGTAACTCGATACACTTTTACCTGATGGGTATATGCATATTGATGAAATCCTCCCGCATATTCAATGAGCTTACTCAATGACTCGTTGGGAAGAAGTTCAAAAAGCCCTGTACGTTTCGTAAAGCCTTCGGCTGCAATACGAGATACATAAGGATTCACTTGAATGACGTCTTGATCTTGTAGAATAAAATCAGAATTCGCATACCCTTTCATCATAAACTCATAGAGATCCAATGTATTGATTACCTTACCCGCACGAACTAATTGAATATTTCTATACGAACCAATTTCGTTCGGCCCACCCGCTGTATACAAGGCATTTAGCATTGAAGTCAATGAGGTAACGGTATATGTACCTGGCGCAACCACTTCACCTAAAATAGTGACTTTTATAGCCCGAACATTATTTAACGAAATGGCTATGAGCGTTGACCCACTTACACCGTCACTCAATCCAGCAAAAAAACGACTCAATTTTGAAGCAATTTTTTGTTTAGCTACCTCAATGGTTTGGCCAGCAACGTAAATAAGGCCCGCTTTGGGAATGGATATATAACCATCTGGCGAAACGATCACATCGTAGCTAGCTTGTGAAAAACCGTAGAGATCAACAGAGAGTTTATCTCCTGAACCGAGTATATAGTTTTTAGGAGTCGGAATGCTTGTCAATAAATTATTCTCAAAACGATTATCGTTAAAAATAGCATATCCAATAATTCGTTTTCTCAAATCACTTTTTGCTTTATCTGCGGCAAGCTCTGCCTCTTTTACCGCTTTTAAAGAATCTTCAAGCGCTATTGCTTTCAAATCGCTTTGCGTTAGCTCCACAGAGCGTGTCCCGACTTGATTAGCATCGAATGCTCTAGGAACTCCAGTAGCTGTTCCATTTGTTTGCATCTGTAGGGGTAGATTCTGGGTCGGAAACCCTTGACCAGGTAATAGTGGGATGTTGGTAGGGACTTGACTCATGGCTGTGAGCGAGAAACACAAGAAGCTCACAACTAGTCCAATACGTTTACTAGTTGGTATCATACGTGTAGAGAATATCTTCATTTAAAGTAGAATCCCAAATAAACCAAGATGATTTTTTGGAAATGATTACTTGTTCGACATGCAAATTAACACAAGTTTTTCATCAAATGGTCGTATTTAAGCCTTTTTTTAGAAGTTTCGCGCCCTAAATAACTTGCGAAAAGATTCTCAAAATAGGGAGAGGAAAGTAGCTGCCTAACGCAAACGAATGATTGAATCTTTTCAAGTAATACGTATCGAGTGGAGACATTTTTCTATTTTTGTCAAATTTGTCTATAAATTCGCACTTATTCTCATTTTCATTTACGTTTTAATACAGATTCATGGCAACAGAAAACAGTTCAACTTACAACGAAGACAGTATTAAATCACTCGATTGGAAAGAACACATCCGACTAAGACCAGGGATGTATATTGGCAAGTTAGGAGATGGCTCAACTCCAGACGATGGGATTTACGTATTACTCAAAGAAGTTTTAGATAATTGTATCGATGAATATGCCATGGGTTTTGGAAAATCCATCGAAATTAAAATGGAAGAAGGAATTGTTGAAGTACGTGACTACGGTCGTGGTATTCCACTGGGTAAAGTGGTCGATGTAGTTTCTAAAATCAACACAGGTGCCAAATACGATAGCCAAGCATTCCAAAAATCAGTTGGCCTTAATGGAGTGGGTACGAAAGCAGTCAATGCACTGTCTAGTTCGTTCCGAGTACAAGCATTTCGGGATGGTCAAACTGCATGGGCTACTTTTAGCCAAGGCAACCTTAAAAAGAAATCTCCGCTTGAACCAACTACGGAAAAAAATGGTACGCTAGTCACTTTTCAACCAGACAATTCAATTTTCAAGAACTACCACTATATTCCACAATTCGTGGAAAATATGCTTTGGAATTATTGTTTTTTAAATGCAGGGCTTACCCTTCTTTTCAATAAGCAAAAATATATTTCCCAAAATGGTTTATTGGATTTGCTTCGCCGAAAAACAGATGAAAGTACCCTCCGCTACCCGATTATTCACTTAAAGGGAGATGATATTGAGATTGCACTTTCACATGGAAACCAATACGGCGAAGAATACTACTCTTTTGTCAATGGGCAAAATACTACACAGGGGGGAACTCACTTATCTGCTTTCAAAGAAGCCATTGTTAAAACCGTTCGGGAACACTTTGGAAAAGATTATGCCCCTGAAGATATACGCCAGGCCATTATTGGGGCTATCTCTGTACGCGTGCAAGAACCAGTTTTTGAGTCACAAACAAAGACAAAATTGGGTTCTGTAACTATATCCCCTAACCCCGACTCCACCACTATTCGTACGTTTGTCAATGAGTTTATCAAACAAAAATTAGACGATTTCCTCCACATGAACCCTACCGTGAAGGAGGCAATAAAGAAACGAGTAGAACAGTCTGAACGAGAAAGAAAAGAGTTATCTGGAATTAAAAAATTAGCAAATGAAAGAGCTAAAAAGGCAAATCTTCACAATAAAAAACTCCGTGACTGCCGATTTCATTTGACAGATGAAAAATTTGAACATCGCTTAAATACTACTTTATTTATCACTGAAGGGGACTCTGCGAGTGGGTCTATTACAAAAGCGAGAAACCCTGAAACGCAAGCCGTTTTTAGTCTTCGCGGGAAACCACTCAACTGCCACGGATTGTCTAAAAAAATTGTATATGAAAACGAGGAATTTAACTTGCTTCAACATGCACTCGATATTGAAGCAGGCATAGAGGGTTTACGATATAACCAAATTGTCATCGCAACAGATGCAGACGTTGACGGCTCACACATACGCCTGTTGCTCTTGACTTTCTTCCTCCAATTTTTCCCTGACTTAGTTCGTGCTGGTCATTTGTTTATTTTACAAACCCCGCTCTTCCGGGTTCGGAACAAAAAAGAAACGATCTATTGCTATTCGGACGAAGAACGCCAGTTGGCTATCCGAAAGTTAGGGAATAAACCGGAAATAACTAGATTTAAAGGACTTGGTGAAATTTCTCCCAATGAATTCGAAAACTTCATCGGATCTGACATTCGTCTTGACCCTGTTATCCTCGAAAAAGAATCATCCATTCCAAAAGTTCTAGGCTATTATATGGGTAAAAATACCCCTGAAAGACAACGATTTATCATTGATAATCTACGCTTTGAGGTAGACATTGCTGAAGAACTTCCAGAAATCTTGTAATATCTCTTTTTAACCAAAAATCAATCATACCAGTGACCTTAGATGATATTCGTAAAAACATCGATGAAATTGATGAAAAACTCCTCCTTCTCCTCAATGAAAGAATGAGATGGGTGCACAAAGTAGGTGAAATCAAACGGCTTACCAAGACGGTTATTTACCGTCCGGAAAGAGAAAAATTTATTCTTGACCGTATGAAATCATTAAATGAAGGTCCGTTAACAGATGCCGCCATTGAGGCCATATATCTTGAGATTTTTGCCGCTGCAAGAAACTACGAACTCCCAGAGCGTGTCGCGTATCTCGGTCCAGAAGGTAGTTTTACACACCAAGCAGCTGAAAGTAGATTCGGTGCGATGAGTGAATACATGACGCTACCTACCATTAAATCTGTGTTTGAGGCAGTTGAGACAGGTCGTGCCAAATTCGGGGTCATTCCAATCGAAAATAACCAAGAAGGTATCGTTTATGAAACCGTTGACTTATTGCACGAAATGCAAGTCAATATCGTTGCAGAATTAAAAATACCTGTCCACTTTACACTCGCAACCGAAGCTGAAAGCCCCGATAAAATCAAGCGGATCTACTCAAAAGATATTGCTTTTAGACAATGCCGTGGTTTTTTGAATAAGTATTTTGAACAACATAACGTAGAAGAAATTCAGGTTGAATCTACATCCAAAGCAGCAAAACTTGCTGCCGAAGACCCTGAAAGTGCTGCTATCTGCTCTGAAATCGCTGGGAAATTATTTAGTCTCCCTAT
>CAYNRA010000130.1:0-4926 GCA_964399465.1 uncultured Cytophagales bacterium
CGGGCGTGTTGTTTGGCATTCAGTACTTGGTGTGGAATCTTCCGAAGTGTCAACATCCGGCTGATAAGCTCTGAGTTTTCTACAGATGTTGTACCCACAAGAACTGGACGACCAATCTTGACCATTTCTACGATTTCATCGGCAACGGCATTGTATTTCTCCCGTACCGTCTTGTACACTTTATCTTGATGATCTTCTCGAACAGCTGGCTTATTTGTTGGAATCGTCACGACATCCAACTTATAGATTTTCCAGAATTCACCGGCTTCTGTTTCTGCCGTACCCGTCATACCGCCTAATTTGTGGTACATCCGGAAGTAGTTTTGAAGCGTAACCGTGGCATACGTTTGGGTAGAATCCTCCACTTTTACATTTTCTTTTGCCTCAACCGCTTGATGAAGTCCATCCGACCACCGACGGCCATCCATAATACGACCCGTTTGCTCATCTACGATTTTTACCTTACCGTCCATGATGACGTATTCCACGTCTTTTTCAAATACAGTGTAGGCTTTCAGGAGTTGGTTTACGGCATGAATACGCTCCGCTTTGGTCGAATAATCACGGATGAGTTCATCTTTTTTAATGATTTTCTCCTGCTCCGTAATGTCCATTTTTTCAATGGCATTCATGTCAATCGCCAAGTCAGGCATGACGAAGAAATGTTTGTCTTCATCTTGACCCGTCAGAAAGTCAATGCCTTTATCGGTTAATTCGATGGAGTTATTCTTTTCTTCAATCGTGAAATACAGAGGCGCTTCCGCTTCTGGCATGAGCTTGTTGTTTTCAGCGATGTAGATAGCTTCTGTCTCTTGTAATATTTTTTTGATACCGGTCTCAGACAAATACTTGATGAGCGGTTTACTTTTAGGCAATCCTTTGTAGGCTCTAAATAAAGCCAAGCCTCCTTCTTTTTTATTTCCAGCGGCGATGAGTTTTTTGGCTTCGTTCAAAAAGCCATTGACAAGCGTTTTTTGTACTTCGACGATGTTGGCAACGCGTGGCTTCAGCGAGTTATAAAGTTCTTCGTCTCCCTTTTTAGCCATTGGTCCTGAAATAATCAATGGAGTACGGGCATCGTCAATTAAAACAGAATCGACCTCATCAATCATGGCGTAGTGATGTTCTCTTTGTACAAGCTCAGACGGGTCATTGACCATGTTGTCGCGGAGGTAATCAAAACCAAATTCGTTGTTTGTACCGTATGTAATTCCTGATAAATACGCAGCTCTTCGTTGAGGTGAGTTTGCAGGATATTTATCGATACAGTCACAAGTAATGCCATTGAACTCAAAAATAGGCCCCATCCATTCGGAGTCACGGCGTGCTAAGTAATCGTTGACAGTGACAATGTGTACACCTTTGCCAGCCAGTGCATTTAGGAAAGCAGGGAAAGTAGCCACGAGGGTTTTTCCTTCACCTGTTGCCATTTCAGCAATTTTTCCGGTATGCAAAGCGGCTCCACCAATGATTTGCACGTCATAATGCAACATATCCCATTTGATGATATTTCCGGCGGCTACCCATTCGTTTTTCCAGATTGCTTTGTCACCTTCGATGGTAATATGGCCTTTCCGCATCGCCAACTGTCTGTCAAGATGAGTAGCGGTTACTTCAATTGTATCGTTTTCCTTGAATCTACGCGCAGTTTCTTTTACAATCGCGAAAGCTTGCGGTAGAATCTCAAGGAGTACCACTTCTAGCTTTTCATTTCTCTTGGCTTTCAAGTCATCTACCTTTTTGAAGACGACTTCCTTTTCATCCACTGAAAACGCAGACGAAGCATTTATAGACTGTGTAAGCGACGCGATTTCAGCATCAATGTCAGCAAGTTGAGATTGTATATAAGCTTGTAAATCAGCTGTTTTAGCTCTGAATTCATCATGCGATAAGTGAGAAAGTTGGGCAAAGGCTTCGTTGGTAGAGCGAACATATTGGCTCAACTCTTTGACGTCCTTTTCTGATTTCGTACCAAATACTTTGGTAATACTTTTTGTAAGAAAATTAAGCATTATTTATCCGTAATTTATAGAATTCGTCGAGTGTTCTGTGTACAATTGACTTGGAAATAGTTTCTAAGGTTGCAAATTTACTTATTTACAGCGTTTTATAAACAAGAATAATGCATCATTTCTCATTATAGGGAAGAACGGTCAAATTGGCAGGTCTTTAAGTGGTTGATAATGTGATAAGATACGTTGCAGAAGCATGGATTTTAACCTCCGCGCATATTCTTTGTTATTCTCTCCGTATTCTAGGATTTCTTCTGGAGTCATCATGCCAAGAATGACACCAGATAACAAAGCAGATAAATAGGGGTCTTTCTGTATTTTCTCGGTAATTTGTTGCTTCTGTTCTGTCCATTCTTTGGATTTAAACGGAGGCATATTTTGTGAAAACAGTTGAATAAGTACCGAGTGTTGTAACTTTAAAATCGGGCGAAGTATATCGTTCTGAAATTTCTCTGCGGGAGATTCACTCGGTTCTGTTGAGATAATTGGCCTAAGTGCCTGGCGGTTGTCCATCTGAATAGATTATATGATGTTTAGAAGGGGATAAAATGAAAATAGAGAGCCCAGTTGGACTCTCTATCGAAGTATGTATTGTGTGGATTATAGTAGTTTATTCTTGAGATACGCAATGGCCATGCCGTACGCTTCCTCCGTTGCTTCCTTGTCAAATTTTGGATTTGAGGGATTCGCAAATGCGTGGTCAGCTGCAAAAATTTTGTAGGTTAACTTTTTTCCTGCTTTGTCCATGTTTGCGGCAAACTCTTCGATAATTTCTTTTGAAATCCATTGCTCCGTAGCAAACAAGCCTAAAACATCTGTTTGAAGTGTCTTTAGTTTTTCAACATCTTTGACAGGCATTCCATAATACATGACACTACCAACGGTTTGCTTACCGCCCAAAATCGCTGATTTAAGCGACAATCCGCCGCCGAAACACCAGCCTACGCTCGCAATTTTTGCTTTTTTGCCGGCAAACGCAATGCCTCCTTGCATGATTGCTTCCAATCTTTCTTCTTTAGCAGACTGCATGTATTTACCCGCATCGCTTGGGTTTGTCGCAAGTTTGCCGTCATACATATCGAGTGCCAAAACATTCACGTTTTCACCCAAATCTGTGTAAAAGACATCCGCTTGGCGTTTTATTTGGTCATTTAAGCCCCACCATTCTTGGTAAACGAATAACCATTTGTCTGATTTCTTTTTAGAAGGTACGAAGTAAGCATTGGCTTTTTGACCGTCTGGAGTCGAGAAATCAATCATTTTTCCTCCTACTTCGCTCGAATGAACGTATGGAACAGGACTTGGGTGCATGTTTCTAAAATCTTCTTCTTCGGCAAATACAGCCATGTTGCCGTCATTGCTTGCAAATACAGTTTGACAGCAGGTTTGTTGCGCAAAAGATGCTTGTGCAAACGCAAATGCAACAGCGAAAGTGGTGAATAATTTCTTCATTGGAAAAAATAAAAAATAGTCAATGTAAAAAATGGAACAATGATTTTATAACCGCAAACGGCGCTTATTTGTTTCTCTGAAAAAAGAAAACGCGCGGCTGAATTACTCAAAAACTACTTTTTTCCCACTGACTGTTTCTAGGAAGGGGAGCAAGATTTTTTGTGCGCTTTCTTTGGTTTGGGGAAGTATTCCGGAAGCAACGGCAGAATCGTAAATTTGTTTTTCCGCCCGGCGATAGGCTTCATCAAGAAGCAATTTTTCGTTCATGAATGCGTATTCCGTTTGGTAAATATGTGACTTTTGATGGTCAATTTTGAATGTACATACTTCCGGTTCAGGGAGTTGTATATAGATGGTATCTTTTTCTATTCGGACTTTTTCTTTGGTGATTCTTGTTAAATCGATGCATCCAATGGCTTCGCCGTGAACGATGAGCAACGCCTTAGGGTCTGGAAGAAAGTCGCGGCTAATTTTTTGTTCTACAATGTCTTTAAATGTATATTTGACCAATTCCAGCTTTCCCATTTGGGTGATTTCTGTAATGACCAATTGTTGCGTCGTTTCTACCGAATTACCAAAATAGCGCTCGATGGCATTTTTGGTAAGGTCGAAAAGAAAAAAAGAACCGACGAATACGAAGGATAAAATGAGAAGACGAATGCCTGTTTTAACCATGCTTTTTTAATCTAAAACGTGAAACTTGTTTGAAAAATTCAATGCAAGGAAGTACACCAATTGGAACAAAAACTTTTTTAACGTGCAGACTGTTCCATTTGAACAGATTCCATTGAACAATTATTCCTATGTTTATACCTTTTGAAACACTCCCTGACACCTCCCGCATTTGGATATACCAAGCAAATCGACCACTGCAAGCGGAAGAATTGACTGAAATCCAAACCTTCTTGACGACGCAAATAGATGCTTGGGGTGCGCACGGTGCGCCATTGAAAGCCTCGTTTTCTGTTATCAAAAATCAAATCATACTCATTGCAGCAGACGAGTCTTTTCAGGCTGCCTCTGGTTGTTCCATTGACACTTCCAGTAGATGGATGAAAGAATTGGGTGCGCGTTTTTCTGTTGATTTCTTTGACCGCTCCATTTTATGTGAAAACGAAGGGGATACACTTTTCTCTGTTTCGCCCTTTCAGATAAAAAAGCAGGTTGCAGCAGGGGAAATTACAGAACAAACACGTGTTTACACGCAGAACATTGGCTTGAAAAAAGAACTAGCGAATTGGCCTCAAAAAGCTGGAGAATCCAGTTGGGCAAAGTATTTTTCCTCTCAACCTATTTAGGAATTATTAATCCAGAAAAAAGAAAAAGTCTGAGGTTATCATAAACTTCAGACTTTTTCTTTTCCATCCATGTATAGATTTTTTTCTTTAGTAATACATTTGTTTCTAAATAGACAAAAAGAAATACAATGAACACATTGATACGATTTTACCTAGCCCAAGAA
>CAYNRA010000131.1:0-4841 GCA_964399465.1 uncultured Cytophagales bacterium
TCCAATGGATTTTCCTCTAGGTTCTCTCCGGGCGTATAGAAGTAATCAGAGCCACCGTAGGTTGTTCCAATATTATTGGTTGTTAAGGTACTAAATGCTTTGAAGTTGTCGAATAAGCTGAGGAGATTGAGACCCACGTCTCTCCTGAGTTGGTCAAACACTTGTGTACCAAGACCCACATTGCCATCTGCCAAAAGTTTGAGGTTCATTTTTTTGAACTGAAGATTCAGGGATACCGTTTCAGAATTGACGAGCCCTTGCAGAACTGGATTTTTATTAAAATTCGTTATTGCCTCTACCTTTTCAACCAAATCTACAGGGATATTCCGAGTACCAATGCTGTATTTGGAACCAAATAAGTCGTCGCCGTTCAATTGAACAGACTCAACGATTTTTCCATAATATTGAATTTTTCCATTTTCTTCCACCACAATACCGGGGATATTACGGAGTAAATCTTCGACCTTGCGTTCGTTACCTTTCAAGAAACTTTTGGCATTATACACGGTTGTATCGTTTTTTACCACGACTTTTCGTTCGACCGCCACTACCACTTCTTCGAGTTCGATGCTCTCTGTTTGGAGCGTCACTTGCAAGTTTTTCAAAGGTAAACCATCTACAACCAAACTATCTTGAAACGTAGTATAGCCCATTGCTCGGAAGAGCAAATAAATCGTCTTTTGTGTTGGGTTTGGGGTAAGCGTAAAGTCAAAAGTACCGTTGTTCTCAGATTGAAAAAAATCTATTGTCGAGCCATTACGAGAATTTTTGAGCTCGATATATGCAGAAATGCCTTCTCCAGCTGTATTTTTGATGCTTCCTGTTACCCGTTGGCCCCAAGTCGTATGGGTAGTACTTATCCAGACTACCCACACAAAAAGTGCCATCCTCATTTGGTTATTTTTTGAAGAGCAGGTACTAATTTCTCTGGAATATCTACTACGTGAACAGTAAAATAACTTTGGTCAGCAGCGTATTCAACAGAAGTATTAAATTTAGCTAATGCAGCGTAGTTCTCTTTTTTAATGTTGGACATCTGAGAAATCAAATCTTTTTCATAAGTGACATAACTCTTGATGGGCTTCTCGAGAATGTATTTTTTATATTTTTCAAATTCTTTTAAGTCTGCGGTATTGCTGATTTTCTGAAGAGTAATTTTGAAGTTCTCAGAACCGGTATCTCTTAGTTCGACCACAAGCCCTGGTACGGCAGATAAATTCAAGGGGCTTGCTACGAGCGCCACATCGGTTGTGTACCAGACTGCGTATTTTCTGCCTCCTTTACTCACCAGTGCTTCTTGACAAGTATATCCAGCTATTTTCTTGGTTTTGCCTGTCAGTTTAACAGACTGAACTAGTTTATCGCTGTTGTAAACCATTTCTCTTCCGTACAAAGGAACACGCGTAATGTTTAGTTTCTCACTTTTATAGAAAATCCGTGACCATTTGTCATTGTACAATTTGTAATGCAAACCTGACGTGGATTGATTATTTAACTCCGTCCGAGGGTCTTTGATAATATAGAGGGATTCTTTGCCTTTCAGGAATAGGTGACTTTCACATACGAAATCATTATGGTCTGTGTATTGGTAGGTCAGTTGTTTGGTATTTTGGGCGAAAACTGCACTGGTAATGAACAGGAGGTAGATAAGTTTTTTCATGTTTGGGAGGTGTTTAAATGAACGACAAACATACATACTACGAAATGAAAAAATAGGCCATTTTTAGACTTTATTCTTGTTTTTTGAGGTTTTTTGCATGCAATTGTCTGAGTCTAAAGAAGAGGGCTCGGCTAAAACCAAGGTAAGCAATGGTATCCCGGACACTTAATTTGGACACCAATTTCGGTGAATTTGTATGAAAATGAAGGTAACGCTCTTGGGTGGGTAACAAAAGAATTTGAATTCTTTTTTCTTGTCTGGCAGCATACTCTTGTGTTCTCTCCAGCAGCCATTGTGCTGCACGTGGCGTTTTATCTTTCATTTCATGAAAATAGTCAATCTGCCAGAGGAGGATTTCGGTTGGCTCAAGTGTGGTGTAATAAATAGATTCGTTTGGAGAGATATCTTCAAGATGTAGGACAAATTGATTTTCTTCGTAGAAATCCAGAATTACTTCTTCCCCTGTTTTTTCTTGGATGACACATTTTTTCACTAATCCTTTGGCAATGTAAGCAATCCATTTTGAACCAGGTTTTCTGTACCAAACTGATTTTTTAAATGGTATTTTCTCATACTGTACATTCTGCCAAAGCCAATTATGCTCTTCGAGTGATAAATTAGTCTCTTCTATGGCGAGATGCAGGAAAGTAGCGAGTTGGGCAGGGTCTGTTTGAATCATGGGTGGTAACGTTTGACATGACAATTAATCGTTCAAATATACTTAAAATACAGCAACCTAGGCTATTTTTCCCGCTGTGGCAAATTGTGTTTTTCAAGGATAACAAAGACAATTAAAATAGATAAAAATGAATAGCCAATAATCGTCCAAACGGTTTGTTTGATCAAGCCTTGGGCAGAAAATCTTGCCTCGTATCGATCTCGAATTTCTTCTTTTGAATAGTCCATCTCTACGTTTTTACGCTGTTCTAACTCTTTCATATTTTCTATTTCTTTTTGATACAAAGCATCTATTTGGGCTTCTTTGTACGCAGGATCTACGGTATCAAATAGAAATAATTTGAAGAAAAATAGGCATATAAATACACAAAAAACTACAAACGAACTGTACGCAAAAATCGTCCATGGCTTTCCATTTCTATTTGTTGGAGAAAAAGAAATTTTAGTGGCTATCAAGTAAAGTAGGAAAGGGGTAAATTTCAATACTAGATTGATAATCAGGTAAGAGGAATCTCCCAAAGCATAGTGAATGACTAATGCCAGAATTTCGAATGAGAGAAACAGGAAGAACAAATGGAGGTTTTTTCTGAAAAGCCGAATCATACACGTTTCGTTTTGAATGCAACCAAAAGAAGACTTAAAACCACAAGAAAAAGACCAGAAGCACCCACTTTCATATAAGGAACAAAAGAATATATTTCGCCTTGAAATGTCTGTACATTGATTGCCTTGGATACAAAGTAGAAAAGATTATACGGTAAGTCAAAGCTGGATAAAAGTGAGAAAAGAAACAAAAAAAGGAGTACAACGTAATTCGATTTCATGAATTGAAAAAGACTAAACGCGAATAATATCTGAATGATTTGACCCAACAAAAGGGGAATCAGATGGTCGAACAAGGTAGAAATTGGTAAATGAATATCTAGCCGTTGACTGAAAAACAACAGAAATACAGTTAAAAATGTGCAAACGATTGATACGGTAAAACCGAGAACGACTTTCAAGAAAAAAACAGATACATAAGGAAATTTTTGGAGTTTGTATCTGTCAAAATTAGAGACCTCTATTTCTGTTTGGTAAAACAGATACAAAAAATAGAGGTAACAAGGTAAAACAAAAAGTTGCGTGAAGTAAACAGAAATTTTGAGCATTCCGACTGCCAAAGTCGCATGAAACCCTTGTGTAGATTTGTTGATTGTTCCAAAAACAAGCAAAAAGATAAAGTAGCCAGCAAACAAACAGAAAGAATAGAAAAGCAAACGCAATTTCCTGAATTTATTCCATTCAAGGGAGAGAAGATTTGATAGACTCATTTTACTATTTTTTTTAAGTAAATACCATAGAAAACAACGGAACAGAAAAGTATGATACTCAATTTGGGGAAATCGAGCGTTATAAAGTCATCTGCCTTTATCCAACTTAATGGATGTACTTGTATCCAATAGAGACCCAAATGTATCAAACCTGCCATCCAGAACTGTCGTAAAAAAGGTAGGGTTGCTACTACTAGCTGACTACTATACGCAACCCAATAGCTGATCATACAAAGACAAACGAAAGGTAATGTAGGAAAACGAAAGGAGGTGTGTAACGTGTGAAAATACGAAAAAGAGAACGTAAGAAGTATAAAAAGAGCAACGAACAACAGACCGAGAATAAAATATACCCCATTTCTTTTGCTGGTATTTTGTATTTCTTGCGAACGACTTATCCACAAAGTTCGGTGTGTTTTTGTTTCCGTTGTGTGTTCAAT
Source organism: uncultured Cytophagales bacterium (assembly GCA_964399465.1). Classification (GTDB taxonomy): domain Bacteria; phylum Bacteroidota; class Bacteroidia; order Cytophagales; family Spirosomataceae; genus CAYNRA01. The sequence goes on from CAYNRA010000131.1 coordinate 4,092, forward strand.
TACTTGAAGAACCGCCGATAAAATGAGCAAGAGAAGCAGATTTAGTCGAACGAGATAGGAGACATAAAACACTGAAAAACTTGGTTTGATGGCACGGTTGACGGTAGCAAGCGGGTATATATCATACATGGTTCTATGAAAATTCCACAACACAAGCACAGAGATAAGGAGCAAAAGAAGCGCAGCCAGCCAAATTAGCTTATTTTTTACCACCTTCTGAAATTCAAGGTACAGACTAAGCATATTCTTCTTTTTGAAAGTTCGATAGCGTTCCAAAGCGTTCTTGAAGTTCGTCTTTTGTCAGTCTCCTGTAAATGCTTTTATCTTTAATATGCACAAGTTCTGTGAACCAGTCAGCGACGGGTTCGAGCTCGTGGGTTGTCAGTAAGACGAGGGCATCGTTTTCAAGGCGCATACGTTCAAGCGTGGTAAGAATAATTTGGATAGACGCCTTATCTACGCCTAAAAAGGGTTCATCTAAAACAATTAATTTGGGATTTCCCAATAGAGAAACGGCAAGACAGACTTTTTTATAGTTTCCTAGCGAAATGTATTTTGCCTTGACATCGGCTACATCCAATAAATGAAAGTCTAGTAATTTTTGGGTGATATTGCTATTTTCTACGCCTTGGTAGTGTGCGAATATTGCTAGATTTTCTCGAACGGTTAAAAAATCATACACGCGGTACTCTGGGAAAAACACCCCAAATTCAGCTAGGACTGATTCTTTTTGCTTGGAAAATACAGATA
>CAYNRA010000132.1:0-4349 GCA_964399465.1 uncultured Cytophagales bacterium
TGGCAGAAGTTTTTCGTGTTTATCCCCTTGAACTATTCCCCGTTACGTTCTCTTCCTCACATCTAGCAGAAGGATTTCCACAGTTTGGTATGGATTTGTATAAAGAGTTGATTACCAGCAAAGATGATCATATTTCTACCCTCAAAGAACAACTCAAAGCCCAAAATCCCCCTCAGTAATTATCCGCTCAATCTGTACAAAAAAAAGCGCCTCAACTTACAAGAAGTGAGACGCTCTGTTTGCTAGAAATACTTGCGTATAGTTGTATCAATACAATGCTTTCTTTTGTTCCTTGACACGGTCGTCGGTCAAATAATCATCAAACGACATCAACTTATCCAAGCATCCTTTCGGTGCTAATTCAACGATTCTGTTTGCGACAGAATTGGTCAGTTGGTGGTCATGGCAGGTAAACAAAATATTGCTGTCGTATTCTTCCATTCCTTTGTTTAATGCCTGGATAGACTCCAAATCTAGGTGGTTTGTTGGTTCATCAAAAAGAAGCACATTGGCATTGGAAAGCATCATTTTGGAGAACATACAACGCTGTTTTTCACCTCCAGACAAGACCGTACATTTCTTCAATGCTTCTTCTCCAGAAAATAGCATTCTACCCAAGAAACCACGAATAAACGTTTCGTCTTTTTCTGTCGAGTACTGGCGCAACCAATCTACAAGGTTATTGGATGGGTCACTGAAATACTCCGAATTATCGTTGGGTAAGTAATCTTTTGTAATCGTTACGCCCCATTTAAACATACCGGAAGTAGCCTGTTTCTTGCCCATGAGAATATCAAATAATGCAGAAACCGCCAAACCGTCTTTGCTCAAGAAGGCAATTTTATCTCTTTTTCCTACCTGCAAATTCAAATCTTTGAAAAGATACGTACCGTCTTCTGTTTGATACGAAAGGTTTTCAATGACTAATATTTGGTCGCCAACTTCGCGTTCGGGTTTAAAACCAATGTATGGGTATCTGCGTGAAGAAGGCTGGATAGCTGAAATGTCCAATTTTTCCAACATTTTTTGCCGTGCCGTTGCTTGTTTGGATTTCGCGACGTTGGCAGAGAATCGACGAATAAAATCCTCCAATTCTTTTTTCTTCTCTTCTGCTTTTTTGTTTTGATCCGCTTTTTGGCGTGCAGCTAATTGGCTAGACTCATACCAGAAAGAGTAATTACCACCATAAAGAGTTACTTTCTTGAAGTCTAAGTCGGCAATATACGTACACACATTATCAAGGAAGTGTCTATCGTGTGAAACGACAACAACGGTGTTTTTGAAGTTCATCAAGAAATTTTCGAGCCAAAGAATGGACTCGATATCCAAGTTGTTGGTTGGCTCATCCAATAAAAGTACATCTGGATTACCAAAAAGGGCTTGTGCCAACAATACTTTTACTTTTTCTGACGGATTCACGTCTGCCATAAGTGTATGGTGAATATCTTCTTTGATACCCAGACCAGAAAGGAGGGAGGCAGCGTCTGATTCAGCTTCCCAGCCGTTCATTTCGGCAAATTCAGCTTCTAAGTCAGCAGCTCTATTTCCGTCTTCTTCGGTGAAATCTTCTTTCATGTAGATTTCATCTTTTTCTTTCATCACTTCGTACAGACGTTCATTTCCACGCATCACCGTATCTAAAACGGTGTAAGCATCGTAGGCATTTTGATCTTGTTTCAAGACAGACATCCGCTCACCTGGATCCAGACTTACCGTTCCCGTGGTGGGGTCAATGTCTCCAGCGATAATTTTGACGAGCGTTGATTTTCCAGCGCCATTTGCTCCAATGAGTCCATAGACGTTTCCGGGAACAAATTTTAGATTAACTTCTTCAAAGAGAGTCCGTTTGCCAAAAGCAAGTGAAATATTTGATAATGTAAGCATGGTGATATGTAAACGTATGAAGAATGGTGGAAATGTAGCCACAAAACGGGGGCAAAGATAGCACTTTTTTGTCAAAAATACAGGCTAATTTGAGCTGTTACTTGTGAAGAGAGCGTTCGTTGATCTAAAAACAAAAAGTCCCTCCACAAAGCTGTGGAGGGACTTCAAAGGATTTGGAAATTAATTTCCTACATACAAATCCCAGTTGATTTCTGCTTGTGGTCTTGCCAATTGTGTAAAGATACTACCTTTATCAGACGCGATATCTACTTCTGTCGCATTGAGTCTGTTATATCTTCTCAAGTCAACCCAACGGTGTCCCCATGGCTCAAACCAAAGTGAATAACGACGTTGGAAGAGAATTTCATTGATCAAGGCGTCTGTAGTTGTAGCACCTGTATAAGCACCAACTCCAGCAAGTGTACGCACTTTGTTAATAGCTTCTACTGCTTGGTTTGCGTTACCTAATTGTGCGTGTGCCTCTGCTGCTAGTAACATCAATTCTTCATTTCGGATGAATTTAATTTCAGAGGCATTAGAAGCAAAACGTTTGTCTTGGTAGTTACCAGAAAGTGGAGTTCCGTCCGATGTTACCAAAACGGCTGTTGTCCGTTGGAAGAACTTGCTTCGTACGCGATTATCGCCAGAAAGTGTATCTTTTAATACTGAAGGATGCACAACCACCATCGTATTTGTCGCGGCATTCGGTACGAAATATAGTGGGTTGAAAGCATCTGGTGGTGCTCCCCAAGTATGAGCAGGTCCTCTGTCAATGTTTCCGTTCGGGTCATAGAATGAACCAGCTAGCGCAGTAATGACTCCTTGCCAATCCTTGCGATAAGCAGCTAATCTTGCAGCCAATGCACGGTTCATTTGTGCCAATGCTTGGTTTGTTCCAAATCCAGTTCCCGTAAATCCAGATGTTAAACGCAATGGGAAGTTACCTGTTCCTGCAGCTGTAAGCTCTTGGAATCCGCTGTCTAAAAGAGTTTTGATAGCTTCCAACGCTTGTGGATAAGGAACAAAAGGACCTGGATTTAGTGGGTCAGAGACATCCATACGAATACCGTTTTCGTATTGTCCGTTCGCCAAAATCATGTATTGGTATGCTTGAAGTGTTTTCGCAAATCCGCTGACTGCATTTTTTTCAGCATCAGTCAAAACAGATGAATTTTTGACAGCACTAAGGAGGACATTTCCTTGTAAAATCGCCTGATAGGGTTGGATATATGTATTCAAATAGCCAAACATATTGACGTTAGCTGTTCGTCCGTTCATTCCCAACCAGTCTGTTTGCCAGCGCGGATCAGAGGCATTCAAATACCAAATTTCACGACCCATACTTCCAAACAAAGTGGATACAGTGAAGACATAGTTGCGATGTCTGTTTTCAAGACCTGTAACTAAGTTTTGGATTTGGTTACGGGTTGCATTGTTGGAAACACTCGCAAGGGAAGGGTTGTTGGGGTCAATAGGAGATTCCAACTCAAAAAACGAGCAGGAAGTGAGGGTCATGCACAAGCCCGCCACGAGACTCCAAGATGTGATTATTTTTTTCATACTTTTCGAAATGATTTCAATAATTAGGGCTTAAAACTCAAATACTAAGTGACCAAAGAAACGACGTTGTGTTGGGTATGGCGCAATATCAACACCTGATTGTACTGCTTGGATACCGAAAGTAGAGGTTTCTGGGTCGTAACCTACATATTTCGTGAAGGTCAATGGGTTTTGTGCCGAGAATCCTATTTTGATACGTGAAACTTTGTTGTCAAACCAATCACCGACTTTTGCTTGTGGCACAGTATAGTAAAGGGCTGCTTCACGCAAACGGATGTAAGAAGCGTCTTGTACCCATCTGTCTGCACCGTTGTTTGGAGCGATACCTCTATCGCGGCCGTTTGGCTTGCCATCTCCGTCATCATCACCGAACCAATTTGGTGATGTACCACCCGAGTCTGTCAAGAATTGTGAAAGGTTGATATTATCTCCTCCTTTCTTCCAGTGCCACAACATAGAGAAATCAAAGTTCTTGAAGAAATTCACTTCATTGAACCAAGACATTTGGAAATCAGGTTGACCATTTCCAAGGATATATGCGCCTGTCTTTACGCCTTCATTCGCTGGGGTATCGTTCGGGTCTGGTGTACCATCTGCCAATAAGCGTCTCGGACGTGTACCCACAATCGTTGTTGGTGCAAATCCTTCTTGATACAAGAATGTTCCCAATGTAGCACCAAATCCACCGGAGTTATAGGCAGGAATACCTAGTTGAGTCAACAAAAGATCGTTTTTCCACCACAATACGCGGCTAGTCCAACGTAGATTTTCTTTTTGAACAACTGTTCCAGATAAACTCAATTCCCAACCTCTGTTCTGTAATTGAGCTAAGTTGGTAGGAATTGACGAATAACCTGTTGAAGGTGAAAGTGATAAGTTCTGAATGTTATTTCTCGTTTGTTTGT
>CAYNRA010000133.1:0-4310 GCA_964399465.1 uncultured Cytophagales bacterium
GGAATACAAATACAAAAGGGGCTGTCTCTAATTAAAAAACAAATAAATATAATTTGGTATAATGGCCTTTTTGATTGAACTAATTCGGCTTTAATTCTCTAATTTTCTAACAAATAGGGGTTTTTGCCAAATATTAGTTGGCAAAAACCCCTTTTGAGACAGCCCCTTTTTCGTTCCATTCGTTTTCTTTTACCAGCCTAAACCGTAATCCTCGCCGTGGTTACTGCTTCCTCCCCAGAACGAATTATGCTTCCAGTCAAAGTATATCGCATTGACAGGCCCGCTTGTTCTTGGCTGAAAATCAAGACGATAGCCCATTCCACGCAAATCCCTGCGAATCCAATCAGGCATCGCGTCGTTTAAGGTCAAGGCACCCGGCTTCCGCTCGTGTTTCCCGAACGACGAATACATTTGGTACGTTTTGAAACTCGGTGCTTCAGTAGCTTCTTGGACTGTCATGCCAAACTCAACAACATTCAAGAAAAATTGAAGCAATAATTGGTCTTGTTCGTCACCTGCTTGTTTCCCAAATGCCATAAAGGGTTTGCCATCTTTCATGGCTAAACTTGGTGTGAGGGTTACACGTGGGCGTTTGCCTGGCTCTACCACGTTGAACGGATTTTCTTTCGGATCTAATACAAACGATTGCATCCGCTGGCTCAAGCCAATTCCTGTATTTCCGGCAATACATGCAGGAACCCAACCGCCACTCGGCGTTATTGATACAACCCAACCTTCTTTGTCTGCTGCTAAAACGGTCGTTGTACCTGCTTGGAAAGACTCTTTAAATTCATCATCTAGCTTGTTATTGTCCAACGCACCTACTTTATAGCCATCAAGTAAATCTTTGAATGGGTTATTTTGTCCTTGAAATGGATATGGGTCTCCTGGACGAACAGTTGGATCGTTTTTCTCCATATCTATGTCCTGAATCCTTGCTTTGGCATATTCTTTCGATAAAAGTCCTTTTACCGGTTCTTCCGGCGCAAAAGCAGGGTCTCCGTAGTAGAAATCGCGGTCCGCAAAGGCGCGGTTCATCACTTGGTACAAGGTATGAATATAGCGTGTACTATTGTATCCCATGCTTTTCAAATCGAAATTTTCAAGCATATTTAAAGATTGCAAAAGCGACGGCCCTTGTGTCCAAGTTTGTAATTTATAGACGTCAATTCCTTTGTAATTTACATGTAGGGGCTCTTCAATTTTCACTTTCCAGTTTGCCAAATCTTGTTCGGTAATCAGTCCACCTTGTTCTTGTGTTCCGCGTGCAATTTCTTTGGCAATATCTCCTTTGTAGAAACGGTCGTAAGCGGCATAGATGGCTTCTTTGCGGTTTTTACCTTTTTTGAGTGCTTCTGTTTCTGTATCAACCAATTTCTGAAGCGTATTCAACAAATCCTTTTGAACAAATATTTCACCTGCCTCTGGGGCTTCTCTTTTTTCGCCTAGATGGGGTAAAAAAACATTTTTCGAATAAGGCCATTTCTTGATTTGCTCTTTTCCTCGTTCGATAGAATTGGCGGTTTGGGCTTCGATAGGATAACCGGCTGCCATTTCCATAGCTGGAGCTAATACATCTTTTAAGCTCATTGTGCCGTATTCTGCCAACATAACCATCAATCCACCTGGTGTTCCGGGTGTAACAGCTGCTAATGGGCCAAATTCTGGTGGATATTGGTAGCCTTTACTTTTGTAAAAGTCCGCTGTTGCACCCGTTGGAGCAACTCCCAACGCATTGATAGCAATTACTTTCTTCGTTTTGGGGTTGTAAATAAGTGCTTGGGTTTCACCGCCCCAACTCAAAACATCCCACATGGTACTTGTAGCAGCGAGCATCGCGCAAGAGGCATCGATGGCATTGCCTCCTTTTCCGAAAATCAAGGAACCAGCTGTTGCAGCGAGTGGTTTACCCGTAATTGCCATCCAATGTTTGCCATGAAGAGGTGGTTTTTGTGTTTGTACAGGAAAGACGTTGAAGGACTGCCCGAAAGACAATTGTGCCCCCAAAAGTCCAATTAAAAGGAGTTTTTTTCTCATAATGGGTTTGGAATTTAGTCAATAGAAAATCTAATTTACATTTTTTCAGCTCATAATTAGCAAAACTCCATGAAACGGCGAATAGTTGATTCAAAGTCACAAAAAAAGTAGATATACCGATGTACGTTTCAATAGTTTGCGTTTGTTTTGGATTCTTTTTAAACCTTTGGCTAGTTAAATGAATTAGGATACTTGTATATTGGAATCAATATGCAAAATGGTCGTTTTTCGTACATGTTCCTGTTGTAAATTGAAAAAATAAATTAGAACTATGCCTAACTTTTCCTCCCGTTCTTTACAAAAGGAATTACTCGATGAGCCTTCCATTCCACAGGCAGATTTATTCCGAAATTTAACAGAACTAGCCTTCATTAATTCATATCTTGGTGGACATCAGGTGATTATACATGCTATTGAGCCATTGCTTCAACAATTCCCTACTGCACAAATCATTGAAATTGGAAGTGGAGGCGGAGATAATCTAGCTGCTTTGGAGAAGAAGTTCAAAAAAAGGTTTCCGGATGTGCGGTTTTTGGGTGTAGATCTCAAAGAAGATTGTCTGACGTTTGCCTCTGCTCAATACCCGACCATTGATTTTCAGTGCAATGATTACCGAAAAGTTGAATTTGATACAAATCGTCCTACCTTATTTTTTAACTCACTTTTTTGCCATCACTTTTCAGACGATTCTCTCGTCGAGATGTTGAAATGGCTAAACAAACACGCGACGGCTGGATTTGTCATCGCCGATTTGCACCGACATTCGTTTGCATATTGGTCTATCAAATGGCTGACAAAATGGTTCTCGTCTTCGTATCTCGTGAAAAACGATGCACCTTTGTCTGTACTAAGAGGTTTTTCCAAAAAAGAGTGGATTACATTACTGGCAAAGGCTGAAATTCAGTCGTACCAAATTGCTTGGAAATGGGCTTTCCGCTGGGTAATTACAGTTCGTAAATAAGAAATATTCGTTTATGGAATTAACTTATCTAATTGGTTGTCAGTAAGATAGGGGATATTTCGTGTGATTTTATCTATCTCCCAATTCCACCATTGGAGCGAGAGAAGCTGAGAAATGATGTCCTCTGAAAATCGTTTTTTGATTTCTTGGGCTGGATTTCCGCCCACAATGGAATACGGGGAAACATCCTTCGTGACGGTCGCGTTGGCTGCAATAATTGCACCGTCACCAACCGTTACACCTGCCATAATGGTTGCATTATAGCCAATCCAAACATCATTTCCGATACAAATATCGCCCTTGTGCGGATACGTTTTGCCGTCCATGGCACCTTCCCAACCATTTCCGAATATTTCAAATGGATAGGCAGAAAGGGCTTCTGTCAGATGATTCCCTCCATTCATAATAAACTTGACATCGGAGGCTATCATGCAAAATTTGCCAATAATCAGTTTGTCTCCAACAAAGTCAAAATGATACTTTACGTTCTTCTCAAAGTTGGCAACATCCTCAAAATCATCGTAATACGTATAATCACCTACCTGAATATTTGGGTTTTTGATTGTGTTTTTTAAGAAACACAATCGGTTGTAGTGTGGGAGCGGAAAAGCGGTATTCTTGTCTGGGCCGTGCATAAGCATAGAAAACGATTATCCTACAAATACGGAAGCATCTTGAACTTCAGCTAGACCGTCTGCATTGATGTCAGTCAAACGAATTTTAAGGGTTTCATTCACTAGGAGCGGGTCGTATTTGGCGACAACACGAATGTAATTTTCCGTCCATCCTTGCATCTTTCCGTCTTCTATATCCTCTTCGAAGAGAACCGTAAACTCTTGCCCGACATGTTGCGAGTAAAATACACGTTTCTTTTTATCAGAAAGAATATGGAGCATTTTAGAGCGTTTGGCACGCTCGGAACCGGGTACTTGCGGACGAATATGAATGGCATCCGTGTTGGGTCTTTCGGAATACGTAAAAACGTGTAAATAGCTGATGTTTAGTTCATTCAAGAATTGATAGGTTTCTAAAAATAACTCTTCAGTTTCGCCAGGATGACCTACGATGACATCAACACCGATGCAACAATGAGGCATTTTTTCTTTGATTTGCTTTACACGATCTACATACAATTCACGTCTGTAGCGACGTTTCATGAGTCCAAGTACTTTATTACTACCTGATTGCAAAGGAATATGAAAATGAGGAACAAATTTTTTGGATTGCGCAACAAAATCAATGATTTCATTGGTCAATAAATTGGGTTCAATACTCGAAATACGAAACCGCTCGATACCCTCAACCTCATCCA
>CAYNRA010000134.1:0-2888 GCA_964399465.1 uncultured Cytophagales bacterium
GAGCAGGAGGTCGCAAGTTCGAATCTTGCCACCCCGACTATCAGAAAACAGCTTTTAGTTAGATAGCTGAAAGGCTTGTAACTTCTAGCTGTTTTTTTTTGAAAATGGTCCCGTAGCTCAGCTGGATAGAGCAACTGCCTTCTAAGCAGTCGGTCACACGTTCGAATCGTGTCGGGATCACGAAGTTCAAGGAAGCTAAATGCTTCCTTTTTTTGTATAATCTCCTGAGTAAATTCGCTTCCTCTCTTCTACTCTCCAATTATATACATAAATCCAAGCACTTACCTCTCTTCCATCTTCTTTCAAGCATACAGGTACAATCTGCCGAATATACTCAGAACTTTCAGAATTAGCTTTGTCATATCCTTCGTATTCATCTAAAATTTCAAAAAGTTGTTTGGAATGATGAACTTGATACAATTCTCCACAAACTTCTGCTTCATCGGAAATAACTAGCCCTGGATACCCATCGATTTCGTATAATCTTCCGTGACAAATAGCCAAACCTACATATTCTGCGTACAAAGAAAGAGGCGCATGGACTTTCTTATCTCCATACGCCCGCATCAATGTTCCATAAACAAAAAGAAATGCCATATTTCTATTTTTTTTCTCGAATAGTTTGAATCGTTAAAAGTAAATCTTGTGCACTAGTATCACCGAGTTTTTGTGCTAGTAAAAGATTTTTATACGCACCTTCAAAGTTTCCTTTTCGCATTTGCAATTCACCAATCATTCGTTCTATTGCTGCATTTTTCTCTAAATACATGCGTGAAGCACGTGAATACATTGCAAGAGCAGCATCGTAGCTTTCTATTTTATAGTACGTATCGGCCAATAAAGAATAGGTTTCAGCAATAGTTGTCTCAAGTCTCAACGATTTTTCCAAGTCAGGGATTGCTGCAGTGTAATTTTCAAAGAAAAGGTGACACTTTGCACGATATAGATAGAGGTAGGCGCATTTAGGGTATTTTTTTTCTTCTTCACAAAAGAATCGAAATGCTTCTGCAATTTTCCCCTCATTGAATAATAAAATCCCTTTATTTACCGGCTTTCGAAGTCGCTCGTCATCCGTTTCAGAAAATGAAAAGTCTCCCATTAACCAACCATGCAAAAAAGAGGGAAGCATAAAAAATAATAATTCCATACTATCGAAGTTCGTTTGTATTTAATTTATAACAAGCACATTATGAGTAACTTAATTACCCCAAAACAAACGAAACGAATATTTTTAATAGCGTGTAAAAGCTCTTATAATCAAAACGATAACACAAATTAAAAACATCACAATAGATATTTTATTAATTCCATGCATCATTTTGAGATTGAAACTCGTCGGGTATTTGCCTGATTCGTCCTTTCTGAAAACACGTAGAAAGTACGAAAAAACAGGCATAATTTGCAGATACTTGATTAACTTATTCATTGTTTATATTTATTTTTCATTTTCTTCAACAACCTCTGGCTCAAACCAGCGTCCATCTTCTTGAATCAGCTGAATAAGCTCATCCACTGCCTTGTCAGTATGTACAGAGCGTTTGACAACCGTTTGCCCTCTGTAAAGAGCAATTTTATCCTTGCCCATCCCAACATAGCCATAATCCGCATCTGCCATTTCGCCTGGACCATTTACAATACAGCCCATAATACCAATTTTAACCCCTTTCAAATGATCTGTCCGCTTACGAATCATAGCTGTCGTTTCTTGTAGATCAAAAAGTGTTCTACCACACGAAGGACAAGAAATATACTCAGTTTTAGACATTCTCGTTCTTGCCGCTTGCAAGATTCCAAACGAAGTCGAATTAAGCATTTTTAACGAATCCGCGGACGAATTATCCATACTCAGCACTATACCATCCCCCAAGCCATCTACCAATAATCCACCCGCATCTGTAGACGAAAATAACTGCAAGTCACTATCTGACAATGCGTTATACTTTCTTTTGATAACTACCGGAACTCTACATTCGACTTCCAACAAACGCATAAAAGCAGCGCGTAAAGCCGGCATCGCATGTGGATTTGATGACTCCAGCCAAACTACAATATTCGTTTTATCCTTTAGTTTTTCAGCCAATTCAACCGTTAGTTCTTCATCTGTAAGAAGCAAGAAATTAAGTTGAGGATGTAATTTGGGTGCATTAAAAAAGAGAGCACTTGTAAGGAGGGGATAGATGAACTCTTGGGCTTCTAGTTCGTGCCAAACGGAATAATCAATGATTTCGCGCAGACCATTTGGTAGCATAAATGAAGCGGGATATTGACCCGTGTAAATGTAATCACAAGCTAAATCATTCGAACGCCATTTGTCCAGAAGCGGCATATAAAAATAACCCACAGGCTTAATTGCATCTGTCTCATTTACAGGGACTTGACTAAAATCAGCAATGACTCGTGGCACTTGGATTCCTCCAAAATTAGCGACTTCAATTGTTTTTCTTCTTTGGTAAGAAAACGGATTAATTAAATTGGATGAAGGCAAATGAATTGGACGTTGCTGCTCGGCACGATGCATATATCTATCGATGAGTGCACGTGCAACGGGTGCTTCAAACTCTGGGTCCTCGGTAAGACTGACACGAACTGTATCACCAAGTCCATCTTCGAGAAGCGTACCGATACCCATAGCAGATTTTATCCTACCATCCTCACCTTCCCCAGCTTCTGTAACTCCAAGATGAAGTGGATAGGCCTTCAGTTTTTCTTCCTCAAGTCTTTTCACCAGCAAACGATAGGCTTGAACCATTACTTGAGGGTTCGAAGATTTCATGGAAATGACAATATTATCGTATTTTTCATCTTCGCAAATACGTAAAAATTCAAGGGCAGATTCAACCATACCAACAGGCGTATCACCGTACTTACTCAAAATACGATCTGAAAGT
>CAYNRA010000134.1:2898-4179 GCA_964399465.1 uncultured Cytophagales bacterium
CATGATTCGGTCCGACAAGGAACCGTGGTTGGTACCGATACGCATGGCTGTGCCATATTCTTTGCAAATTTTAACAAGCGGCAAAAACCTATCTCGTATTCGGTCGAGTTCCTCTTGGTAAGCTGCTTCCGTATAATCTATGATTTCAAATCTTTTTTTATCGGCGTAATTTCCTGGGTTTATACGTACTTTTTCTACGATCCGTGCGGCTAGTTCAGCGGCATTGGGTGTAAAATGAATATCTGCTACCAATGGAACCGTAAATCCTCTCGTACGTAACTCTTTTCTAATTTGTTCCAAGTTTTGTGCCTCTTTAACAGATGGAGCGGTAATTCGAATCAATTCACAGCCACTCTCTATCATCCGAATACATTGTTCAACAGATCCAAGGGTATCCATGGTATCGACCGTTGTCATGGATTGTACACGAATGGGGAAATCAGAACCCATTTTCACATCACCAATCTGAACAGTATGCGTTTTTCGGCGTTGGTAGCTCGACAAAGAAGAACAGTACAAAGAATTCATTCGATACAATAATTAGTTGAAGTAGGCATATTTGAATAGTACAAATTTACCCGTTTTTGTAAATCATTAACAATACTTTGAACGAATCTGTTTGCAAAGTCGTAATTTTGTATCAATAATACGTGATATATGAAATCAAGAGAGGTGAAAGTGGTCGATAAATTACCCGTAATGGAGTCTTTTTATACCTTACAGGGAGAGGGAATGCACCAAGGAAAAGCAGCGTATTTCATTCGGCTGGGAGGTTGCGAAGTGGGTTGCGTTTGGTGTGATGTGAAGGAATCTTGGGATGCAGAAGCACATCCTAGCTATTCTGTAGAAGAAATTATCAAAAAGGCAGAGGAGTTTCCAGGTAGATTAGCAGTTGTAACGGGTGGTGAACCGCTTATGTATCAACTAGATGAACTGACAGAAAAGTTGCAAAACACTGGTTTTCAAACCAATATAGAAACATCTGGAGTTTACCCTATTTCTGGAAAATGGGATTGGGTGTGTTTCTCACCTAAAAAATTCCAAACACCTGTTGATTCCATTTATGAGCACGCTGACGAGCTAAAGGTAGTTATTTATCATCGCTCAGACTTTGAATTTGCAGAGAAACATGCAAAATTGGTAAAAAATGAATGTCATTTACTTCTACAACCTGAATGGTCTAAGCATGGTGAGATTCTTCCATTAATTATTGAGTATGTGAAGCAAAATCCGAAATGGAAAGTCAGTTTACAAACGCACAAATTTATGGAAATTCCTTAA
>CAYNRA010000135.1:0-4177 GCA_964399465.1 uncultured Cytophagales bacterium
TCGGAACAAATTTGGGTTTCGGTTTTTCCTCCTCCGCTGGCGTTTCTTCACTCTTAGCTATTGCCCCCGTCGCTGGTTTAGCTTTCGGAACAAACTTGGGCTTAGGCTTTTCCTCTTCCGGCGATTCTTCACTCTTTGCGATTGCCGCCGTCGCTGGTTTAGCTTTCGGAACAAACTTGGGCTTCGGCTTTTCCTCTTCCGGCGATTCTTCACTTTTTGCTATTGCCTCCATCGCTGGTTTGGCTTTCGGAACAAACTTGGGCTTAGGTCGTTCGGAAATGGCTGCCTCTATTTTTTCTGCTGTCTTTTCTACTTTTGCCGCCGCTTTTTCTGCCACAAATTGCGCATAAGCCTGCTTTTTCTCCTCTGCCTCTTCCGGAGTTAAATTCGAAAAAGCAAAGTTTAAATCGCGAATATCTAGTACACTGTAATCATATTCACTGTTCATGGTAAGGCACTCCGTCGGGCAAACCGTCGTGCAAAGTCCACAAAAACAACATTTAGCCATGTCTATATCAAACTTGGCAGCATGCAAACGAACAGGAGATCCATCGGAAGTGTATCGAATGAGTTCTGAAGATTTCACGGCCTCAATTTCTATGCAATTAACCGGACAAACTTTCGCACATTTGTCGCAAACAATGCAGTCATCTATTTCACAGTCAAGCTGATAGCGTCCATGGTCTGGTACAGAAATCATTTCATGGGGATACTGCAAGGTTACATGTCCCTCTGTAAACGAAAAGTATTCTGGATTTTCAACGTTTATGGCTCCCCGTGACTTACGCGCAGCCCAAAGGTGTTTCCAGGTTAAAGAAAGCCCCTTTAAACTCGTTTTTATTCCTCTCGATATATTTCCAAAATAGGTCATGCCGCAAAGATAATTTTTAATCTTGAGAATGAAACGTACCCGCTCTTTTTTCACAAAATGCCTTTGCACAGGTTTGTATTCATACGTAAGTACAACTCATCTCGCCTTTCATTGGTTCTTACGTAAGTCAAAATTACTCTATAAATTCGGTATAGTATAGGAATTGTGCACTCAATTTTTGGTATTAACTCGATAATGAAGTTGAACAAGCCCTTTTTCGAAGGAGGTAGCCGAGAGGAGTTCAAGGTCATCTTCTACATTTTCAGCGTTAAATAGTCGTACACCACTCCCTAAAAAAACGGGAATGACAGAGATTATCCATTCATCAATTAACCGATTTTTTCGTAAATATTGGACGATTTCGGCCCCTCCGTCACAGTATATATCTTTCCCCGCTTCTTTTTTTAAATTCTGAATAAGTGAACAAATATCTCCTGAAAAATAGGGGGTATCTTCTTTTTGTAAGTCGGCTTGACGAGTACAAACAAATAGTTTTTTATCTGGATGTGGCATTTCTCCCGTCATAGAATACACCCAATCGTAGGTTTTCCGACCCATAATAACCGTATCGATACGTGCATAAAACGAAGAATATCCATAATCCTCGCCTTCTTTTTCTACGCGCGTCAAAAAGGATAAGTCATCTCCTGGTTTCGCGATGAAACCGTCTAAACTCATGGCAATATACACGGTCAGTTTCCTTGTTTTTTCTCGCATCTTTACTTGATTTTACAGTATGAATCACAAAGTAAATAGATTCATACAGACAAATCAAAGCAGGTTTTCTTTCGCGAATGTGGTTAATTCGACGATATTTGATACGCCCAATTTCATATATATATTTTTTCTATGTGTTTTGACGGTGAAATAACTCAAATATAATTTTTCTGAAATTTGTTGATTATCAAGTCCTTGAGCCAAGTAATGAATGATTTCTAATTCACGAGTGGTTAAATTATAATTGTTTTTTAAGAAACGAAATTCAGTATCTTCTTTCTCTTGCTCGTCCCAATTCCACGCTTTTCCAAGTTTTAAATCGTTCAAAGTTTGAAGTAAAACTTTGGTGCTTGCATCTTTATGCAAGAAGGCATCAAACCCATACTCTTTTGCTTGTTGTTTAAAGGAAGGATGGTGGTGCATGGTGAGTACGATGATTTTGACTGTAGGATATCGCCTCTTAAGTTTTCTGCCTATATCTAGCCCATTTTCACCTCCAAGATTGATATCTATCAATATCCAGTCGGGTACTATGGTTTGTACCCGTTGTTCAATTTGTGTATAATCGGACTCGGTATAAATTTTTGATATAATGGGCGTGTCTTTTAAAATCGCGACTAATCCATCCATAAATAATTTATGATCATCAATAATTAATAATTTCATGATACTGCATTTTTTAGTTCGATAATCAACTGTGTCCCGTTGGGAGAAGATTCAATCACAAGTTTTCCTCCTAGATATTTTACACGTTGCTCCATGTTTTTCAAGCCTGCTCCTTTGCCGTCTGGGGTTTTCCATTTTCCATTGTCTAATATGATTAGGTTTAATTCCTCATCATAAAACGTCAATTGTATTTCCACCAAATTGGCATTGGCATGCTTCTGAATATTCTGAATGGCTTCTGTTACAATTCGATATAAATTTAGCTCAATGTGATGTGGTAAAGGCCGAATATTCCCAATCGGGTAAAAATGTATTTGTAAACTTGGGTCATTGATGGATTTACAGAGATACGCAAGAGTAGGAACCAAACCAACCTGAAGAAGCTCAGGCGGGGCAAGGTTATGAGAAATTCTTCGCAATGACATGGCAGTTTCTGTGATGATATCGTATGTTTTTTTTAATTCTTCTTTGAACAAAGATGCATCTTGCTGCTTATCTAACAAGTATTCGATTTTACGTTTAATCGTAGAAATATTCCCTCCTAATTCATCATGTAAATTCATGGAAATCCCTGTCCTCTCGACCTCTAAAACATCCACTATCTGTTTGGTGAAATTTTTTTCTTTTTGACGAAAATAATTTCGGAGCATCAAAGCAAGGGCAATGAACATCAATAAATTCTCTAGAAAAAAACAAAAGCTAATAATGAATGTAAAATTTTGGCTTTTAGGAACGATGGATAAATTGGAGAGACTCCAAAAAATACTCAAGAAAAGTATGGGCAACTGAGCAGTGAAGTACAATTTTGTTTCCTCGATTTGATTGAAAAAACCGAAAAGAATACAACTAAAGACAAATATAAATAAGAATATACTACTGAAGTTTAGGTATTTGTGAAACCAGTCAAATGTGAAAAGTGTATCTCCTACGAATAAGATAAAACAGAAAGTGAGGAGTAAAATAATGCTGAAAATAACATAAAATAGATACATCCAACTTTTTGTGAGCACATTCAATCGAAAGAAAAAAAACGTAAAAGTAGCATAAAAAAAATTCGTAAGTATTTGATAATAAGGAAATGAGGACTCGCTGATAAGTTTGATTGGAAGTACATCATGTAAAAAATAATGAGGGACTTCGATTGATGTAATAAAGAAAAGCACGAAAGCGATTTGATAGAAGGAATAGAATAAAAATATGGGATTCCACGAGAGGAAGTAAAAACTCAAGGTAAAAATGAAGCCCAATAAGAAAAATCCTATGAGTATTCCTAACTGTATCATGAGGTTTTTACTGAGTATGCCTTCAAAATAGGCTCTGGAGTATAAATTTGGGATTAAATGCCACGAACCGTTTTTTTTCACAGCCTTGAACACATATTGAACTTCTGTATTTTTACTAACTTTTAATTCAAAGGTTGGATTGATATTCGGGTAAGGTCGTTTGTCGTAGGGTTGTTGCCAATGATAGGTTCCCAACTCTTTCAGTTTTGTGCCTACGCGTTGGTATAAAATGAGGGTATCGAGAAAAGATTTGCGAAACTGGAGCATCAGTTCATTGTCGAATGGACACATATTTTTTAGTTTAAATTGTCCCCAAACGACGCGACTTTCATATCCCAAGTTTAAAAATGATGCGGACATAATCGTATAGTTTGTCTGCATATCTAGTGTGTCATTCGTTCCCCATGTTTTATAGGTAGAAACGCCCATGTATCCTTCCAATGTAGAATTGGTGAAGCCAGGAGAAATACGTATTGGTTCTTGACATGGCGCATCCAAGATTAGAAAAATATATAAAAATAGACAACCAAACCATTTTAGAGAGCGAATGGTGTTCCTATTGAAATTATTCATTTTGCGATAGATAGAAGTCTAGAAAATGCAATACATTTTCGAATGTGTCAATTTACCAAAAAGAGTG
>CAYNRA010000136.1:0-2218 GCA_964399465.1 uncultured Cytophagales bacterium
AGTTACCCAAGATGAGCTGGTTGAAATTGCTAACTGCTTTACAGAAAGCCTCGCCGAGGCTATAAAAGTGGGAGCTAAAACTTGGGCTTGTGGTTCTTACAAACTGACAAAATCTTATGAACAACATACTCGAGTAATGCTACATCATAATGAGGCAAGTTGGCATATGTCAATCAAAGAAATCGCACAAATTGGAAGTTTAGCTAAAAAGCTGTTGCTGTAAATGAGCGATTTATTTTCTGAAGGTCATATTCGAACTGTATACGAAAATCTGAAGAGACGTAAATTTTTAGATAGAGAAAAATCATTACCTATTGGTATTGATGGTATGAGCTCTGTTGTCTTTGATAAAAAATTAGACTTTTCAATTCGTGAAATTCAGAGAAAACTTATTCTACATGAGGGCGAGCTGCCATATACATTCGCTCCACTTCTCCGAATAACTAAAAATAAACTTGGTGGTGGGGCACGACTACTTCATATACCAAGACTTAGAGACCAGATTGTACTCAGAATTGTACATGATGAAATCCGTAAGAAAATGGATGAAGTATTCCGTGATTCAAATCTCAAGGAATATAAATCACCCTATCTATTGATTAATGATTTTGATACATTTATTCAATCAAAAGATAACGTAATCATTCTAAAAACTGATTTATCGCAATTTTATGATAGCGTTCCAAGAAAAAAGGCAATCGAGCTTTGTAAGTTATTAAATATAGACAGTAGAGTAATACATATTTTATCAAAATGGAGTAATACCCTATCTATCCGACAAAGTTATATGAATAACGAAAAGGATATATCGGATTTTCAAGGCTTACCCCAAGGACTTAGCATTTCATCCTTGTTGGCAGAGCTTTACGCGAAACAGATAGATAGTTGCTTCAAACAAGAAGAAGGCTTTTTTAGATTCGTAGATGACATACTTATTGTTTGTTCGAGCTTCGAAGAGGCAAATTGGAAACTTGAAAGACTAAAGGAAATCACCCATAAATTAGAGTTAACCCTTTCTAAAGAAAAAACAGAAATATTAAATTTTGAGTCTGGAATCAAGTGGCTTGGACAAGAAGGTTATTCAAGTTGACAAAATACTCCAATCTTTTAAACCAATTCGCTCTTTACAAAAACAGTGTTTGTTCAAAATTAACCAAAGTGTTGATAAAGAACAAAAAATGGCTGCTATTGAAGAACTTATACGGAATATCAACAAGTTCGTTGAAGGACGTAGAAAGGTTAGACTTAGGTGGTACGCACTTTGCGACGACCATGGACAATGGAAAGATCTTGACAAGTATATTCATGGCGTAATTCGTTCGTGTATTCGAAGAGCTAGAATATCTGAAGACGAATTATCCGTATGTTTGCCTTCTATTCATGCGAAAGTCTATTCTTTTAAAAAAATGAAGGAGTCACAAAAAACGCCGACTAAGGGTGACGCGCCAAATGTTTCATGAAACAATTTTCGCCAATTAAGGGCTTATAGCGCCAGTGACTCCTTTTTTGGGTTTGAATTATCTGTCGAAATAAGATAATTCAAACCCAAAAAATTAAAGTATAAAATTATGCAAACTCAATATGTTTTTTCTTGGCGTTTACAAAGTAAGGGTTCTGCTAGATAGATATCTCCTCTCCTACTTCGTAAATACAAATTGCCCGCCACCTTGCTTCAATACCATCTTATTTTCAACCGGATTAAATTCCATCTGGATTCCAGCCCGGTCAAACTTGAACTTGTGCTTATCAACCGCCTCCAAAGGAAAAGCAGATTGACCCGTCGCTTGTGCAAATAAGGCATTATTTTGTATGCGTATTGTTATCTTCAAAGGCAGCTGAGCAGACGAATATTCTCCCACATAGCTGGTTAAATCTTCCTGTGAAACTGCAAAATTCGAAAAAGTAGGTATTGAATAGGGTTTATCGTACATGATACTCAGAACTCCCAAAGAAATGAGATTCATATCGTAATTGATTCCATTAGTAGTCAAAGCATACGAATAATTCCCGTCAGGAAAGTAACTAAATATAGAACGAAACTCGTCGATTCCTCCTGTGTGCCCGTAGCTCGCTTTGTCATAAAAAGGAAACTTGAACAGACCTGCACCAAAGTTATCTTCCATCGTTTTCATGATTTCTACACTCGACGCACTCATCAGTTTTCCACCAAATAATGCATCACTAAACTGTACCAAATCTGTCGGCGTAGAAATGATAC
>CAYNRA010000136.1:2228-4054 GCA_964399465.1 uncultured Cytophagales bacterium
CCCATAGGGATAGACATATCTGTTTCAGACGATTTTTTCCAGCTTCCATCCCAAAAATACGAGCTACATTCGTTGTTGGCTGAGCTAATTTTACCTCCCAATTTTGTATCTTTCAGACCAAGTGGTTGTATAATTTTCTTTTGAAGTACCTCCGCGTAGGGCATCCCGTACACTTTTTCAAGAATATAACTGAGAAGAACAAAGTTTGAATTGCTGTAGGCGGCCTTTGTACCAGGTTCAAAATCACTCCCTGCTTTTCGAATGATTTCAATCATTTCTTTTTCTGTCTTTGCCGTTGTATTCCACGTCAAATAATCAGAATCATCTGTGAAGTTATGAATCCCACTTCGGTGATTTAAAAGATTTTTTATGGTTATTTTATCCGCATTCGGAATTGTTGGAAAATACTTATTTAACTGTTGATTCAAATTCAGTTTCTTCTCTTCTACTGCCTTCAAAACAAGTACCGTCGTGAATGTTTTGGAAATAGAACCAATGCGGTATTTTGTCTTTTCGTCACTTTTTATTCCTTTTTCTATGTCTGCAAAACCCACTGATTTTGTGTAAATCACTTGTCCATCTTTCGAAACAGCTACATTCCCCATAAATTTATTATTGGAAGCAAGTGTCTCAAAATAGAGATCCAACTTGGCTTTATCCAAACTTTGAGCCAAACCAATATGACATAATGCACTTAAAATGAATACAATAAAGTACTTTTTTCTTTCCATCGTTTCGTTTAAAAATAGGTAAAACATGTTGCAAACATACAGTACTATGCAATACAAGGTAATTGATTCTGTGATGAACGGTATTAATTTATTTTAAATGGAGAAGCATATTTTCATTAAAAACAATCTTGATAAATATCCTACACAAGACGTACAAGCATACTCTCCATCGTGATTCCTGGCCCGAACGCTGCAACAAAAACAGGTTCGTTTTTAGCTTCTGAGTTTGTCTCCCACCACTCTTTCAACACAAATAAAATCGTTGCTGAAGACATATTCCCGTAGTTTTTTAAAATTTGATAGGCGGGCTTTAGCTGCTCTTCCGCAATCTGTAAAGATTTCTGCGCAGCTTGTACTATTTCCTTTCCTCCAGGGTGTATCAACCAATGCTTAACCTCTTCAATCCCTGCTTCTTGCAGTGCTTCTTTTACTAAAACCTGTAGCTCAGTCTCCACTAATTTAGGAACATACGAAGACAAACGCATCAAAAAACCTGTCTCCGAAATATGCCACGC
This sequence comes from uncultured Cytophagales bacterium, assembly GCA_964399465.1. GTDB lineage: Bacteria > Bacteroidota > Bacteroidia > Cytophagales > Spirosomataceae > CAYNRA01. The sequence continues at coordinate 3,475 of CAYNRA010000136.1, forward strand.
CATGTCCTTCTCTCCTTCTAATGCCAGTTTCGAAAAAAACGAGTCAATTTGAATGCCTCCTTTATCATTTAGCTGATTTTCTACCAAACAAGCTGCCGCTCCGTCCGCAAAAAGTAATCCCGACGTTATCGCCTCTAAACTAGCATCTTGCTGCAAATGAAGCGTACAAAGCTCCACACAAACGACCAAAACACGCGTCGGTTTGCTCGACTGACAAAAAGCGTCCGCCAATTTCAAACCATGTAACGCCGCATAGCAACCCATAAAATTGACACTTGTGCGGACTATCGTTGGTGACAATCCAAGCGCTTTTACAAGCTGAATATCCAATCCAGGTGCTGACATTCCCGTGCAAGAAACAGTAATCAAATGTGTAATCGTCTGTTTATCAATACCTTTCATAACTCCTTCTAGTGCTTCTTTACTTAGCAGCAAAGCTTCTTTCTCGTATATTTCAAGCCGCTTTGATACAGAAACAACTGAACTTGAGAAAAGTATTTTTTCTGAATTTCCATCTGAAAAATCGGGAAGACAAGAATACCGCTGCTCTATCCCACTGCGCCGATACAAAAGCTGCGCC
>CAYNRA010000137.1:0-3940 GCA_964399465.1 uncultured Cytophagales bacterium
TGTTCTTCCTTGGTTTGTAAATCCATCCAGTAAATTCCAGGTTTTACTGTGTAGGAATAGCCAAGAACGCCGTCATCACCTTCTTTTTGATAGACGATTTTTGTCCCATCTTTAGAGACATGGGGGTATCTGTAAATTCCTTTTGTAGTTGTAATACGTGTTTTTTGTGCTGGATTATCGAGGTTTAAAGAATAGATTGCGCCCGTTTCTTTATCTGTCCAGGTAACATAAAAAAGCGTCTTCCCATCTGCTGTGAAATTTGGTTCAGAAGAGAAGGATGGGCCTTCTGTCAGTGCAATGGGTTGACCATCAGGGAGTTGTTTTTTCCATAATTGTCCGATGGCAGTAAATACGAGTGTTTTTCCATCTGGAGAAGTTACGGCATCTCGAATAATATTGGGTTCAAACTCGTCGGTATGTACTTTTTGTGCAAATCGAACAGATTCATATACACGTTGAGAAACGGCTGCTTCAAAAGGAATGAGTGTGGATTGATTGGGTTTGGCAATATCTATCCGATGAATTTTCCCTTTTGACCAAATAATTAGGGCATCATTTGTAGGTGTCCACGCAAACCCTGGATAAATACCGAAAATCGTCCATGCTTCCTGTTGATCTTTGGATAGTTGGTCATAGACAGGCCATTCTTCTCCCGTGGCGACGTCTTTTATATAAAGAACTGTTTGCGTTCGGACACGGCGAATGAAAGCCAATTTTTTGCCATCTCGTGAGATTTGTGGTCGAAATGCTCCTCCAGCACCACCTGTAACTGTCTCTATATCACCCGTTTGTCTATCCAATTTTTTGATGACAAATATTTGATTATTGGGGTCTTTGTTATATTGAAAATACCCACCAGGATACATGTCTTCGCTGTAATATACATAACGGCCGTCGGGTGAAACAATAGGCTCGTTGACATCCTGCTGGTCGTTTTTTCGCTTGGTTAACTGTAATCCACTTCCGCCTGTGTGGTGATACATCCAAATTTCTCCTGCACCAAGAGAGCGCGTGCCCGTGTAATGTTTACGGGTAACAATGTACTGCCCGTCGGGTGTCCAAGCGGCATTATTTACTAACCGAAAATCCTCTTTTGTTATCTGTTTTGGCGCGGAACCATCTGCATTCATTACCCAAATGTTATCGCCTCCGCCAGCATCCGAAGTAAACAAAATGCGGGAGCCATCTGGACTAAAACGTGGCTGAACTTCCAAAGAATGTCCACCACGGAGTAGTTTCGCTTTTCCTCCGGTCATAGGTAAACTATAAATATCTCCCAATAAATCGAATACAATCGTTTGCCCATCTGGTGATACATCGAGGCTCATCCAAGTACCTTCATTCGTAGAGAACGTAACTTCTTTGTAATTTCCTGCTGGATTCCTGACGTCGTTTTTCGGCGTAGGATTTTGTGCAATAGCCACCTGCGCAAGGAGGAGGGCAACTAAAAGTCCACTATTTATTCGCATATTTTTCTAGTTAGGTTTGATAAATTGGTTACTTTTTCTTCTTTTTTTTCTTGATGGGTTGACTTTTTTCTGCCTCTTTTACAAGTGATTTCCAATCATATACTTGTGTAGGGTCTTCTGAGAAAACGATGGTTTCTTCGTACGCATTGGGGTCAATGTCTAGTACTTCGATGGGTTTTTGTAGGTATTTTTCTATTTCTGCGAGAAGCATTTTTTCTTCTGAACTACAAAAAGAAACTGCTTTTCCTTTGGCAACTCCTCTGCCTGTTCGTCCTACACGGTGCACGTAGTTTTCGGGTTCGTCGGGCAAGTCATAATTAATGACAAAGTCCACTTCTGGGATATCAATGCCACGTGCCGTAATATCTGTGGCAATAAGTAAGGAACATGTATTTTCTCGAAACTGCTTGAGTACTAGTAATCTTTCTTGTTGTTCTTTATCCCCGTGTAAGGTTTCTCCCTTGATGCCCACGCGTTGCATAGCAGCCTTGACGCGTTCCGCACGTACTTTTGTTCGGACAAACACGATGATTTTGCTTGTTGGATTTTCATTAATTACTCGTTCAAGAAAGAAACGCTTGTCGTCCATTTCAATGAATGCAACTGTATGATGAATGTTTTTATTGACACGGTCATCGGGAGCTATTTGTATCCGGATGGCATTTCGGACGATATTATACGCTAGTTTTTTTATTTGGTCGTCGATAGTTGCAGAGAAAAACAGTGTTTGTCGGCGGTTGGGTAAATGGCGGAGGACATCTTCAATGTCGCGAATAAACCCAAGAGCAAGCATGTGGTCAGCTTCGTCAAGAACGAGGGTTTCCATGTAATCGAGCACGACATATCCTTGATGGATGAGGTCGAACATTCGACCTGGGGTAGAGACAAGAATATCCACTCCATTTACGAGTTGTCTGATTTGCGGGTCTTGTTCTACACCGCCAAAAAGACAGAGCGTTTTGATGCGTGTATTTTTCCCGATTTTATGGAAAACATCTGTGATTTGCAGAGCAAGTTCCCGGGTTGGGGCCATGACGAGTGCTTGGATTCCTTTCGGGCGGCCTGTTTTTTTTGCTTGGTGTACTTTGTGTAGGAGGGGAATGACAAATGCAGCGGTTTTACCTGTGCCAGTTTGGGCAATAGCCAATACGTCTTCTCCTTTCAAGATAGGGGTAATGCACTTGAATTGGATGTCTGTGGGGCGCTTAAATCCCAAATCAGCTAAGTTTTGCTTGATTTCTCCACTTATTCTATATTCCTCGAACTTCATCTATGTCACATATTATTTTTACAAAGATACGGGAAATAAGTGAATCCATTGAGCACAGTTAGTATATGCGAAAATGTAGTTTATTTACATATATTTGTACTGAATGCTCATATTTATATACGATAAACGAAGATTGTCTATGCTTAAAAAAATTACCCATTTTTTCTACTTTGTGTGTTTGTTACCTGTTTGGGGGTATGGTCAAGATGTTTATCAAGCGGTTTTTTCAACTAAAAATGTAACAGAAACAGTAGCTACTTTTGGGAGTGCTGTTCAGCGAGTCTCGACCTTACAAAGTGCCCAAGTATTGGATATCAATGTGCAACAGGTAGAAGCTTTAAGGATGAATAAATCAGATATTTTGCTGACAGTACCTACTAAAAACGAAGGTCAGCTACTTCTACGTCTGAAGCGGGTAGAAGTAGTTACATCTGATTTTAAAGTGCAACTCGCTTCACAATCTGGTGTAAGTAGTTCGTTAGAAATTCCTACTTTTTATAGAGGAACGATTGATGGATATGATGAGTCTATGGTAGCTCTAACTGTATCCAATCGGCAAATTGAGGGGCTTATTTCTTCGGAAAAATTTCATTTAACTTTGGGAAGATTGCAAGGTATCAAACAGCCTTTACATATTGTCTATGAAACCCAAGAGTTGGAAGAGTCTAAGCCCATCGGTTGTGAGGGAGCCATTGAAGTAAAAGATTCGGTGCACGTAAATACTTTCGGTCCGAGCAATCAGGCAGTGGTAGATTGCAAAATGGTGCGCATCTTTTTAGAAGCAGATTATAAAATGTACACAGATTGGGGTTCAAGTCCACAAACAGTACTAAACCGTTTGACAGGTATCTTTAATAATGTTTCTCAAATCTATGCGAATGAAGACGTAGCTCTTACCCTTTCTACCATTTTTATTTGGGATATACCAGATCCACATGCTTCTCAGAGTTCGACGGGGGGGATGCTTGGTTCAGTCCAAACCTATTGGAATAGTAGAGGAGCTAATTTTGCAGGGGAACTTGTACATTTTGTGACGACAAAATCGGGTGGAGGGGTTGCTTATTTGGCGAGCGGATCTTCTGTTTATAATGGAATGACCTCACGTTCAGTAGTCGGAATAACAAACCGTTCTGCTTCGTATGGTGTAAGTGCAGGTATTAGCAGTTCTGTTGTGAATATACCCACCTACTCGTGGAATGTG
>CAYNRA010000138.1:0-3900 GCA_964399465.1 uncultured Cytophagales bacterium
CGTTGCAAGACCACGGAGACTTTGTCTCATTTAAAAATATTCGTATCAAGGAATTGTAAAATGAGCGATTAGCTGATTTGGAAGAGGCTGTCTCAAATTCAAAAAAAATATAATTTGTCATAATGGCCTTTTCAATTGAACTAATTCGGCTTTAATTCTTCACTACTCCAAAAAATAGGGACTTTTACCATCTAATATTTGGCAAAAGCTCCTATTGAGGCAGCCTCTTCTTGTTTTACTACACGTTATCTCGAGAATATTTTGTAGAAAAGCGTACGTATTTTCTGGAAACCCAAAGGAGTATTTGACAAACGCCTATCTATTCTATTTCTCCAACTCATGGATTACAAAAATCACAGTGAGCGGGGTCTTCGCTGGTTTTTCCGTTCGGGAATTTCTTTTCTTCTTGGTAGGCGCACTTTGGGCAGGTATAAAGGTAGCTGATGGGCGAACGGGTCGGAAAAGCGCAAAGGCTACAAGGCAACCCAGGAATGGCTTCTGTGGCGTCAAATCCAGGTGTTTGGCAAGACGGACACGTTATTTGCAAGCGTTTCGCTAATTTTTGCGCAGCTTTTTCGATGACCTGCATTCGGGTAGGATTGTACATCGCGCGCATGTCTGTGCGGACAAAAACAGTGGGAGAATTGGCTTTTATTGTCTGAAAATGCGTCAGCAAAACATCCTCTTCCTGAATACCTTTGTAGATGACCTTCCATTGTTTTTCAGCGTCACTCAAGATAAGTCCATGCGACGGAAAACCAACTTGTGAGGCAAATGTGCGGAGTTCCTCTTCTGTCGAGACGGATTTTCCGGCAAAGTTGGTAGAAAAATCAGTTTCTCTGACGACGACCTCGATTTGATTTTTGGTATCGATGAAAATAAGAAACTCATCGTCGGCAGGAAGAAAAAACACGTCGGGATGGGGACCAAACGAGCCCTCGCTTGCAATGCCGAGGTCGCAGTTCTGTTGCTGCATTGCTTGCAGACATTTGGCTCTTGCGGTAGCGATGGGGTCGTCTTTTCGTTCGATTTCTCCGGTAAACGTGCCCAACGTATCGGTATCAAACCCTTGGTTCACGATACACCGAACGCCTAATTCACTTTCTAAAATGGGTGCAATAACCTGCTCCTTTTTGTGCTGGGTAGCAATGAGTAATGTCCTGTTTGTAAACATGGGTGGTTTGTTGCCTATAAATGCCGTTTAATAAATTCTCAATCTATCTTCTCGAATTAGCCGCGAAAATAACTTATTTTTGATTGTCTTTTGCCTGCGAAACGAAACCTATCTTGGTAGCTATGTTTGAACAGAAAGAACATGTATCCTGAAATATGAATGACCCCAATGAACTTGAAAAAAAATACGCCACAACAAGCGCTTAACAAAGCCTTTTTAAAAGTGAAACCCAATCGTTTGGATATAGAACGCTTCAAAGTGAATCTTGTCCAACTTTTAGACGGAATTAACGAGACCGCAAGCGAGGAGTTTCATAAAAATCTTGTCATCGACTTTCTGAAAAAAACGTATTATGACCCTTCCTTTTTTATCAATACCAAAGAAAATATTGACCTAGCTATTCACAATGGTAACAAACCCGAAAGTCCTGTCGGTGTGCTTATTGAAGCTAAAAAACCAACCAATAAGCTGGAAATGGTCACTAAAGAAAGACTCAATGCAAAGGCACTCCAAGAACTTGTTCTGTATTATTTGAGAGAAAGGATTTCATATAATAACTTAGAAATCAAACATCTAGCTATTACCAATATAAACGAATGGTTTCTCTTTGACGCGCAAACGTTCGATAGACTCTTTGCCCAAAATAAAGGACTCGTACAGCAGTTCAAAGAGTTTGAAAATGGTAGATTGGCAGAAACCAAAACAGACTTTTTTTATAAACAAATTGCTGAACCGTTCATCGCAAGCATCGTAGAGGAAATCGAGTTTACGTACTTTAATCTCCAACAATACCGAAAATTTCTCTCCGATGAATCGGATGTGCGGGAGCTTATTGCTCTCTTTAAATTGCTGTCGCCTGAGCATCTGCTCAAACTCCCTTTTGCCAACGACAGCAATAGTCTCGATAAACGTTTTTACAGCGAACTCCTCCATATTATAGGATTAACAGAAACCAAAGAGGGAGGTAAAAAACTGATCGAACGAAACCAAGAAGGCAAGAGACACTCCGGAACGCTAATCGAAGATACCATCATTCAGCTGGATAGTCTCGATAAAATGAGCCGCCTAGATAAACCCACTCAGTATGGCGCAACGCACCAAGAACGCCTTTTTCAGGTAGCCCTCGAGCTGGCAATCACTTGGGTAAATCGCATTCTCTTTCTCAAATTGCTAGAAGCCCAACTCATCACCTACCACAAAAGCGACAAACAAAACGCCGCTACCTCTTTTGCGTTTCTCAATACCCAAAAAATAAAAACCTACGACGACCTAAATAGTCTGTTTTTTCAGGTTTTGGCACGCACACACGCCGACCGCAACGAAGACGTAAAAAAGGCGTTTGAAAAAGTGCCCTATCTCAACTCTTCTCTCTTTGAACCTACTGAAATGGAGCAGGTTACGCTGTTTATCAGTAATCTGAAAGACGACAAAGCCATCCCGGTTTACCCGCAAACGGTGCTGAAAGACACGCAAGGAAAAAGACAAACCGGAACAATGCCGACGCTTCACTATTTGTTTGCGTTTCTGGATGCGTATGACTTTGGGGCAGAGGGCGGCATTGATATTCAAGAAGAAAATAAATCGCTGATTAATGCGTCTGTTCTTGGTTTGATTTTCGAGAAAATCAACGGATACAAAGATGGTTCGTTTTTTACGCCCGGCTTTATTACCATGTATATGTGCCGTGAGACTATCCGGAAAGCCGTTGTCCAGAAACTCAACGAGGCAAAAGGCTGGAATTGTCAAACATTTGATGAACTAAAAGAAGATGTCCAAGAGGAAATTAGGTCGGGAAATAGGAAGGAGGTCCGGAAGGTAGCCAATGAAATTATCAGCAGTATCAAAATTGTAGATCCTGCGGTTGGTTCTGGGCACTTTTTGGTTTCTGCTTTGAACGAATTGATTGCCATCAAAAGTGAGTTGAAAATCTTGGTAGATGCAAACTTGGAGCCCATCAGCAGCCATACCATTGAGGTTGTGAACGATGAATTGGTTGTCACGAATTTGGACGGGGCTTTGTTTGAGTACAACCCCTACGACAAGGAAAGCCAACGCATTCAGGAAACGCTTTTTCATGAAAAACAACGAATCATCGAGAATTGCCTCTTTGGGGTGGACTTGAACCCAAATTCTGTGAAAATATGCCGCCTCCGGCTCTGGATTGAACTCCTGAAAAATGCGTATTATAAAACAAACGGGTTTAACCAAGGGATAAGAGAATTGGAAACTCTCCCGAACATCGACATCAATATCAAATGCGGTAATTCTTTGGTAAGCCGATTTGCGCTCGATACGGATTTGAAACAAGCGCTCCGCAAAGGCAAAAAATGGACGATTGAAGCCTATAAAATCGCGATAGATACGTACCGAAATGCCGAAAACAAAGAACAAAAACGCGAAATGGAACGGCTGATTGCCGATATTAAGTCGGATTTTCAGAGTGAAATTTCGAGGAGCGACCCAAAAATGAAGCGGAAAGCGCAGCTTGCAGGGGAATTGTATAACCTTACGATGCAGCAGGATTTATTCGAAGAAAGCCCAAAAGATAAAAAACTCCGCTTGGCGAAGATTGAAAAAGTGGAGGCAACTTTGAATAAACTAGAAGACGAAATTGAGGAAATTAAAACAAACAAAATCTATGACAATGCCTTTGAATGGCGTTTTGAATTTCCGGATGTATTGAACGACGACGGCGACTTTGTGGGCTTTGATGTGGTGATTGGGAA
>CAYNRA010000139.1:0-3734 GCA_964399465.1 uncultured Cytophagales bacterium
ACTTCGGCCAGATCCAAAATGGGCTGAATGATGGCTAAATCTGTACTTACCAAAACCACCTGACTGTCCACGCCGTGTTCCGCTTGGGAGAGTAAATCAGCAGCAACAAAAGCGGGAATAGCCGTTTCGTCCACAAGAACGGCGACTTCAGAAGGGCCAGCAGGCATATCTATCGCTGTTCCTTCTTTGGAAACCAATTGTTTAGCACTTGTAACATACTGATTACCAGGACCAAATATTTTATAAACCGACGGAATCGACTCAGTTCCGTATGCCATAGCAGCAATTGCTTGTGCGCCACCTACTCTAAAAATTCGGGTAACACCGACTTTTTTTGCTGCATAATAAATAGCCGGGTGATTGCTTGGAGAACATAAGACAACCTCCTGACAACCCGCAATTTGTGCCGGAATCCCGAGCATCAGAACCGTAGAAAACAAAGGAGCGGTGCCTCCAGGAATATAAATTCCCACACGTTGAATGCCTACACTTTTCCGCCAGCAAGTGACACCAGGCATGGTTTCAATCTTGACAATATCCGATTTTTGTGCCTCATGAAACCGATAAATGGCTTCATAAGCAGCGTCAATGGCATTTTTTAAATCTGCGGGTACATGCTCGATAGCATTTTCTACCTCCGCTTGCGACACTTCAAAAGTCGAAACATCTAAACCATCAAACTTTTTGGCAAAATGAATAAGTGCTTCATCTCCTTTGGATTTTACAGCCTCTAGGATGGGTTGCACGCGTTTTTCGATTTCTGCGGAGTCAAAAACAGGACGAGCCAAGATACTTGCCCATGAATTTCTTGCCGGATTTTGTATGATTTGCATAAGATTGTGTGGAAATCCCTTGGAAGGAATTAATAAATCATTTTTTCAATTGGGATAACCAAAATACCTTGAGCGCCGGCTTCCCGAAGCGCCTCGATATTTTCCCAAAATTCACTTTCTTCCAGTACCGAATGAACAGAACTCCAACCTTCTTGCGCGAGTGGAACGATAGTCGGGCTTTTCATGCCGGGTAAAAAAGAAATGATATGATCTAATTTTTCGTTCGGGGCATTTAACAAGATGTATTTGTAATTTTGTGCCGTTTGAACAGCGTTAATTCTAAATAATAGCTTGTTTAAAAGTAAAGTTTTCTCTTCAGACAAATTTTCGGTAGCAATTAGAACCGCCTCTGACTTAAAAATGGTTTCGACTTCTTTCAAACCATTGCTCAAGAGCGTGCTACCGGAGCTAACAATATCACAAACAGCATCTGCTAAACCTATACTTGGCGCAATTTCTACTGAGCCACTGATTTCGTGAATGTGCGCGTCAATCCCTTTTTTTGACAAATAATCACCCAGAATTTGTGGATAAGATGTAGCGATGCTTTTTCCAGATAAATAGGAAGCGTCCTCGTACTGAATTTCACGCGGAACGGCGATGGAGAGTCGACATTTTGAAAACCCTAATTTGCGGCTAACGTGCACATTTTTAGCACTTTCAACCAAAACATTTTCACCGACGATACCAAGATCAGCGACACCATCCGCCACATAACCCGGGATGTCGTCATCGCGGAGGAAGAGGAATTCAGCGGGAAAATTTGCCGATTCGGCTTTGAGTTTTCCTTTGCCGTTTTCGAATTTAATTCCGCACTCTTTGAAAAGTTTGATAGAGTCTTCGCTCAAGCGACCAGACTTCTGAATCGCGATTTTCAGTATATTTTGATTTTTCATATCTCATTTAAAAATGCAAAAATACGGTGCTAATCATGGGAGGGCAAAGAAAAAGGGGAAAAATTAGACACAAATTCAAAATATTCGTCGCTAAAAACGAGGGGAAGAGACGTGAACACTTTGATAAGTGAGGGGTTACATAGATATTGCAAATTGAAATTCAAACTAAATCAATTACAAACTATGAGGAAATGGTACAAAAAAGTGGCTTACCTCCTACTCTTTGGAGTCGGAATATCAGCTACTGCCCAGCAGACTTTCAAGCCAAATGGCGTTCAGAATGAGCCCGTAGGCCTGTATGCCTTCAAGAATGCCACGATTCACTTAGATGGTGACAATGTTATTGAAAACGCCTTACTTTTTGTAAAAGGCGACAAAATTGAAGCGGTCGGCGCAAACTTCGCACTCCCAGCAGGTACAATCGTGTATGACCTGAAGGGCAAACACATTTACCCTGGATTGGTCGATGCCTATGCAAATTATGGTGTTCCAGAAGTAAAAAGAAGCCGAGGCGGTCGAAATTTCTATCAAACTCAATTTGACTCTGAGAAAAAAGGGGCGTACAACTGGAATCAGGCTGTACATCCAGAAGTAAACGCTGCGGAACAATTTGTTGTAGATGCGAAAAGCGCCGAAACCATGCGGAAAATCGGATTTGGCGTTGCCGTGACACACCAACCAGACGGAATTGCACGCGGTACTTCAGCACTCGTTTCTTTTTATGATGGTTCAGAAAATATTGCGTTACTTCAACCCAAAGTAGCCACACATTATTCATTTAATAAGGGTAGCTCTTCGCAAACATTTCCTGTTTCCTTGATGGGCGCGGTTGCCCTGTTAAGACAAACTTTGTACGATGCTGATTGGTATAAAAAGGGCGGAAATACAAAAGAGAGAAATATTTCACTCGAAGCTATCAACCAAACAAGTCAACTTCCTCGCATTTTCGAAGCAGCCAATGTCTTGGATGTTTTGCGAGCAGACCGCATCGGTGATGAATTTGGAACTCAATTCATCATCAAAACAAAAGGAGATGAATACCAAAAAATAGCAGAGGTAAAAGCAACGAATGCTTCTTTGGTTGTACCGATTAATTATCCTGACGCGTATGATGTCGAAGACCCGTATGATGCGGAAAGAACATCGCTTACAGACATGAAGCATTGGGAATTAGCGCCTAAAAACGCAGCACTTCTGCATCAGGCTGGCATTCCGTTTTCAATTACTTCGGCTGATTTAACGAAAAAAGATATGTTCTGGACGAATTTACGCAAAGCTGTTCAGTACGGTTTGCCTAAATCGGTGGCATTGAACGCCATTACATCTGTTCCTGCCAAACAACTTCAAGTGGAAGGAATGGTAGGAAAAATTCAGAAAGGCATGTTGGCGAACTTCTTCATTTCATCGGAAGATATTTTCAATACAAACGCCAAAATTCACCAAAACTGGATTCAAGGAAAGCCGTTTGAATTTATTCCATTGGATAAAGATGATATTCGTGGTGATTATTCAGTAGACATAAGCAATCGAATCGCCAAATTAGCCATCAAAGGAACAATAGATAAACCAACCTTTGAGATGATGGTTAATGATACAGTTAAAATCACGCCTAAAGTGACTTTAGATGGGAATTTAGTGACTATTTCGTTTGTCGAAAAAGGAAAAACAACCCGCTTAAGTGGCTACAAAAACGGAGCGAATTTCATGGGAAAAGGGTTGGATGGTGATGGAAAAGAAGTCGCTTGGACAGCCATGCCGACTACTCCTTTCAGCGAAACAGCGCCAAAGAGTGCAGCCGCAGAGAAAGAAATAAAAACGGGCGAAATCTTGTATCCATTTACCGCTTTCGGAGCCAAAGAAAAACCCAAAGCAGAAGATTTATTGATTAAAAATACAACTGTTTGGACTAACGAGAAAGAAGGTATTCTGCAAAATACAGACGTCTTAATCGAGAATGGAAAAATTGCTAAAATTGGAAAAAATTTAACTTCAAAAACAGCAAAAA
>CAYNRA010000140.1:0-3694 GCA_964399465.1 uncultured Cytophagales bacterium
GGAAACAGGCAAACCCTTTGGTAGAAGCTGAAAAAATTTGGGAAGCTGCACGTAAAAAAAATCCAAATTTTACTGTCGCAAACCTGTTCTGGTGGTATAATATGTATTCTAGCGTTGATTTTTCGGTAACACCTCGTCCGCAATATCATGCAGACGGTGTTAAAATGCCGGATTGTTATACGCAACCTGCTGCGCTGCGCGACGAATTACAACAAAAACTAGGAACATTTCCTCTGTTTAACTTTTGGGGGCCGCAAGCCAATATCAAATCAACACAATGGATTGCCGATGCCTCTATGGAGGTGGATAAAAGACATAATCCAACGCTTACTCTGATTTATTTACCTCATTTGGATTATTGTTTGCAAAAATTCGGCCCAGATAAGTCGTTGATTTCGAAAGAGTTAGGGGAGATTGATGCGGTTGTCAAACAATTGTATCAGTATTACGAAAAGCAAGATGCAGAAATTATTTTGTTGTCTGAATACGGTATTTCTCCCGTTCATGAGGCGTTGGCAGTCAATCGAATTTTACGCGAAAACGGATATATCCAAATTCGTGAGGAAAATGGGAAGGAATTACTAGATGCTGGTGCTTCAAAGGCCTTTGCTGTTGCCGATCACCAAATTGCGCATATTTATGCCAAAGAAGGAACAGATTTAATAGCTTTAAAAAACGTATTTGCATCGAAAAAGCAGGTTGCCAAAGTGTTGGATAAAGAAGAACAAAAAGCGATGGGTTTGGCACATGAACGCTCGGGTGATTTGGTATTAATGGCAACACCGACGAGCTGGTTTTCGTATTATTATTGGTTAGACGACAAAAAAGCACCTGATTTTGCACGTATTGTCGATATTCACCGCAAACCTGGATATGACCCAGTAGAGATGTTTATGAATCCGGCGAACCCATTGATTAAGCTACGAGCTGCGTATAAATTAGCTCGAAAAAAGCTAGGTTTTCGGTATTTGATGGATGTTATTCCATTGGATGATTCCTTGATTCGTGGGTCACATGGTTCGTCGGAAGTAAGCGAAGAATACCATCCTTTGTTGTTTTCTACCCGTCCTATCGCCCCTGATTTTCAAAGAGCCACAGATGTATATTCACATATTTGGGCATGTATTTTTGATGAAAAACCCACGCATTTGCTTTAGCCGAGAAAGAAAAATGGAGACAAATCGGTTAGGATTCGTTTGGGTCGGAGGGAAGTGGCGTCTAGTGAAATCCAGGTAGTGGTTGCTTCTACAAGAAGGTCGTCATTTCTATGAATGGTATAATGTCTGACGGACGTAACGCCCTGAAAGGCATCAATCCAAGTGGTTATTTGTAAATTTTCGTTGACAAATGCGGGTTTAAAATACGTGATTTCGTGTTTTCGAACAACCCAACGGTACGCCTCCACGATTTCTGCGGGAGCGGCATGGTACCAATGAGCGATGGCTGCTTCTTGGATATACCGTAGATACACGGTATTATTCACGTGTTGCAGTTCATCGAGGTCTTCGGGTGATACTTGGATAGAAAGAGAAAAACGAAGGGCTTGTTTCATTTGTCGATGTATCATAAAAAAAGCCTCTGAGGAAGTCAGAGGCTTTTTAGTGTGAAAGGTAAATTACGCTTTCAATGCTTCTTGCAATTGTTCTACAGAAACCATTTCTTCTTTGAAGGTGTAAGCACCTGTCTTAGGAGATCTAACGGCTTTGATTACTTTCGCGAAGCTTTTCGCGGCTGTTTTATCACGTAGAGTTGCGACTACTTTCTTTGCCATGTCTGTCTATGTTTTTAATGTGAGAAAATATTTCGTTCTATTCTTCCGAGAAGAAGAAACGAAATTACTTAATTTCTTTGTGAACCGTTACCTTTCTAAGGATTGGGTTATACTTTTTCAATTCCAAACGAGCTGTCGTATTCTTCCGGTTTTTTGTCGTAATATAACGAGACATACCTGGCTGACCACTTGTTTTATGCTCAGTACATTCAAGGATTACTTGAACACGATTTCCTTTCTTTGCCATTTCTATTTACTATTATGGATGCTAATTCTTTCTACTATATTCGGGCTGCAAAGGTAATGAGTATTTTGATTAGTATCAATAAAAACACTAAAAAAACAACAATTCAAACCAAAAATACCTTTCAAAAGCCACTGACAGTAAGGAAGCTATTGTTGTCAGTCGTTTTTCAAAGCTTTTTTGCTTGTAGATTTGTTGGTTCTCATTCGTTCAAAATTGATTTATTCTGAACTCTATTTTGTAACCGACCACAAAGGTACGTATTTTTACCTAAAGTCCTATGAAGCTATTGGAGTTAAATTTTAGCGTTGAAAAGGAATGATTTTGTCTAGATGAGGTGTTGAAATTGGAAAATAAGAAGGTAAGCACACAAAAAAGCCGAATGAGAAGGGACTCATTCGGCTCTTTGTGTTAATAAGGATGTTTTAGTCTACGATGACGGCTTTCCCTGCCAATACGTCATCTTCTACGTTTTTGAATTTTACATCGCGTTTCACCGTACCATCGCTGTACTGAACACTAACACGGTCGTTTCTATTCGCTACTTTCTGCGACTTGGCAGGCGTTAACATTGTTGCTTTCGCCGTTTCTTCCGCTTTATTTGTAGATAATTTAGGAGTTTCTACTTTCGGAGGAGCCATTTGTTGGAAACGCAATTCGACTACACCCGCTTTCATCAAAAACTCAACTGTTTGTGCATTTACTTTTGTAAGGAAGTTCTGGAAAAGCTCCACAGCTTCAAATTTGTAAATCAAAAGTGGGTCTTTTTGTTCGTACGAAGCATTTTGTACCGACTGTTTCAAGTCGTCCATATCACGTAAATGCTCTTTCCATTCTTGGTCAATGACAGTCAATGAAATGCTTTTTTCCATCTCGATGACTAGTTCTCTACCTGCCGTCTCAACCGTTTTTTGGATGTCACAGAAAACAGCAATATTTTGTGTTCCATCTCCAATGATTGCCATAAATGGCTCATTGACAAGCGCCTGTCTGTCTTCGGCTACTTGTTTGAGTACTGGAATGATATTTTGGGCAACCGCATTGTTCTTCGCATTGTAATGCGCTTCTGCCTGTTGATAGACTTGATTGGCTAAGTCTTTGGGTTTCTTTGCAAATTCTTCTCGCGTGATAGTTGGCTGGAAACCAAGCTTTTGCAAACATCTAAGCTCAAATTCGTCAAAATTACCCGCTGTATTTTCGATGATAGACGCACACGTATCGTATAGAATATTGGCAATATCCAACGAAAGACGCTCTCCAAACAAGGCATTTCTACGTCTTTTGTAGATGGTTTCCCGTTGTACATTCATGACATCATCGTATTCGATGAGTCTTTTCCTAATGCCAAAGTTATTTTCTTCCACTTTGCGTTGGGCGCGTTCAATGGAGCTCGTAATCATCGAGTGTTGGATTACTTCACCCTCTTCCATACCCATTTTATCCATGACTTTCGCAATGCGGTCTGAACCAAATAAGCGCATCAAATTGTCTTCCAAACTTACGAAGAACTGAGAAGATCCTGGGTCTCCTTGGCGACCTGCACGACCACGCAACTGGCGATCCACGCGGCGAGATTCATGTCTTTCTGTACCGATAATCGCTAAACCACCCGCCATTTTTGACTCAGGGGTAAGTTTAATATCCGTTCCACGACCAGCCATGTTGGTTGCAATTGTCAC
>CAYNRA010000141.1:0-3693 GCA_964399465.1 uncultured Cytophagales bacterium
CGTATCTACCACTCTTCTCTTTCTGTCATCTCTTCTTGTGGCTCAGGCGCAAACACCTTCGTATGAACAGGCATTGCTTCAATGGAGAAATGAACGCATCCAAGACCTAAAAAGTGAGGATGGCTGGCTCAATCTAGCAGGTCTATTTTGGTTGAACCCAGGTACTAATTCGTTCGGTACAGATGCCTCAAACGATATTGTTTTTCCTGACGGACTTGCTGAATCGCAAATGGGACAGTTTATTGTCCAAAATGATTCTGTCTTTATCCAACTAAAGCCGGGCGTGGACGTCGGGCTTCCTTCCTCAGGAGATAAACAGCCGTTACTGATTTATCCAACTGTACCCATGACACAAATGGCGTATCGGTCGCTTCGCTGGTTTATTATTCAACGAGGAGAAAAATTTGCCATTCGGCTGCGTGACCTAGAAAGCCCGTTCCTCAAGGAATTTACAGGAATTGATTATTTTCCGATACAAGAAAAATACCGGGTAAAAGCTACATTTGTTGCGTACGAAAACAAGCAAATTGATATTTTAGACGTGACAGGAAGAATCGCCAAACAGAATTGTCCGGGTAAATTAATTTTTGAACTGAATGGTAAAAAACACGCCATAGACGTGTTGGATGGCGGTGAAGAAGAATATTTTTTGCTTTTTGGTGATGAAACGAACAAGAAAACAACCTATGGAGCTGGCCGATTTCTCTATGTTCCCAAGCCAGATAAAACAGGATATACGGTCATTGATTTCAATAAAGCGTACAATCCTCCATGTGCTTTTACCCCGTTTGCCACGTGTCCGCTTCCTCCAAAACAAAATCTGTTGCGTGTCTCCGTGGAGGCGGGAGAGTTAAATTACGGCAACCATTAACCCTATTTTTTAGGGTTTGGGTAAATAAATAAAGTGGTTGGTGACAGCCATCTTTTCGGATACTTTCGCCACCACAATACTCGGAACTTCAATGCCAAATTCAGGGAGCAAAACATCAAATTTGGCATCCAACGTTATTTTCCCTTTCTCTACTTTTACTTTTCCTGAAATACGCGTTTTCTTTGAAATGCCGTGCATTTGCAATGTACCAATAGCAGAAATAGGGTATTCGCCTACCTTCTTAAAGTCAATATCTTCCTGAATTTT
Source organism: uncultured Cytophagales bacterium (assembly GCA_964399465.1). Classification (GTDB taxonomy): domain Bacteria; phylum Bacteroidota; class Bacteroidia; order Cytophagales; family Spirosomataceae; genus CAYNRA01. The sequence goes on from CAYNRA010000141.1 coordinate 1,139, forward strand.
CCCTTGAAATACCGAAGTCGGAAATTTGTCTGATTCCAAATAATTTTCATTAAAATGTTCTTCCATCAACTGATTCGTGAATTGAAATTGGTTGATATACATCTTGACGACGATTTCCTTGGACGAAATATCCAATAACGAAGCTACTTTTTTGTTTTTTGCCGAGATGTCTTCTACGGCTGTCGCTGAAAAAAAACTCGTAGTGCCATCTTTGCAAATCCATTGATTCTGTGCAAAAAGGGAAGTGGCAAAACTTGTGAAAAAGAGAATTGTGAGGAAATTTTTCATATTATTTATTCTTTTTATCGAAACTAAAGGTTCTGGAAATATTAAAGCCATAATGTACGTCGCCTTTCAGCCAACGACCGTCTGTTTGGACAAGAAACTGGCGCTCAACCATTCCAACAGAATTGGTAAAATGTAACTGAAAAACGTGACCTCCCGTCTCAATATCAAATCCTATCGAAAGAGAATTTCTGTATAGAGAAGTTGGAGAAATAACACCAATTCTACCGTTTTCAAGTGGAACACGGTAGAAATATTCGCCATTAATAGACGTACGTTTCGTGAGTTTCATGCGACCGCTTACACCCAAAACTGCCCATGTATTCGCCTCTCCTAAATCTTCAACGGAGTTTCTGTGTAAAAGGGTAGGAGATAATTGCAAGGATAAATTTTCATTCATTTTGCGGGCGATAAGCAATTGACCTACATACGAAAATCGCTCGATATTCCTGTAAAATAGAAAAGAAGGAGAGGATTCCAACGTAATGGCATCCGCCAAAGCAATTGCTGTGATACTAACAGGACTTCCTTTTTGAGTAGATTGTCTTACAAGTTTGTACTTGACCAAATAATCGTATGTTTTCTGTAAACTACTTCGACTGACTCCCACCATCAGTCTGTCTGTCAATCCATACTCCAAAGAAATTCGCATAGTTGCATTATCCAAACCCCAAAGTTCGTATGCCCCATTTCCGAGCGTGCCAAAACGGTGGGCAATCCGGAAATCCAAGTGTTTTTTTGCCATCGTTTCTACCGAATGTCCATTAATGACGCGTGTCGATTTGAACGTCGCTATGCTGAACTGCTTTGGCACTTCGATGTTTTTATCTAATTCGTCCAATAAATCTTGCCCAATCGATGCATTCGACAAAAGGAGAAGAAAGAAGAGTTTTTGTAAAAAAGAGGAATTGTTTTTCATATAAAAAGGAAATGAAAACGTCAATCTGTTCCAAACAGATTGACGTTTGTTTGTTTAATCTTGTTTCGCCGAAATAAATTGACCCGTAGCACTGTATTTAATTTCCCATTCTTGCCCGTTGAAACGAATATCCACTTCGTAGTACGCAATTTGTCCATTTTTACGGCTTACTTCCGCTTTCAAAAATGTAAATCCTGCGTAATTTGCGGTCAAATGCGACTGAACAGAAGCAGGAAGTTCCGATAAACTTACATATTTAGATGAATTTCCAGATTGGGTGTAAGTTTTTTTCTGACGCTGTGAAATCCATTGACCTGTGCCATCAAACAAAATAGAGATCTCTTCATTCACTGTTTGAATTTTCACCTCATACAGCATAATTTCTCCGTTGATTCCCTCTGCCTCTGCTTTTACAAATGTAGCACCTGCAAACGTAGTTTGTATATAGTCTTGAATCGCGACAGGTAACGTGGACAAAGTAGTAAAGTAACTCTCCTCTGAATTGCCTTCGATGTCTAAATAGAGAAGTTTGTTCTCTTCCGAATAATACGTCTCAATCTCTGTTTGATTGTATCGAATCGTAACTTTGGTAATTAATTGATATGCATAATCGTCCTCTATTTCTTGCTTTGCATAGATAAAAAGATAACCTGGAAAACGGAGTGCCAAGTCTTGTCCTATTGCACCATTCGTGATACTTTCTGCTGATACGTAATTTTCGTTACTCTTATTTTTTAGCGAAACTTTCTTGAAAACACCTGTCGAAGAAAACGTGACTTTTTTCAATTGTCCCGCATCGAGTAGTAAAACTTCGTATTCGTAAATAGTCCCATTTTTCGTTTCGGCTTCTGCATAAATGAATTGAGCAGAAGGATATTGGGTAGAAATATAGGTCTGAATACTTGTTGGAAGCTCAGTTATGAGTAGTTTCTGATCATTTGATGAAGAAGAGTTGTCGTCAGACGATGTACTCGCTTCTTGTTCTTGAACTACATTATTGTCACTCACTGGAGCAACAAGTGTTTGATCTGCTTCACAAGAAAACAATGCAGTAGCTAACATCCCGACTGGGATTAAAAATAATTTGTTCATTTTTTGGATGATTAGTTAATAAATGAAAATGATAATTTGTTCGTAATTAGTCGTCTATGCGAAGGAAAACGCCTTCTTTATCGAATATTAAGGAAACTTGATTGGAAAGATAGGCTTCTTGTTTTCTGTCTTCCAGTTCCCAGCCGATAACACTTGCGGTAGGAAACAAATCTTGTGCTTTATCAACGATACCTGCTGGAATTGCTCCTGTTGGAATAGTTGTATTGCCCTCAATTTCAATGATTTCTCCTTTTTTTGT
>CAYNRA010000142.1:0-3684 GCA_964399465.1 uncultured Cytophagales bacterium
AATACTCCAGCTAGAATTGCCAAATGGACAATCAACCAAACGCGCTGCCAAAGTGGCCTTTCTCCCCATTTTTGCGCTTGATTGAACGGGTCAAAGACGAGGGCAATACCTAAATTCATACATGTACTACTCCAATCACCACGGATTGCATAATACACACTGAGGGCGACAAAAGCGCCATACAACCATTTGTTATACGATTTTTCCATTTTGTTCTGTATCTGTATTTACTTGTTCTAATTCATGAATCATAGACGCAATTCTATCTAAATGCTTTCCAAATGCTTTTTTATTCATCCATTTCGCGGAATAATGGCTAAGGGGAGTTAAAATACAAGCCAATACCAACAGTGTCGGCCAAAACCAAGCTTCCAACCAAAGGGTAGTCAGTGGTTTTCCTGAACCAGAAACCGCCCCAAACATCATCCCTCCTGCTGCACTAATTGGATAGAAAAGCAGACCCATTTTTTCACTTTGCTTGATAAATTGAGTAATCAAACTATATTGTTCCTTCAAAACTTGCAACAGAGACATAGAAGTGTCCAAACCAATCGTGTGTTGACTTGCTAACAATTGATGCGTACGCCAAATATAAAATCCATTAAAAGATGCTACTACACTGATAATCAAACGTAAATACAATTCATCTACGGAATAAATAAGAAATAAATAACCCAAAGAGATAAGATAAACATACACCAAATGCAACCAAAGTATCCTCCTAAGTTGCTGCAAAGGATGTTTTCCCTTTTTAGGTAAAATGGTGGGCTGAATATCCTCTCTTTCTGGCTCCTGCGACCAAAGTTCTTGTAAATCCATACTTATTTTTTTTGAATCATTTTTGTCACTTGTTCTTTTACTCGATGTAATTTAACTTGGCAGTTATTGAGCGTAATACCCATAAAATCAGCAATTTCTGTATTTGAAAAGCCATCCAAATGCATCGTTAAAAGTGTTTTATCTACTTCAGATAAACGGCGAATGGCTTGTATCAAAACTTCGCGTTGGTCTGTGCTAGAAGTTTCCACTTCTGAGCTCTTTTCTATTCCATCTATAGACACCCATTTTACTTTTTTCTCCTTCCGTTTGGCTGTTAAAATAGTGAACAGAGCAACTTTATATAGCCATGTACTGAACTTAGCCTCCGCTTTGAAGCGCTCTATACCCGTCCAAGCCTGTACCATAATTTCTTGGTACATGTCTTTTTTCTCTTCTCTGTTATCCAGATAGAGATGCAAGAGATGCGAAATCAGCTTGTTATTTTCTTTAATTAAAGCCAAAAACTCTTTTTCATTCATAACTCCGTTGATACCATTCGGGAAAAGCGTATATACTTCAAATTATTTCTGAGTTAGTGTTCATCTGTTCAAAAAAATTACAATGTGTTTGCTTTTTTTTTAAAATATACATTTCGCATGGTTTATCTAGGCGAATGTTTGGTTTGATGCCCCCTATCCATTTGCTTTGTAGCTGTGTTTCATCCTTTAATTCCAATTTTATGGATTTTTCTTGGTCTGAACCTCTGAAAAATAAGAAAATTCTTTTGGGCGTATGTGGTAGTATTGCCGCCTACAAAGCCGCCCCACTTGTCCGACTTCTCAAACAAGCGGGTGCAGAAGTGCAAGTCATTCTCACGGAATCTGCCACTCAATTCATTACTCCCTTGACTTTAAGCACGTTATCTCAAAATCCTGTTCTTACCCGTTATACCAACGAACACGATGGAACTTGGAATAATCACGTGGAATTAGGGCTTTGGGCGGACATTCTTTTGATTGCCCCTGCTACTGCTAATTTCATGGCAAAATGTGCGCATGGAATATGTGATGACTTGCTCTCGGCTGTATTTTTATCTGCGCGATGCCCCGTATTTTTCGCTCCCGCAATGGATTTAGACATGTATAGCCACCCAACCTCCCAACGAAATCGCGAACAACTGCGCTTGGATGGTCACTTTATCTTGGAAGCAGGACACGGAGAACTCGCCAGCGGACTTGTCGGGCAAGGTCGATTAGCTGAACCCGAACATATTTTATACGCATTGGAAAAACACTTTCAGACGATTCCTGCGCTCGTTCATAAAAAAGTGCTCATCACGGCTGGGCCAACGCAAGAAGCCCTCGACCCCGTTCGATATATCAGTAATTATTCTACTGGAAAAATGGGATATGCACTCGCCGATGCGTTTGCTCGGGCAGGTGCAAACGTGACATTGGTTTCTGGCCCCGTTTCATTACATCCACCCGCAAACGTGACGTTTTACGGCGTTCGTAGCGCGGAAGAAATGGCTCAAATTTGTCTGGAAAAACAAGTTGACCAAGACGTTCTCATCTTGACTGCAGCCGTAGCAGACTATCGACCGGCTTTCGTTGCATCTCAAAAAATAAAGAAAAAAGCGACTGAACTTTCCTTGGAATTACACAAAACCATCGACATTGCTGCTACCCTTGGTGCAAACAAAAAAGCAGGACAAATTCATATTGGATTTGCACTCGAAACAAACAATGAAGCAGCCCATGCAGAAGAAAAGCTCGAAAAAAAACGCTTTGATGCCATCGTCCTGAACTCCTTGCAAGATTCAGGGGCGGGCTTTCGTTATGATACCAATAAAATCGCTATTTTGTCACGTCCAAACGGATGGACACACTTTCCGCTGAAACCCAAAAAAGAAGTCGCTTGGGATATTCTGCATTATACCATCAACCATTTTTTCGCATGAATTTTTCTCCTCGTTTCTTACACATTCCTGCTTTCTTTCTTCTTTTCTTGTCCTCCATTTCTAGCAGTTGGGCGCAGGAATTAAACTGTACCGTGAGTGTCAACTACAATCAAATGACATCCAAACAAGTCACAGACAATGCTGTCTTGGAAGAATTTAAGGTTGCCGTGGCAAATTTCATGAACAACCAACGATGGACAAATGATATTTTCGCCCCACATGAAAAAATCAAATGCAACCTGATTATCAACATATTACAGTCGCCAAGACAAAATGTATTTGCCGGAAATGCCCAATTACAAATCATTCGGCCGGTATATGGCTCTATGTACGAAACCGTCGTTTTGCAATACATTGATAGAAATTTCGAATTTTCATTCGCGCCAGAAGAACGCTTGATGGTGTTCAATGAACAAAGTTTTACCAATAACCTGACATCCATGCTTGCGTATTATTCGCTCATTGCGCTGGCAGTAGATTACGATACATTTTCTAAATTCGGTGGAAATTCCTTGTTACAGCGGGCTTTCAATGTGGTGAATTTAGCCACAGATGCAAGTTCTGGCTGGCAACAACGTGGCGATACGAGAAATCGTTATTGGCTACTCGAAAACCTTCAAAATCAGCAGCTTGCTTCGTTTCGGGAGGCACTTTATACCTACCATCGTCTTATTTTAGATGATTTCGCCTCCGATATTATTGATAGCCAAGAAAAAGTAATGAAACTGCTTACAGAGATGCGTGAGGTACAACAGAAAAGAGGAAATATCGTTTTGTTTAGTTCATTTTTTACGGCAAAAGCAGAGGAATTTGTACAAATTTTCTCCGAATCAACGCCCGAAACAAAACAACAAGCATATAAAGTATTGACCCAACTTGCACCTGATAAAACAGCCGTTTTCCGGACATTAATCAAGTAGAACTATGACCCGATTTTTACCTATCCTTTTTCTTTTGGCACTTGG
>CAYNRA010000143.1:0-3632 GCA_964399465.1 uncultured Cytophagales bacterium
CTACAGTTGTGAAATAATGCGTTCAGTCAGTGGCTGAAAAGCTACGCGGATTTACTCTCAGCTGTTCTAGATACAGCATGTGTTTAAAGAAGATTATATGACTTGATTAAAAAAAATATTTTGTCTTCGTCGTTAAAAACCGTCTTTTAGTAGCTTGTAATCTTCGATAAATCAAAGTCAATCAAGAAATTATTCATTTCATATTCGATTCGTAAAATAATTGAGTAAATTGTATTCAATTTATTCAAACCTATTACACGATTATGGACAAAAAAACTACGCCTGCTTCTTCGCGCAGAGATTTCCTAAAGACAGGAGCTCTTGCAGCTGGAAGCTTTTTTATTGTACCAAGACATGTACTTGGAAAGGGCTTTATCGCTCCGAGTGACAAATTAAATATTGCCGCTATTGGTGCTGGAGGTAAAGGATGGTCAGATATTAATAATGCTTTTAATAATGGGGCTGAAAACGTAGTTGCACTCTGTGATGTGGACACAAACCGTTGCGCAACTGCCATTAAAAAATGGCCAACCGCGAAATTCTACAAAGATTTCCGGGTGATGTTCGATGAAATGAAAGGTGAAATTGATGCTGTCACGATTTCAGCACCTGATCACGTACATGGTATTGCTGCCATGGCTGCTATGCAACTTGGCATTCATGTTTATGTACAAAAACCTTTGACACATAATATTTACGAAGCACGCATGTTGACAGAAGCGGCGCGAAAGTATAAAATTGTGACGCAAATGGGAAACCAGGGTGCTTCTAACCCGGGTCAGCAACAAATGGTGCAATGGTTTAATCAAGGACTTATTGGTACGGTAGATACAGTACATGTATGGACAAACCGACCAGTTTGGCCGCAAGGAATTCCAGTTCCAACAGATAAACCTGTTTTGCCGGAATCAATGAGTCAAAAAGATTGGGATTTATTCATCGGCCCAGCTGATTACGTGGACTATCACCCGTTATATCATCCATTCAAATGGAGAGGTTGGTGGAATTTTGGAACAGGCGCATTAGGAGATATGGGCTGCCATTTGATTGATCCACCTTTCCGAGTTTTGGAATTGGGTTATCCTACAGAGGTTGAATGTAGCGTAGGGCAAGTGTTTACCAAGGATTGGATCCCAGAATATATTCCAGAAGGTTGCCCTCCATCCTCGCATGTGCAGTTGAAGTTCCCTGCTACAAAGAAAAATAAATCAGATATAACCATGGTTTGGTACGACGGTGGAATTCGCCCTTTCCACCCGGATTTAATTCCAGCTAACGAAGATATTGGTGAGGTTGGCAGTGCAAATGGCGTGATGATGATTGGTTCAAAAGGAATAATGACGTGTGGAACATATGGTTTAACACCTAAATTATACCTGAAAAATGGAACAAAACTAGAAATGCCAAAAGATTTTAAAACGTCAAATCCGAACGAACAACTGCCTGAGTACGGCCACCATGTTTCTTGGGCAAAAGCGATCAAAGCTGGGTTTAATTCAAAAGAACACAAAGCTTTAACTTCTTCATTTGATTACTCAGGCCCTTTAACTGAAACTGTTCTTATGGGTAATTTAGCTATAAGAAGTTACGGTTTGGGTACCCCAGGAGAAAATGGACGAATGAAATTTGAAGGAAGAAAACGTTTACTTTGGGATGGGGAAAATATGAAAATTACCAATTTCGAAGCTGCAAACCAGTTTGTAGGACGTAAATTTAGAGATGGATGGAAATTAATTTAATCCGACTATCTTAATTAAAAAAGGCAGTTACTTCATCAGTAACTGCCTTTTTTGGGTCTATTGTTTATTTTTTCTTTCGTAAAATTGAAGAAATCTTTCTAGTTCTTCAACAGGTATCCGTTTGGCAATAATTCGATTTTGATCATCCAAAATATAGGAGGTAGGTGTTGCATATACATCAAAATTATCTCTGAATACATAGGTATGCTTGGCATCCCAAAGGTTGATAAGTGGTTCTGTTTGATAGTCAGCTATGAATTTTTTCCATTTATCTTGCTCATAATCAATACTTATGTTATAAATAAGTACGTTGTTTGCTTTTCCATATGAAGCGTGAAATTGCATAAGTTTGGGTGCTGCTTCTTTGCAGTGTCCACAATCTGGGCTATAAAACAAGACTACTTTGTATTTTGCTTTTTGTTGTGCAACGTCGACGCTATTCCCTTGCGCATTTTGTAGGACAAGGGTCGGGAAAACCTTACCAGTTATTAATGGTTTTAGTACTTTCACCCGATTCGTGAATGATTGACGCTGTTTTTCATCAAGCCAGGTTGCATTTTTCAAGTAATGACTTTCAGCAAGATGAACGAAAACTCCATCTAGTCCAACAATTTCTGTATTTTCATATTTATTCGCTAGCTGCCATAATACAAAACGGTAGATATCTTGATTTTTTCGAGCTAGGGCAAGTACACGGTCACAGTCAGTAATGATGGAATCACTGACTTGGTAGACTAAATCTTTGAAATATCTTTCGACACGTGTTTGAAGGACGGGTGTGCGTAGAAAACGTTCGTCAGAGAAGTCAATATTGTCAAAAAAGTGGTTTTTGTAATAGTTGAAAAGGTATGTTGAGTCTGGGCGCCCATTGGGTAGAGTAGGAAGTGTTTCAGGTGTTTTAGGATCTATATTTGCCTTTAATACTTTGGAAGAAAACAGTGTTTGATTCGTTTGAATTATTTTATTCAATTCTTCCGCTGCTTCTTTTTGCAACGTACTTAATTTTTGTTGCAGCGCTTTCTTTTTTGAAAAATCTGCTTCTTTACCAATTTGCTCACTGAGGCTTCGTGCTTCGTTTGATTTATTCACAATGTATTTTCTGTACGAAAAAAGTATTTCATTTTCTTTCGAATTTGTGAACTTTACCGATTGTACAAAGTCAGTAGTGTCTGCGGAGAAAGAAAAATTTGGTTCATCGCCACTAATTACAAAATCGTAATATTGATCTGGAGATAAAACCAAAAGGTAAACGCCTCCTTTGTAAGGTTCATCGGAAGAAAATATAATTTGATTCTCAGAAACGAGAGAGGAGTCCACTTTTATATATTGATTATTTCCATAATAGTGTGCGAGTTGCACGTACTTTCCATTAGGTGCTCCCTTCAAGTTTATTGTAATTTTTTGTGAAGGCGCTGTTTGTGCAATTCCAATAAATGAAGATAGTAGAAGATAGAGAAGATGTAATTTTTTCATCAGTTTTGGACGAATTAAAGTTGAAATATGCGCAAACAGATAGAAAAAGATTCATATCTGTTTGCGGTATAAAAGTGTAAAATTTTATGCATTACGCACATAGCTTCCTAAAACCTTGATAAAGGTTTTATATTTTTCAACAGCAAGTTTGAAGTGTTCATCTTCAAAGTAGCCTAAAAATTCGATGAAAAACCAAAAGTTGAAGGCCTCATCGCCTTTGTAAGGACGGCTTTCAATTTTAGTTAAATTGATACCTGCTTGCTTGAAATCTTGTAAGAATTCAGCGAGTACACCGGGTTTATCTGTATCGGGCAAGCGAACGATGAGCGTTGTTTTGTCATTGCCACTTGGTTGATTTACGAAATCACGGGAAATAATAAAAAAGCGTGTTCTGTTTTGATTGTTATCCTCGATATTTTT
>CAYNRA010000144.1:0-3604 GCA_964399465.1 uncultured Cytophagales bacterium
ACTTTTGAAGGAGGCTGCCAAACCGAATCACAGTTTTCTGCTCCCATCTGCGCCTTATTTTTGGAATCGGGTATAACCAATCTTTTTTGGGATGAGCTATTTTTTAATGTTCCAACAGAAGTGAGCTATTCTATTTGGAAGGTTTCAGAAACAGGAGTGGATGAGAAGGTCGCAGACAATATTACAAGCGGGGCATTTACCGTAGAGAATGTAGCGGCAAATAGCGAAATCGTATATTATGTACAAGCACAAATTGACTTTTTAGATTTGCGTGCTACGCCTCCCCAAACTGTTCGATCCAATCGAGTAAAACTGAAACCTCGTGTCTATCCTTTTCTACCCACTGTTTTTACCCCCAATAATGATGGAGTGAATGACTTTTTTGAAGTTTCTAATCCGTTTCAGTTTACCGAATTTCACATACAAATATACGATCGTTTAGGTCAACTAGTTTGGCAAAATACATCAACCAACGGATTTCTTTGGGATGGAAAAAATCTGAAAGATAACCAATCCGTACCCAACGGTATCTATACATATCAATTAAAGTATCGATTTGGAGGTAGTGATTTTGAAGTTCAAAGTGGTAAAATTGAGGTTTTGAAATAAAGTTGTGCCCAATTACATTAAGATATAAAACAGCCATGAATCGTCTAATTACCAGTAGGAAAGACTTTGCCTCATATGGAGTGTATTTAATAGGAACACTCCCTTTTTTTATTCTTTTTTTTATCTATTTTTCAGGTATTCCCTTTCGGGACGACCTTGCGATGATACCTATTTTGTATTTACCAGATGGAGATACATCGTTCCTTTTTCAACAGCATAATGAACATCAACTTCTCTTACACAAAGCATTTATTTGGTTGAATTATAGGTGGGCAGGTTCTGACTATCTAACAGCTACCATAGTTTTTAACCTTCTATTATTTATTGTGGTTTTGTTATTTATAAGTCGATCGCTTTGGAAAGAAAAACAGAGTGAACGTGCAATCTTTTTGGTATTATTTTTCTCCCCTTCTTTGTACGAAAATGCCTCTTGGGCTTTGTGTAGTAGCCAACACATGGTCATTTTTGCTTTTGTTTTACTCTCTATTTACTTCTTTAGCATAGGAAATTCCGTACTTTCTCTATTTTTAGGTTCTTTATCTGGAATTAGTGCTTATTTATCAAGCGGGAATGGACTTGTCCTTTGGATGGTTTTACTTCTGATACTTACCTACAGAAAAAAGTACAAAATAGTACTGATTTGGTTAGGCATACTTGTTATTTTATTGAGTTTACTCCCAGGAAATACTGGAGGTAAAGAAGTGGTGGCTGATATTCGTTCTATCATTCAATCTTTTGTATGGTTGATGTCTGGTGGTTTTGGTTTTATTACCTCGCCAAGTGTACTTAAACTGGTTGTTATCCTAGTAGTTGGTTTACAACTTTTTTTTATTCGTGAAATAGGGAAATTACGCTCCAAGTTACCTTCTCATTATTTAGTTGCCATTGGATTACAGTTATTTTGTCTTGGGACTTTTCTAGGACTTAGCCTATATCGTGAAATTCATCCAACGATGATTCCTGATAGATATAGAATCTATATTCTTGCCTATTGGGCTTCTTTTTGGGTCTTATTTGCTGAAAAAATAAAAGGCAAACACACAATCTCACTTGTTTGGATGTTTCTTTTTATAGCGAATTGCTTGGAGTTAAATCGGTGTAAATGGAATGCAGCGACTATATATTGGGAAAAAAAATTAGCGCCTTTAAATGCAAAGAAGGGTTGGGCTATGCCAGACGAGTACTACGGAGCCTACTTCTCAAAGCTTTTTTTGAAATTACAAAATAACCAGCCTTTTCATGGTTCAATTAAGGATACGAGTACAATCGAAATGACAGATTCTTTCTTATGGACTTTTTCAGGAAAATGGAAAGTTGTGAGATATAAACATAAATCAAATGGAGTCGAATTTTGGCAAATGTCGCACCCGAATTTACCCCGAAATTTATCTACTTCACTGAGTGATGAATGGAAGCGAGATAAAGTAAACAACAGATAGATCTTTTGTATTAAAAGGAGGAAAAATAACTACCTCTCATTGACAGCATGCAAGAAAAACAAATTTGGCAAGGTTTAAATCAAAAAGATTCAAAAGTATATAAATATATATACGATGCTTTTTACAGTGATTTAGTTCGATACGGATTGAAAATTTGTGGCGATAGAGAAGTTGTTCAAGATGCTCTTCATGATCTGATGGTGCAACTCTATGAACGAAAATCGAGTTTCCAAAACGAAGGAAAAGTCAAAGCGTATTTACTTGCCAGCCTTCGAAATAAATTATACGATCAACTCAAAAAGAAAGCAAATGACGAATGGGATGATATCATCGATGCATCACTTTCGGTACCAAATACCATTGAATGGATCATTGGAGAAGAAGCAAGAGAACAAGATATACGCAAGGTTCACCAAGTAATTGCCTCATTACCCCCCAAACAAAGGGAAGTGATACACCTCCGCTTCTACGAAAATGTATCACTCCCCGAAATAGCGCAAATCCTGCAAATTAATTACCAATCTGTCCAAAACTTACTGCAACGTAGCTTAAAATCGCTATCAGAAAATTTGGTAATTCAAGAGATAAAAAAAGGAGGCACGTTGTTCTTCCAGTTTATTTATCTTGGTAAAGTTCGCACTCATTTCTTTAAAATATCCACATAAAGTGTATCCGAATTAACTCCCGTGAAAACCCCCAAGCCATTGGAAATAAGCGAAGGCGGTGTTTTTAAATTCAAAGATGTCGAATTTTCGGTATCAAACAAAGCGACATAATCTGTATTCAAACGCAGCAAGATAAGGGCATGTCGTCCATACGCATAAAATTGATCGGAATACAAGGTCATCCAATTTCGCTGATTCGGCGGAATCTGTCCCACCAAATTATCTAATAAAAAACCAGGAGGAAGTATGCGTATTTGCTCTGGATTGACAGATGTGTTTACAATTTTTACTGAATAATAATTGGACTCCGGATTCAGCCAAGATAAAGAGAGACTGGGTCCTTTTGAACCACCCGTTGAACTCCCAATTCCAATGACATTTTCGTTTTCCCCCTGAATAATTTCCTGAGGAATAATCATTTTTGACGAAGATGCTTTCAGTTGTTTTGGCTTTTCGGGTATTGTCGTTATAGCTTTTACTTCTTTGCCTTTGTAAGTAAAAGTAAGGGTATAGCTTGTACCAGCCCCTTCTACTTTTTCAGTTTGTTTAGACACATATTCGCCTTTTCCTGAATAGTTCAAGACCATTTTTTTGCCCGTGGAGCTTTCCAATGAGATTTGTAAGTTAGGTACCCAAATAGCAGAATCCAACCCAAAAGGACTAGATTCCATTAGACGAATGGATACAGGTTTATGTGCAAACAGATAGCCTTCAACTACGATTTGTGAACTTGGAACGACCGGGTCGTCTTCTCGGATAGTACAACTATTTATTCCCCAAATAGTAAAAAATAAATAGAGGAAATAGCTTCTCACTTGTTTTTTCTTTTTCATACTGCGTGATTAATTAAGGATGAAGTTTCCAGTTTACCCGCAACGTTGGCGTAAAGGG
>CAYNRA010000145.1:0-3467 GCA_964399465.1 uncultured Cytophagales bacterium
CCTCCCCTTGCCCTCTTTCCTCAGCTTCAAGCCCTGGAAATGCACCCGGAGTGTCAATAAGTGTAACAATAGGCACATTGAACTTTTCGGCTAGGCGCATCAATCGAAGTGCCTTTCTATATCCTTCTGGATTAGGCATCCCGAAATTGCGGTACTGACGCTCTTTGGTTTTCCGCCCCTTTTGCTGCCCGATAATCATCACAGACTGACCATCTATATTCGCGAAACCACCGACAATGGCAGGGTCATCTTTCACCGTTCTATCCCCATGTAACTCATGGAATTCTTGGCAGATTAGTTCAATGTAATCCAAAGTATAGGGTCTATCTGGATGTCTTGAAAGCTGTACTCGTTGCCATCTTGTCAAATTTTGAAAAGTTTCTTTTCGTAAATCTGCGATACTCTGAGTTAAGGTACGAACTGCTTCACTCACATCTACATTATTTTGTGATGCAAGTCTTTTCATATCCTCTAATTTCGCTTCAAGGTCAGCGATGGGTTTTTCGAATTCGAGTAATGTTCTCATCAATACTTCTTTCTTCTAGGTTTAAAGTTCAAATGTTTGGTGGTAGGAAGGAATTTCAACGTTAGTAAAACCTCTTTCAGACAAAACACCTTTAAAATGCTCCATAGAGGATTCTTCTCCATGTACCAAAAAGACTTTTTTAAGTGATTCTGGTCTTTGTTGTTCGACAAAGTTAATCAAATCGTTTAAATCACCATGCCCACTGAACACATCAATTTTCTCGATTTGTGCTTGAATTGCGTGTTTTTTATTATTTATCGTCAATTCCTTTTGTTCTCTGTGTAATAATTTATACCCAATTGTTCCCTCTGTTGCGTAGCCAATCATCAAGATAGTTGCATACGGATTTTCGATATTTTGTTCAATATGGTATTCTACACGCCCTCCTTGAACCATCCCAGAGGAAGACAAAATAATGCAGGGTTCTCCATGATTTGAAACATCTTGACTTTCTTTTGTGGACTCTAGATAGTGTAAATTGGCAAAGTCAAACAAGTTTTCATTTTCTTCCTTGAACTCCCTTGCTTCTTTATTCAATAGACGGTGATATTTTTCATACACTTTGGTTGATGCCTTACCTAATGGACTGTCTGTGAACACTTTAATTGGCTCAACTTCATGATTTTCATACAATTTATTTAAAGTATAAAGCATTGCTTGCGTACGTCCCACACTGAAAGCGGGAACAATAAGCCGCCCAGGTTTATCAATACATGCTTCTTTGATGACACGTTTTAATGCTTCTTCTGGAGAAATTTTATCTTGGTGGTATCTATTCCCGTAGGTGGTTTCCATTACTAAATAATCCACGTCTGGAACTGGCTGAGGATCCACAAGTAGAGGATAATTTTGTCTTCCTATATCACCTGAGAAACAAATTTTCTTGATTTTCCCCTCATCCCAAATTTCTAAAATTACGTGTGCTGCACCCAATAAATGACCAGCTGGAATAAATTGAACCGAGCACCTATCATGAAACTTGAACGTACGTCCGAATTCAATAGGCACAAAGTTAGACATGGCCTCTTCAACTTGCCGGCCAAAATAGAGTTCCTCACTGTCAATACTTTTTGTCTTTTTGGACTTTTTCTTACTTTTCTGTATCGACTTTAATTTCTTTTGGTTGATTCTAGCCGCATCTTGGAGTAATAAATCGGTTAACTCTAACGTGGGATTGGTGCATAAAACTTGTCCTTCATACCCTTCACGATACAAATTAGGGATTTGACCTGAGTGATCGATATGCGCATGCGTTAAAATTACCAAATTAAGTAGGGATGCTTCAAATGGAAATATTCCAAACTTACTTTCTTCCCTTTGTTCATCTCTTGACTTACGGTCTAAATTGACACCACAATCTACTAAAATCTTATATCCATCTGATAATTCTAACAGGAACATACTGCCTGTTACTTGCCTTGCAGCACCAAAAAATGTTAATTTCATTCAATATATATATAGTTGGATAGAATCCAATCGATTAATTTTATTTTCAGAACCGCAAAGATAACAATATAATTGTTCATCGTATTGTTTGTACCTAATCCAAAAATCAGATGCTTTTTTCACTAATTCTGTTCGTTTCTACTATTACATCCATCGATTCACTTCAAAATAAAGTAGAAAAATTCCAAAATTCACTTCAAATGAGGCATTCGACTGTCGTAGCGAGCGTTTGGAATAACACAAAAAAACAGCAAGTTGTTGGTTTCAATGCTGAAAAGTGGATAAATCCAGCCTCTACTTTAAAACTCATGACAACAGCAACAGCATTTTCTATACTAGATAATAAACAACCTTTTACAACCTCAATTTATCTAAGCGGAAGTATTCTGAATAGTGAGTTAATCGGTGATATTGTCGTATATCCGTCAGGAGACCCAACGTTTGGTTCATCCAGATGGCCAAGCAAAGACGTATGTAAAGAAATTTGTGATGTACTTCTTGCACAGGGAATTCGGCGAATTTCGGGACAAATTCGTCTTTCGACTACCTATTCGTCCGAAATTCCAGACGGTTGGATTTGGGGGGATATTGGCAATTATTACGGGGCTGCACCTCAATTCTTCAATTTTGCGGAGAATAGTTTTACAACCTACTTTGAAGGAGGAAAACAAGAAGGGAAGCCATCAAAAATTTCTGGTTTTTCTCGAAATTTACTTGATTATCAAATTCTTAATGAAGTAACGACCGGACCTCTAGATTCAGGAGATCAAGTCATGATATACAGTTCTCCACTCTCTCAATCGATATCGCTGACAGGAACTGTACCTGCAAATAGCAGCCGTTTTCCAGTCAAAGGGACATTGCCCAACCCTTGGAAAACGTTTTGCACGGAACTAGAAGAATCCTTGAAACTTCACGCTATTTTATTTTCGAAATCAGAAACTCCTGACTATTCACCAGAGAAACACTTAGTTCATTTTTTTTCTCCTATCCTTTCAGAAATCGTCACATTATGTAATCACGAAAGTATTAATTTGTATGCCGATGGGCTCTTGAAAGCGAGTTTTTCTACTAAAAACTCTTATGCTACATTTGATGAGAGTATAGAAAGGTTACGTGCTCATTGGCAAAAACAAGGAATAGATTGGTCAAGTTTTCGCTTAGAAGATGGCAGTGGATTGTCAAGTCAGAACTTAGTTCAAGCAAAAAGCTACAGTCAGTTTTTGGGACAGATTATTGATACCCCTTATTTCCAAGAATTTGTAAAAACTATCCCACGAATGGGAATTTCCGGAACAGTCAAAAGTTTACCCACGCCCAAACGTCCTGTTTATGTCAAGAGTGGGACAATAAATGGGGTAAAAACGTATGCTGGTTTTGTGAAAAACGGGGCAGGAGAATGGCTTACTTTTTTTGTTGGTGTTGATAGATATACCACCAAAGAAGCGAAAGAAGTACGAAAATTTCTAACTGATTTTTTGATGGAGCTTGGTGA
>CAYNRA010000146.1:0-3456 GCA_964399465.1 uncultured Cytophagales bacterium
ATTTATCAAAAAAGTACTAAAAATAGTGCATTTTCGTTGAGAATATCTATATCCCGTCTCACACAAGACACCTCTCACCCACTTCATTCGTACCAATTACACAAAAAATCTACCTTCCTCTTTCCAATCCGGCACAAAAAGACGGCTTCCTCTATTAAAAATGCCCTTAGCTAGCTAAAAAAAACAATCTTGGTTATTTGTATCGTTTCAAATCATATTTTTGTACAATACAAATACCCCATGAGAAGAAACTTCCCGATAGGCTACTTCTCATTTTACCACTTTCTTTATTCTTATGAAAAAAATAGTTTATCTATGGCTTCTGCTCGCCGCGAGTACCTTCGCTACAGCTCAGAAGAAAATCCAATCACCCGCCGAATTTCTGGGCTATGAACTAGGAACGAAATTTACCTTCCATCATCGCGTAATCGACTATTACGAGTATGTGGCCCAACAAGCACCTAATCGCGTCAAACTTGTTTCCTACGGCACGTCATTCGAAGGTCGCCCCCTTCTTGTGGCATTCGTCGCGAATGAAACGAATTTAGCCCAACTAGAAGACATTCGTACCAATAACCTCAAAAGCATTGGTTTATTGGAAGGAAAACCGACAGCCAAAGTTCCTGCCATTGCCTGGATGAGCTATAATATTCACGGCAACGAGGCCATCAGTTCTGAGGCAGCTATGCAAGTACTCTACGAGCTTTTAAATACCGCCAACGAACTAACACAAGGTGTTCTCAAAAATACGGTCGTCGCGCTAGACCCTTGTCTTAACCCAGATGGTTTTGATAGATATGTGCAATGGTATAACCGCTACGTAAGCGCAACTCCTGACTTTACGCTTGCCTCAGTAGAACACAACGAACCTTGGCCAGGCGGACGTTTCAACCATTATCTCTTCGACTTAAACAGAGACTGGGCTTGGCAAACACAAAAAGAAACGCAACAAAGAATGCGCCTATACAACGCCTGGATGCCTCATCTACACGGTGATTTCCACGAAATGGGCCCTAACTCTACGTATTATTTCGCACCTTCCGCCAAACCTTACCATGAAAATCTAACGGGCTGGCAACGTAAATTCCAAGAAATTTTAGGAGATTACAACAAAAAACATTTCGATAAAAAAGGATGGTTGTACTTCACCAAAGAAAGCTTTGATTTGCTCTATCCAAGTTACGGTGATACCTACCCTTCTTATAATGGAGCTATCGGGATGACATTTGAACAAGGTGGCTCAGGAAGAGCAGGCATCAATTTTATCCGAGAAGATGGAGATACTATTACCTTGGCTCAGCGTATCGAGCATCATTTTACGGCTACCATGGGAACACTCGAAGCGATTTCAGCCAATGCGGATAAAACTGTCGCTGAGTTTGTCACTTATTTTCAAGAACCAGCCAACAAAGGAATTGGGAAATATAAATCGTTTGTCATCAAAACGGCGGGACAAGAATCCAAGGTATCGGCTTTGACTGGACTTTTGGATAAACTGCAAATCAAATATAGCTTTGCCGATAAAGCCTCTTCATCAACGGGATATAGTTACCAATCTTTGAAAGATGAGTCATTCAAGGTAGAATCCAACGACTTGATTATCAATACATTCCAACCAAAAGGAACATTTGCTAAAATCTTGTTTGAACCTGCAACTGTTCTGGAAGACTCCAATACCTACGATATCACTGCTTGGGCATTGCCGTATGCGTATGGACTTAACGCGTATGGTGTAACCCAAAAGTTAGAGGGTACGACAGCAAAACCAGCCCAGACATCGTACGTAAAGGCAACGTCAAAAGAGACTCCGTACGCATACATTATTCCTTGGAATACATTTGAAGCAGCTCAATTTTTAGCTGAAATGCACAAGCATAAAATCAAGGCGAGAATGCACACCATGCCGTTTGAAGTAGAGGGTAAAAAATACGATCATGGTACGCTATTGGTTACGCGCCAAGGAAATGGACATATTGCTAATTTCGAACAAATCATCGAAAAAGCAGCAGAAAGTAGAAATCTAGCGCTGCATCGCGTTTATTCGGGGATGGTTGCTGCTGGATTTGACTTGGGCTCAAACAATGTCATGGCACTGAAAGAACCCAAAGTTGGCTTACTCATAGGTGAAGGAACATCACAAACAGCTGTTGGCTCAGTATGGCATTATTTTGACCAACAAATTAACTTCCCAGTCACCATTATTGATGCTGGCTATTTCAATAGAACCGATTTATCCAAATTCACTACTCTCATTTTGCCTGAAGGTAGATATAATTCTCTTCTTCGTGAAGCAAAATACCTACAAGATTGGGTAAACCAAGGAGGAAAACTCATCGTGATGGAGTCGGTAAATCGATATTTTGCGGACAAAGAAGGATTCGGACTAACTACAAAAAAGAATGCCAATACAGATGAAAATCCTTTGCGTGCTTTCGGTAATCGGGAAAGAGAGTCCATCAGTAGTCAAATTCCTGGTGCAATTTACAAAGTCACGGTAGATCATACACATCCACTTGGATACGGCTATAAAAATGGCTACTACACGTTGGTAAAAGATGTTTTTGGCTTTGATTATTTGAAAAACGGATGGAACGTTGGAACACTTGGAGAGAACAGCCACGTCACTGGTTTTGTAGGAAATAAGGTAAAAAATACCGTAAAAAATTCACTTCTTTTTGGTGTTGAATCCAAAGGTCGTGGAAGCATCGTTTATATGATGGATGATCCTATTTTCAGAGGATTTTGGCATAATGGTAAATTACTTTTTGCCAATTCTGTGTTTGTAGTAGAATAAACATACGCAAACTTCATAAAAAAGCCCTATCTTTCCAAGTCTGAAAGATAGGGCTTTTTTAAACACAACTAAATCTATCTATTTACTTCTTTCATTTGTACAAAATGAATACAATCCACTATATTTGACAAAAGAACCTTAACCCTCTTACTCACTATGCAGCAACAAGCGTACTCAAAAGTTTACCGAATCATGCACTGGGCCATTGCTTTTTGTATGTTGGGATTACTTTTAACCATTTTTTTACGTTTAACTTGGTTGAACAAATTTGAAGTCGCCACCATTATCGAAAACTATTTGGCAGATAATTCCTTGAGTTTGTCAGAAGACGAACGCATCACATTAGCAAAGAAAAGCCGGAAACCGATGTGGCAATGGCATATTTATTTGGGTTATGCCTTGACAGCCCTATACTCTATCCGTTTGGCACTTCCTTTTTTTGGAGAAATGTCTTTCACGAATCCGTTTAAGAAAGAATTGACGAAAGAGGAGAAATTCAAATACGTTACGTATGCTTTATTTTATGTATTTGTGGCTATTTCTCTCATCACGGGGCTAATCATTGAACATGGTCCAAAGGCGTATAAACATACAATGGAGGAAATACACGAACTATCCATTTATTACCTTGTTGCCTTTATTGTAATTCACTTCGCAGGTGT
>CAYNRA010000147.1:0-3381 GCA_964399465.1 uncultured Cytophagales bacterium
GAGAATGGAAAAATTGCTAAAATTGGAAAAAATTTAACTTCAAAAACAGCAAAAACAGTTGATGGTCAAGGAAAACACTTGACAGCTGGCGTTATCGACGAACATTCGCACATTGCGTTATTATCTATCAATGAAGTGGAAACAGTGTCATCAGAAGTAAGACAGGGCGATGTTATCAACTCCGAAGATGTCAATATTTACAGACAATTGGCTGGTGGCGTAACGACTTCACAGCTACTGCATGGTTCTGCTGACTGTATCGGTGGGCAATCTGCGATTATCAAACTTAAATGGGGTGAATCTCCGGAGAATTTAAAATTCCCACAAGCACCTGAATTTATCAAATTTGCGCTTGGTGAGAACGTCAAAAGAGGTAATGCTCCCACAGCACCAGACCGTTACCCGGCAACTCGTATGGGCGTTGAGCAAGTCTATTATGATGCCTTCACGCGTGCGAAAGAATATGCAAAAGCGTGGAAAGAATACAATGCTTTGAAGAACAAAACTGGTGTAACACCACCAAGAAAAGACCTTGAATTGGATGCTTTGGTTGAAATCTTGGAAGACACAAGACACATTACATGTCACTCGTATGTGCAATCAGAAATCAATATGTTGATGAACGTGGCAGATTCGATGGGCTTCAAAGTCAATACGTTTACGCATATTTTGGAAGGATATAAAGTGGCTGATAAAATGAAGCAACGTCAAATTGCAGCTTCTACTTTCTCTGACTGGTGGGCATATAAAATGGAAGTGCAAGACGCGATTCCGTTTAATGCGGCGATGTTACACAAAGCGGGCGTTTTGACTGCCATTAACTCAGATGATGCGGAGATGGCAAGAAGATTGAATCAAGAAGCGGCAAAAGCAGTTTTATATGGAGGTTTATCAGAAGAAGATGCTTGGAAAACCGTCACATTGAATCCAGCGAAAATGATGCGTATTGACCACAAAGTAGGTAGTATCAAAGTAGGAAAAGATGCGGATGTTGTACTTTGGACGAACAACCCACTATCTGTCTATGCACGTCCGGAGAAAACTATTATTGATGGAACAGTCTATTTTGATAGAGAAAAAGACGAAATATTGCGCAAAGAAGCAGCGGCAGAAAGAAACCGTCTGGTTCAGATAATGCTTGCTCAAAAAGCGGGAGGAGCGCCTACGCAAAAAGCACGCCCAATGACAAACAGTATGCACATCCACTGCGATACCATTGTTGAGTACGGCGGCATTTCGTCAGAAGCTTTGGATATGACGTTACGTATGAAAAATCAATCACAAGATTAAGTTTAATTTGAAAGGCAAATGAAAAAATATATTTGTTCAGCTTTACTCCTTTTGAGCGCGACGACGCTATCAGTAAGGGCACAAAATCCACTTCCGGGGCAGGCACAAAAAGCACCCATCGCCTTGGTTGGTGGTGATATTTATGTCGGAAATGGAAAAACAATTTCCAAAGGAATCTTGGTTTTTGACAAAGGGAAAATCACAGCCATTGGCACTGACAAAACGATTATCCCGGCAAAAGCAGAGGTGATTGAAGTAACGGGAAAGCATGTATACCCAGGAATTATTTCGCCGTATGCACAAGCGGGTTTGAATGAAATTGGTGCAGTTCGTACGACCCAAGATTTCAGTGAAGTGGGCGATTACAACCCGAATGTACGTGCTTTAATTGCGTACAACACAGACTCGGAAGTCATTCCTACGATTCGTGGAAACGGTATTTTGATTGGGCAAGTAACGCCAAGTGGTGGGATTATTCCGGGTACTTCTTCGATTGTTCATTATGATGGATGGAACTGGGAGGATGCTGCTCTAAAAGTGGATGACGGTATTTGGATGAGTTGGCCAGCGCGGATTAGCCGTAACTTTGATTTTGCTACGATGAATTTTACCACAGGTAAAAACCCGAAATACGAGCAAAATATCCAAGAATTACGTCAGTTATTTACAGAAGCAAAAAAATATGCGGAAATAAGTAATCCTTCCAATACCAACTTAAAATTAGCCTCAATGAAAGGCTTGTTTACGGGAAGTCAGCAGCTGTTTTTAGAAGTAAATGAAGGCAAAGAAATCATCGAAGCCATTCAGTTTGCTGAGCAGCAGGGTGTAAAAAGGTTGGTTTTGGTTGGCGTTGAAAACCCAGATTTGGCAATTCCATTGATCAAAGAAAAAAATATCCCCGTCTTGCTTTCAGGTACACATCGTCTACCCAATAAAACGGACGATGACGTTTGGAATCCATACAAATTACCTTCCGATTTGATGAATCAAGGAATTTTGGTTGGTATGTTCTACAATGCCTCATACTGGCGTACCCGGAATTTACCTTTTGTTGCAGGAACAGCCGCAGCGCACGGGCTCACGCCGGTACAGGCATTGCAAATGATTACAGAAAACAATGCCAAAATTTTGGGTATTGCAGACCGAGTGGGTACACTGGAAGTTGGAAAAGACGCGACTATCGTTATCTCTGCCGGAGATATTTTGGACATGCGTACCAACAAGGTAAGCCATGCGTTCATTCAAGGAAAAAAAGTAGATCTAGACGACAAACAGAAACGTTTATATCATAAATTTTCTGAGAAGTTAGAAATTGATCATCCATAAGGATAGATTTGTAAGAGAGAAAGCCGACTTGATGAGAAATTCAGTCGGCTTTTTTGTTTTTTTCCATTCAAATCAACCAATTGAAACCAAAATTGATTTGATTTGCAGGAAAGTTAGACGCGCATTGATTGATTAAAAATAATGAAAATAGGAATTATCGGATTGGGCGACATGGGCAAATTATTTGCCAAAACATGGGCAGACCAAGGTTTTGAAATAATTGGATGTGACAAAGAGGAGAACAAAGAAGCTCTTTTAGAAGAATTTCAAGCATACACAACGGTGCGAATTACGACTTCAGGTGTAGAAGTTTCGAGACTTTGTGACTTCATTTTGTACTCAGTCGAAACCTCCCGAATCCATGAAGTGGTGGCTGCTTACGGGCCTTCCACCAAGTTTGGTGCAATTGTAGCAGGTCAAACCTCTGTAAAAGCGCCTGAAATTGCTGCATTTGAGAAATACTTACCCAAAGATGTCCATATCATCACTTTGCACTCATTACATGGCCCAAATGTACACCCCGTTGGTCAAAAAATAGTACAGATTGTCCACAGATGTACAGATTCTACTGCATTAAATCAGGCGACAAAAATCATACAAGCCATCGGTTCAGATGTAATTGAATTGGAAAATTATGTAGCACATGATAAAATGATGGCGGATATTCAAGCCATTACGCACATTGGTTTTGAAAGTATCGGAACAGCTTTTATGCACAGAGGAGTGTATCCTTGGGAAAGTCCAACTCAGCCCAACGGATTGGAT
>CAYNRA010000148.1:0-3321 GCA_964399465.1 uncultured Cytophagales bacterium
GGGT
The DNA here is from genome assembly GCA_964399465.1 of uncultured Cytophagales bacterium. Classification (GTDB taxonomy): domain Bacteria; phylum Bacteroidota; class Bacteroidia; order Cytophagales; family Spirosomataceae; genus CAYNRA01. Next base: position 5 of record CAYNRA010000148.1, read on the forward strand.
TACGTACCAAACGCCTTTGTGGCGGGAGTAGGATTTTTGGGTGAAGTATGTGGTTGTTTAAGTTTTTATGCGTATTTATGTAAATGATTTACATAAATGAGGTAAAAAATGATACTTAATTTTAGTATTCAAAATTTTGGGTCAATAAAAGAAAGGCAAACACTTTCTTTCGAAGCACACAAATCGACCCATTTGGAAAAAGCATACGTCGTCGAAATGGGGGGGCGTAGAATCCTGAAACTCGCTTTGCTATATGGCGCAAATGCTTCTGGGAAAACCACGGTTTTAAAAGCCCTGGACTTTTTGAGAGACCTTGTTGTAAATCCGGAGAATAAAAAGACAGAAGAACTCGCTTTCGAACCTTTTTTATTTGATGCAGAAGCGCCTACGCAAAGTACTGAGCTTTCGCTAGAGTTTGTACAAAATGAGGTTCGGTATTTGTACGAAGTAGCATTCATTAAAAAAGCCATTGTCTCAGAAACACTGTATTTTTATCATCCCAATAAAGCTATAGTATATAAGCGAAAGACCAATTTGGCGGATGAGTTTACAGAAATAACGTTCGGGAGCAAAATCACGGTAGAGAAATCGTTTGCTAAAAACCTGGAGGCGAACACATTATGGAATAACACGGTTCTTGGAGGCTACCTGAAAACCAATCTGGACTTAAAAGAATTGAAAGAGGCCTCGGATTGGTTCAAAAACTATCTATATTCGCTCGTATATCCAAGAACCAATCTGGAGGGGTTTGTAACGTCCCAAATGGATAGAGGGAAAATCGCGAAAGCGGATGTTATTATGTTGCTCAAGAAAGCAGATTTTCAAATTTCGGATCTTGTAATGCAAGAGGAGGAAGAGAAAATATCGGAGGGGATGCTTGCATTTTTGAAGAAACAGATGAAATTACCCACGGAACAGGTAGCTGCATGGGAAGAAAGGGGGAAGCTAACGCGCGTACAGATTGCGCTGGAACATACAGTAAATGGTTCAAAATACAGCTTACCGTTGGCATTGGAGTCAGAAGGAACCCAACGTTATTTCGGATTGGCTGGTCTTTTGGTCTTATTGATTAAAAAGTCAATTGCATTTCCGGTGGATGAATTAGAGTCTTCACTGCATCCAGATTTATACCAGCATTTTTTATTATCCTTTTTATTAAATGCAGAAAGGTCGCAGTTGATAGCCACGACACATCACCGAGAAATCTTGGATGACAAAGATGTATTCAGAAGCGATGTCATTTGGTTTACAGACAAGAATGAAAATTGTGCAACGGAGCTTTATTCATTGGTTGATTTTGATAGTACCGTTGTGCGAAACACTACAAATGTACTTCATGCCTACAAGAGCGGAAAACTACAAGGAGTTCCCCATATCGGAGACGCCTATAGTACTTTATCGGAATGAGGAGAACGAAAAAAATACATATAGAACGGATTCCAACGTTTGCGTTTGTGGTAGATGGAGAGACGGAGGTATGGTATTTAAACATGCTAAAACGGAATGAGAAGAAGCTCCGTGTGAAGATAAAGCCAGAAATTCCGAATAAAAAAAGTGTGGAGGAGCAATACAATTTGGTTCGTGATTTGGCAAACAAAGAATATGAAAAAGTATTTTGGATTATTGATCTTGATACAGTTGCCAAGGAAGCCAAAGAAGCAGGTAAGGGGAAAAAATCTCCGTTCAGAACTTTTGCAGAATACAGAGAGAAATTGATTACAAACTTTTGTCATGTGGTTGTCATTGTGAATAATCCATGTCTTGAGTTCTGGTTTCTACTTCATTTTGAACGAACAACCAAATACTATCCTGCATACGCTGAATTAGAAATCCAATTAAAAAAATATATACTAAATTTTGAAAAAACACAGCGGTTTTTCACAAACGAGAAAGAAGATATATACATAAAATTGAAACCTATGTTAAAACAAGCCTATACAAATGCACGCGCGTTAGATTCTTTTTCTAGTGAAAATCCCCAAAGAGCTATGTGTGAGATGGACTTATTATTTCAGTTAAAAGAGCTGAATGTCCTTTTTGACTGAGTCATGGAGTGTAGTTTTTGATAGATGTCCATAGAACCTCACCTCATACAATATATTTTCTCTATCAACGGGCACATCCTGTGATGCGCCCTAGCTTATAGCTTCTCCCAACTCACTTAATTTATCCGTATTTCATGCGCTATTTAACGATTTTCCTGCTGTATGTCAGTGGGCTTTCCCCGTTGTGGGCACAACAAAATGGGCCTAAAAGCTGGGAACATGTAGTGGAAGACCCCGATCATCGAGAAATTCGCTTCGAGCAACGCACTTTCCGCAATCCTGCCGATGCATTGCGTGGTTGGTCGCCGGATACGTCACAAACCTATGTTTTTCAATGGGCAGGAGTGCCGTTGGTAGCCATTCGGCCGAGCAGTGCAAAGCATTGGACGGTGTCAGATGCGCCGCACGTGCCTCGTTACCGAGCCGATATTCCTGTTCGGACAGGTCTCACCCACCGCTTGGATTTTTCTATTTTGCCCCAATTTGTTGCCCAATTTGGCAATTTTGAGCAACCCGTAGAAGCCAAAACAACCGTACATCTGCAAACCCATCTGGTTTTGGCGCGTGGACTTACGTTGCTGGGGAGTTTGGTTTTTCCCATAGAAAATACCTTAGACAACCAACCCAACGAAATCCGTTTGGGTCCCCTTTTCGTGAATCAGTTTTTCCGTACAGGCATATCGGATTTTTGGAGTATTTCAGCCGGGTATTTTTTCACGAACCAATACGGTGTCAATGTCCAATACCGGCATTGGAGCGCGGTTCGTCCGTGGGCGTATGGATTTGAGGCATCGCTGTCTGGAGAATATTATTTTTTCAGGAGAGGGCAATTTCACGGTCCACTGCAAGAACGCCTCCTGTTGGGAAATGTCAGTTACCGACTCAAAAAACCATCTGTGACTTTGCAGGCGACGTTTGGGCAGTTTTTGTTCCAAGACCGAGGTATCCGCGGCGATTTTATTCGTCAGTTTGACCGGGTAGATGTGGGTTTGTGGTCGTCCTTGACAACCAACGGCGCGACCTTGGGCTTTAACCTCGCGATTCCGCTTTGGCCACGTGGACATTATCCGGGCGTACAAGGAAAAGGAAAGCAAGCACCGCGCCTGCGCATGGCGGAGGAGTTCCGGTGGGAGTACAATTACACACGGGGATACCGAATTGGCGAACGTTATCGGCTAGGGCCCCGTCTTGACGAACGGTTACGGATGTACGAACAGCCGTATTTGCAACGCTAAACCAGACATAGAAAACCAAAAACAATATATTCCATGA
>CAYNRA010000149.1:0-3238 GCA_964399465.1 uncultured Cytophagales bacterium
AGCAGAGATATAAAACAGGCTCTTGGAGGAATCCTACTCGAAGGACTCGCCTTCTTTTAGATTCGTTAACAAATAGGGAAACTTATTTAATTAAAAACAAGTACACTACATAAAATCGTACTTAAACCAGAAAAAAAACGAACAGCGCAATCAACGGGAAAGCCAGATAAGCGGCAACGTGACAACAAAGAAACGCCCGGAAATACACCTTCATGAAAACCTCCAAAGCGGAAATAATCTGAGTCCGAGCCAAAATTTTCTCTTCTTTCCTTACTTAAAAAGATAAACAGATGGAATTTGTAAGCAATCGCTGTCACGAAAAAGCGGTTTAGAGGAATCAAACTTTCGCTAAATATGATTATTTATTGAAAAAATAAAACAAATCCTTATTGTCTTATTTATAGAAAATAGAAAAGAATGTCTATTTTTGTTTCATTAACAAAATAATATGATGAAAAAACTACGTTTGATCCGTGTTCTCAGTTTATTGACTTTACTTTCTGTAAGTATGAATGGTTTTGCACAAAAAAAATGGGGTGGCATGACACTCTATACCGTTCGTAATGAAATGGGTAAAGATCCCAAAGCTACTTTACAACAAGTGGCAGATTTAGGCTATAAATACATAGAAGCCGTTGATTACAAAGACGGTAAGTTTTATGGTATGGCTCCGGAAGAATTCAAGGCATATCTTATAAGCTTGGGATTGCAGCCGATTTCCGTCCACATGGGTTCTATGACCCTCGACAATGCAGATAAACTGATTGCAGACACGAAAGCAGCTGGTTTCCGCTATTTTGTTGCGCCAGTTCCACCGATGGGCATGTTCAAATTTGACATAAAAACAAGATCTTTGGGCATGGAAGGAACGGTTGAAAGACTCGCCGAAATTTTGAATACCATTGCCAGAAAAGCACACGCCGCAGGATTGGAATTTCTTTACCACAACCATGATTTTGAGCTCAAGCCAAACAAAGATGGCGTTGTTGTCTTGGATTATTTGCTAGAAAACCTAGATGCGAAATACGTAAACTTTCAAATGGACTTGTATTGGGTAACAAAAGCAGGGGTTGACCCAGTCGATTACATTAAAAAATATCCAGGACGTTTTAAGGTTTGGCATGTAAAAGATATGGATACGCAAGAAAGATTTGCTCCAGTCGGTCAAGGTACGATTGATTTTAAGCGAATTTTAGCCCAGAAAAAAGTATCGGGCATGGAATATTACATTGTTGAGCAAGATCAAACTTTTGATGGACTTCAGCCAATGGATGCGCTTAAACTAAGCAAGCAAGGGCTTGTGAAGTTTGGCTTTAATTGACCTTTTTTAACACTATCTAACCAAACGAAATAAGTATGCGTACCTTTCTACTAATTATTTTTCAATTTGTATGGATTGGAAAAATGTATGGGCAAACCAGTCAAGATTCGTTGGCAATTGTTCAATTATTGGAAAAAGAAGGATTGACTTGGCGAATGGGCGATTCCGAAGGACATGCTGCCTGCTGGGCGGTGAAACCCAATGGGCGCGTGCTTATTTCGACGGTAGATGGCCGTGTCTTGAACTTCCCGTCTGAGGTTGTTGCGAAAGCTCCCGCAAGTAGAATGACAGACGGCGGTTTTTCTGTTCACTCCAATTACCGAATGGATATTGGGAAAACGTTTGCAAATGTTGTCCATGACGAGGTATCTATAAATAAAGAGGGAAAAGAAACGCTCTCTCAGGAAGTCAGAATGTTGGAGAAAATCAACGGAGTATGGAAATTAGTTGGTCAATCTATTCATCAATATGCGCCAGAAAAACCCAAAAAAGACACGACAAGTTATATTCAGACGGTAGATATTACAACAGGACGCATTGAAACCGTTTTGGCAATAAACAAACATTTTGAAGCCCCGAATTGGCATCCTGCGAATTACTTGATCTTGAACAGTTACGGTAAGTTATATACGCTTGATATTTTGACGAAGAAAATGAATGTACTACCGACGGGCTTTGCAGTACACAACAACAACGACCATGGAATTTCTCCGGATAAAAAATGGTTGGCGATTAGCCATGTAACGAAAGAAGATACCTCGAAAAAACCGTATAAATCTGCTATATATATTTTGCCTATTGGCGGAGGGGAGCCTCGCAGAATTACGTCTGAGGTTATGTCGTTTTGGCATGGATGGAGTGCCGACGGGAAAACGTTGGCATACTGTGGTGAACGCAATGGGAATTATGACGTATATACAATCAGTGTAGAAGGAGGGAAAGAAACAAGATTAACCACCACAGAAGGGCTAGACGATGGCCCTGATTATTCACCCGACGGCAAATACATTTATTTTAATTCGTATCGGACGGGAAGAATGCAAATTTGGAAAATGAATGCAGATGGCTCCAATCCGGAACAATTAACTTTTGATGAAAACTCCAATTGGTTTCCACATCCCTCACCTGATGGAAGGTGGTTGGTATATATTTCGTATCAATCCGACGAAAAGCAAGCGCATTTGTTCGGCAAACAAGTAAAGCTTCGTTTATTAGATTTGAAAACGAAAGAAATAAAAGACCTCACGCCGGTTTTCTTCGGAGGTCAAGGGACTATCAATGTGCCGTCTTGGAGTTCAGACAGCAAGAAACTAGCATTTGTCAGCTACGCTATCAAATAGAAATAGGATTCGAAGGTCAAAATTCTTGTGAGGGAATAAAGACAAATAAGAAATAGCTATTTGGATTTTCTGTTTTCCTTTGGAAGCGCACTTCCTTAGGAAAACAAAAAAGGCCAAAGGGAAAATCGAGAATACTTTATCTGGATAAAGTAATAGTTTTATGAAAATAGATAATTGATAATCAAGTGATTGTCAAAAGATTCAATGTATACTATTTGCGAGTCTTAAAGCGAGTTGTTCGATGTCCTTACTTTTTGCGATATTTTCAGTCCAATGCGAAGGGATAGAGTCGAAGCCATAGAGAAGTCCGGCAAGTCCACCTGTAATGGCTGCGGTAGTGTCTGTATCTCTTCCTAGGTTCACGGCTTTGAGTACGGCATCCTTGTAGTTGTCTGTCGTTAAGAAGCACCACATACTTGCTTCCAATGCATGAACGACATACCCTGAACTTAGAATATCGGATTCTTCTAAGGAGAAGATATCGTCATTCAATATCCTTTCGTACGTCGTAATTTCTGGTGTAAGGTCTTCTTGAGACTCAAAAAAGATGGAAATTGTTGATTTGAGTTCATTATAT
>CAYNRA010000150.1:0-3226 GCA_964399465.1 uncultured Cytophagales bacterium
TGGTCAAGGAAGGGGAAAAAATCAAGACGGAGGAAATCCCTAGTAAGAATATGTTGCAGCCCATCACAAAAAAACAATAAAACAGCCTAAATAATGATACAAACATTCATACAAAGACCGGTGCTTTCTATTGTGATTTCACTTTTGATTGCTTTCATTGGTCTTATTTCATTAACCCAATTACCCGTTACGCAATTCCCAAACATTGCACCACCTGAAGTAACGGTAACGACAAAATATACGGGTGCGAACGCCGATGCCTGCGTAAAAGCCGTTGTGACACCATTGGAAAAAGCCATCAATGGGGTACCCGGAATGGCTTACATGACATCGGTATCTGGAAATGATGGAACAAGCATCATTCAAATTGTTTTCAAGACGGGTACAGACCCAGAAATTGCAGCGGTCAATGTGCAAAACCGTGTTTCCTCTGTTTTGGATGAATTACCCGAAGAAGCCATCAAAGCAGGGGTTGTCGTCGAAAAAGTACAGAATAGTATGCTTTTATATCTTAATATTCTTACTTCTGATGATAACGTAGATGAGAAATTCTTGTATAACTATGCCGATATCAACCTTTTAGCCGAACTCAAGCGCATTGAAGGGGTTGGATTCGCGTACATTGCGGGTTCACGAGATTACTCCATGCGGATTTGGTTAAATCCGGTCAAAATGACGAGTTATAATTTGTCCACCGATGACATTATTCGAAGTTTGCGTGCACAAAATATCGAAGCAGCCCCCGGAAAAGTTGGGGAAAGTTCAGGAAAAACTCCGCAATCTCTCCAATATGTTTTGAAGTATCGAGGTAAATTTAATACACCTGAACAATACGAAAATATCATTCTACGCAGTAACAACGATGGGGAGATTCTTCGCTTAAAAGACGTCGCTGAGGTTGAATTTGGTTCGAAAGATTACGACGTAACATCCAAGGAAAACGGACGGCCATCAGCCGCAATCATGCTTAAACAACGGCCGGGAAGTAATGCGAGTGAGGTTATCAAAAACATTAAATCCAGAATGGAAGAGCTGAAAGCTAGTTTTCCTGCGGGCATGACTTATACCGTTAGTTACGATGTTTCTACCTTTTTGGATGCATCTATTAATGAAGTGATCAAGACGTTAATCGAGGCGTTCATCTTGGTTTCTTTGGTTGTTTTCCTCTTTTTACAAGATTGGCGCTCCACGCTTATACCCGTTTTAACAGTTCCAGTTTCACTGATTGGGACGTTTGCGTTCATGCAAGTTGCTGGATTTTCCTTGAATCTCATCACGCTATTTGCCCTTGTTTTAGCGATTGGAATTGTTGTGGATAACGCGATTGTAGTCGTAGAAGCTGTGCATGCAAAAATGGAAAAATCAGGGATGAATGCGAAACAAGCCACAGAAAGTGCCATGGGGGAAATCAGCAGCGCAATCATCGCTATTACATTGGTCATGTCGGCGGTATTTGTTCCAGTTTCGTTTATTTCAGGTCCGACTGGTGTTTTTTATCGTGAATTTTCTTTGACGATGGCCGTTTCCATCGTTTTATCTGGGGTAATTGCCCTGACACTGACACCCGCTTTGTGTGCCATTATGTTGAAAAACACACACCATCAAGTCAAATCAAAAAATGCATTAAACCGCTTCTTTGATGGTTTCAATAGACGCTATGGACAAGTAGAGTCCACTTATTTGCGAATCATTTTCTCCATCGCAAATCGGCGGGTAGTCACCTTCCTTGCGTTAGTTGTTTTTTTGGTTGGAACAGGTACATTGGGTAGATTGGTGGCTGTTGGTTTTATTCCGAACGAAGACCAAGGAACTATTTATGCTGCTATCACAACGCCATCTGGTTCTACATTAGAGCGTACAGAAAAAGTCGTTGATTTAATTCAAGAAACAGCCCAAAAAATTCCTGGAGTAGAAACGGTATCTTCTTTGGCGGGTTTCAGTGTGCTTTCAGATGGAATTGGGGCCAGTTTTGGGATGAACTTGATTGGCTTGAAAAAATGGGATGAACGGGCCTATTCCGACAAAGAAATCATTCAACAATTGAATGATAAAACGTCGTTTATCAAAGATGCTAAAGTTGAATTTTTCACGCCTCCACCCGTTCCTGGCTACGGGAACTCCTCTGGTTTCGAATTGCGACTGCTAGATAGAACAGGAAGCAATGATTTACAACAAATGGATCGTGTAACGAAACGTTTTACTGAAGCACTCAACGAACGCCCGGAAATTGTCAACGCATTTACCACGTATGACATCAGTTTTCCACAAATTATGGTCAATATTGATTACATGAAAGCAGCCCAAAAAAATGTGGTTGTTGAAGACGTTCTAAATACACTTCAGACAAATTTGGGAAGTGAGTACGCAACAAACTTCATTCGTTTTGGTCAATTATACCGCGTCATGGTACAAGCTTCTCCTGAATTTCGGGCGACACCTGAGGACATTCTCAAGTTTTTTGTTAAGAATACAGAGGGTGAAATGGTTCCTGTATCCTCGTTTGTAACAATTGATAAAATCTACGGGCCAGAGCAAATCACGCGCTACAATATGTATCCATCTGCTATGATAAACGGGGAGCCAGCGCCTGGGTTCAGTTCTGGCGATGCCATTGCAGCAATCAAAGAAACGGCTGAAGAAGTGCTACCCAAAGGATTTGCCTACGACTGGGCGGGAAGTTCCAGAGACCAAGCCAATGCTGGCAACGAATCTATCCTCATTTTCTTGGTTTGTTTGTTCTTCGTTTATTTATTGCTTGCAGCGCAATACGAGAGTTTCCTTCTCCCTATTCCTGTCATTTTATCCTTACCCATGGGGATTTTTGGTGCATTTTTATTTCTCTACATGATGGGACTAGAAAACAATATTTATGCGCAAATTTCTATGATTATGCTTATTGGATTGTTGGGTAAAAACGCCATTCTAATCATTGAATTTGCAGTTTTGAAGCAAAAAGAAGGTAAATCTACATTTCGTGCTGCCTTGGAAGGAGCAAAATTACGACTTCGACCTATTCTCATGACTTCCTTTGCTTTTGTAGCGGGTTTGATTCCGCTTGTACTTTCAAGTGGCGCAGGGGCAATCGGGAACAAAACAATTGGTTCGGCGGCGGCAGGTGGCATGTTGCTCGGAACCATTTTTGGGGTTCTACTCATCCCCGGACTTTACGTAGCTTTTGCGTCAGGGAATAAACTAACTAAAAAACCGAAGAAGCTAATTCTAACAG
>CAYNRA010000151.1:0-3220 GCA_964399465.1 uncultured Cytophagales bacterium
TAGGGGTGTTGTTTGTAAATATGCAACCTTTTCGTTTTTCCTATCTGGTATTCTGCACTTATATCTACAGAGCCAAGCTGGTTGCCAATCGCCAATCCTAAATCATACGGAGGTAGTTTTGTAGGATCTAATCTAACCACCTTTTGTAAAAAAGGAATCATCACAAATTGGTAGCTATATAAAGGGAATGGAGCAAGTTGTCTATCAATTGTTCCAAATGGATCATCCTCTCTTGTTTCTCCCCCCCACTGTGCTTGGTGGTTCAAGCCAGCAGCCAATTGCCACTTCCGAGATCGAGGTCCTAAACGCCCGTATAGCCATTTTTGATGTAACCAATGTCCCGTTACATTGGACTCTTGATTTCCGAACCAACCATGTGCTAGTCCTGCTTTAAATCCCATCCATCCATTTGCAAAATTTACCCAATCAGTTGTACTGAATTGTATTTTGGGCATGGGTAAAGCATTTCCTGACCAAGAGTATGCCCCAATTGTTTGTGTCGTGTCAATCAAACCTATAATTTCCTTTCTCCTCCCCACATACAATTCCCATTTTTTCCATTGCGCATGTACTTCCGCAACAGGTAAAAATAAATAGCTTTTACTTCCTTGCACAATACGACCTTCCAAGCCATATCCCCAGCTCCATTTTTTTTGTCCTGTCAAAAAAGCAGAGTCTCGACGACTGTAAAGCCCTCCTTCAGCATAGATTTGGTTACCTTCATTGACTGGTACCACACCAAATTGCTTGATTCGTTGAAAAAAAGGAACTTGTCGTCCTCCCATCTGAAAACCAACACCTATAGATTTTTCGGGAGCTATTTCTTGGGCTATGGTATCTTGCCCAATACACAGAAGTGCACAGAACAAGAAGCCTAATTTAGGTAAACTTCTTTTCATGCTTTTTGAGTTAGCGGTCTTGTGTTAAATCATTACCCAAGATACGACAATCTTTCCAAGTCTAAAAGTTCGCTTTGAGTTAACGGACAAGAGAAATACTACCTCTCTTCTGAATAACCTCTCCATCTTTACGAATGAGACGCAAGAAATAACTGTATGTACTCGGCGGCAAAGCCTTCCCGTTATTATCAAAACCCGCCCACGTTTTGGCAGGATTATTGGAGGAATAAACGCGCTCCCCCCATCTATTATAGACTTCAAAGACATAGGAATTCACAGATTTAATTCTCCTCCCTTTGATTTCTAACTCATCATTCGTGCCATCCAAATTGGGTGTAAATACTTCTGGTACAAAAGCTTGGAGTCGAAGCGGAATCCTCACCTCATTGGATCTACTTGTGTTCCCTTTGTTATCTACCATTTCAATAAAGTAGATAACCTCATCCATTTCATCCTCCTGGCTTAATGCCGGTTTATATTCCTGGACGGAGAGTCCAACACGTGCCTCTGTCTGTATTATTTCATTCATATCCTTATAGTGAACAGTTTGGGACACAATACTACTTTGAGGAATAAGGGGTGTTTCAGGTGTCCAAACGAGTTCTTCTAAGTCATTGACTTGTAAATGTATGGTGCAAGCAGGACTGGTAGGGGCACTTTTTCGTGCGCATACATCTTCGTATTGAAGCGTATAACAATACGATTGAGATGCTGGAAGCGCAAGCTCATCTTCCCAAATCCGTGTTTCTTTTTCTAGCTTAGTTCTTTCGTTTGTGCCTCCTACAATACGTTCAATTTGAAAAGATGCTAATTTTTCACTAACTGAGGGGCTTACCTCCCAATGCAGTACTACTTTTTGCTTTTCCGTTACTGTTGTTCGAAGGTAGTCAACTGCTGGTAATTTTTCCTGACTTCTCTCAGCACATTTTTTCTCTGAATACGATACACTTCGGTAAGGAACTCGTTTTGAACCCGAAGTTAATCCCTGAATTTCTACCTTAATTTGGTAGCAATACGCTTTTGAGCAGTCAGTGATAACTTCTTCAAAGGTTGCTTTTTCACCAAGAGGAAATTCGGCCTCAAGTGTTCCATCTTCTTTCCATTTCATAACAGTGATTTGGTAACTAGTTACCCGTGTATCTGTCATAAATATATCTTTTGGATTATTTTTAGTGGGAACGGTCCAATTGACTACATTTATTAGATCATTTTCTATATTTATATCTTCTTGAATAACTGTACAAACCTCGCCCGAAACAACCGAACAGGCAAAACTTCTATATGCCATAAAACAGGTAGGTTCCTTTTTATCAATGGGAAGAGAGTGGATACCTGGAGTTAGTGGAAAAAAGTTCGATCCTGACTTATAATTCTCACTCATTTTTCTGCTGTAGAGTTGATATTCTACTGGCTCTCCCTTCAATTCTACAGAAGCTTTTGCTCCATTTTCGGTTAATTCAAGAATTTGTAGTGACGGATGGTTTGCATTTCCAGTCATATCCAATGTCTTTCGATTTGGCACTGCGCATTTCAGTGTAATGTCCGTACTTCTAACCGCAATTGTTCGATTAACATTTGATGTTGAATAGTTTCTGATAGCTTCTATTGGAGGGTTGGAGTATAGTTGCTCTTTTGTTCCATCACCCCAATCGATGGCGTATGTCATACTTGTATTCTTGTCGTTTTTAGGGATTGTAATCTTTAAAAAGTTTGCATTACAAGCTTCGGTGGCGATGTCAGGTCTATTGGAAGGTTTCACAAGTACGTTGGCACAAGCATATGTGGTTATTCCATTACGTGTTGCTACTTGCAAAATTGTAAAAGTTACATCCTTATCACTAGTGTTAGATAAAGTTGTCGTAGAGAGTTTTGTGGATGGGAGCGTTCCTAATTCAGCTTGAGGCTGTCCATTATAACCTATGTAATATTGTATATTTTGGGCGTCAAGATTTCGATTACTGAAGGTGACTGACTCACCTGCACATATTTCAGCAGGAGCTACAACGAAGTTACCCCGAGCGGTCATATCATTTTGATTACAAAGGTTATTTTGTGCGCTGATTGGTAAGCTGTATGCAATTAGTAGAAGAAATACACTCGTTTGTATATTTTTTTTGAATTTCAGAGGTATTGTTCGGCTATGTATTATAATTTGCAGCATTCCGGACATCCTTTTTGGTTATTTTATATTGTAGATGGACTAAATTAGTATGTTTTCAAGGGATAAGCTAGCTGTTTTTTCGAATTTTATTAAATGGTTTGGATTTTATATTACAATTTAAGCAGAGTTTATTGATTTTGGGTGGGTGGGGTGTAAAACG
>CAYNRA010000152.1:0-3161 GCA_964399465.1 uncultured Cytophagales bacterium
CGCGGGTGGTTTGGGTATGGTGGCTATCGGTGTCGGTGGTGCAGATGCTTGCGATGTCATGGCGGGCTTGCCATGGGAGCTGAAAATGCCTAAATTAATCGGTATCAAACTAACAGGTACGTTGAAAGGATGGGCTTCTGCCAAAGACGTCATCCTTGAAGTAGCAGGTCGCATCACCGTAAAAGGAGGTACAGGTGCTATCGTAGAATATTTCGGCTCAGGTGCAGACCGCCTTTCTGCTACAGGAAAAGGAACTATCTGTAACATGGGTGCGGAAATCGGTGCAACGACGTCTCTTTTCGGTTTCGATAAGAAAATGGACAATTACTTGCGTGCTACAGGCCGTGCGCGTGTGGCTATCTTAGCAAGTAAAATCAAAGAATATTTACGCCCAGACAAAGAGTGTATCGAAAACCCAGAAGCGTATTACGACCAAGTAATCGAAATCAATTTGTCGAAATTAGAGCCAAGAATCAACGGCCCATTCACGCCAGATTTGGCTTGGCCTCTTTCTAAATTCGCTGCGGCTGTCAAGAAAAACAAATGGCCAGAGAAATTGGAAGTAGGTTTGATCGGTTCATGTACCAACTCTTCGTACGAAGACATGACGCGTGCAGCCTCTGTTGCAGCACAAGCGGCAAGCAAAAACGTGAAAGCAAAAGCTGAATTTACCATCACTCCAGGCTCTGAGCAAGTGCGTTTCACAGCAGAACGTGACGGTATCCTAGATACTTTCGGCAAAATCGGTGGTGTCGTTCTAGCCAATGCGTGTGGGCCTTGTATCGGTCAGTGGGCACGTCATGGTGCAGAAAAACAAGAAAGAAACTCCATCATCACGTCGTTCAATAGAAACTTCGCGAAACGTGCCGACGGAAACCCAAATACACACGCATTCGTGGCATCGCCTGAGATTGTAACGGCATTTGCGATTGCAGGTAGCCTGACTTTCAACCCAGCGAAAGATACGTTGACCAACGAAAACGGCGAACAAGTAAAATTAGATCCACCACTTGGCGTAGAATTGCCACCTATGGGCTTTGCCGTTGAAGACGCCGGTTACCAAAAACCAGCACGTAGCGGAAAGAGCATCAAAGTAGCTGTAAGTCCAAAATCTGACCGCTTGCAATTGCTTGACTCGTTCAAGGCGTGGGAAGGTTCTGACTTGACGGGCTTGAAACTGCTCATCAAAGCAAAAGGAAAATGTACAACTGACCATATCTCTATGGCGGGTCCTTGGTTGAAATACAGAGGCCACCTAGATAATATCTCCAATAACTTGTTGATTGGTGCAGTAAATGCCTACACAGACAAAACCAACTCTGTGAAAAACCAATTGACAGGCGAGTATGGTGAAGTTCCTGCTACCCAGCGTGCTTACAAAGCGGCGGGCATCGGTTCGATTGTTGTTGGTGACGAGAACTACGGAGAAGGTTCATCACGCGAGCATGCAGCCATGGAGCCACGTCACTTGGGTGTTCGGGCGATATTGGTGAAATCCTTCGCACGTATCCACGAAACAAACTTGAAAAAGCAAGGTATGCTTGCCTTGACGTTTGCAAATCCGGAAGATTACACGAAAATCCAGGAGGATGATTCATTGGATATTGTTGGTTTGACGACCTTCGCACCAGGAAAACCATTGACTGTTGTGGCTAACCACGCCGATGGTTCGAAAGATGAAATCGTTGTGAATCATACGTACAACGCGGCACAAATCGAGTGGTTTAAGGCAGGTTCTGCATTGAATCTTATCGCGGCAGCGCAAAAAGCGTAAGCTTCGTTTCTACATACAAAACGCCTCTGACTTCCTTGTAAGCCAGAGGCGTTTTTGCGTATAATTAGTTGATGGAAAATCGATTATAAAAATATGGGCGTGCCCCTATCGGGTCGGGCTTTCCGTTGCAATCTTTTTGTTCGTACCTCACAAAAAGGATTTCCACTGCAATCCCTCACGCGTGGGGCTTAACCAATACGAAGTTTGACAGCCTCTTTCCAAAGGAAATGAGGGAGAGGAGAAAATAATTCCCATTTAATACTCATTGGTTTTGCACCGTAATACTCCAATAATTTAGCCTCGCCAATAAATATATAACCTTGGGTATTTCCATATTCGTCCTTATTTTTTTCACGAACGAAAAGTAATATCTTCTTACCATTTTTTTCGTGATTAATATATGAAATACCCTTCGGCGTATCTGGACCCGCAGAGTTCTGACTCTGCCAATGAAATAATGTCTCATCTATTGCGTAATCATCGTACATCGTGGTTGGAGAGAAATTCTCTTCAGACTTAACAAGATTTATAAAAAGTAGCTCAGTTTGTAAATGCATGTTCTCTGCAACCCCTTCCCTACTTGGTGATTTACGAAAAAAAGTACTTAGTTGAAAAGCTACTAAAATTTGATCTCGTGTATAACGTGAATGAACTTGAAGAGGTTGGTTGTATGGTAATTGAATAGGCATTTCTTTATGTCCTATTGAATCTATCAAGAAGGTTAGAACCTCTTTCATTTCATCTAAGAGAACCTTATTTTGACCAAGCTCCCGAATACTATCCTCCAATGTATCGAACCTGTTTGGCTGTGCCCAAACATCATAGTATAACATGAGAAGCATTTGCTTCTCCACTTCATTATATTCATCAACAGAAATTAAAAACTCTTTATTAACCAATGTTAGAATAAACTTGAAATAGCTTAAAGAACTACATGAGAGCCATTTTTTGTGCATAGCTGTCAGAATTTCTTTTTCATTTTTAACATCATAATGTTCTAACTTTCCTGCTTCATAGCAAAGTCTTTTCCATCCTCCTCTTTTATAGATGATATGGATAGGTATAGAGTAAAAATGAGTGAAATTTTTCAAATTTAACGCTAGAGTGGTCTGATGTGAAAACTGTTTAATTTTTCTCACCAACTGATTTCGATTTAGCAAAGTAGATGCTGTAATATTTTCTAGTATGACCTGCTTCGCTTTCTTTTCTAGAATAATAGAACATCCAAGGGGTAAATGTGGAAAATTACTCTCAATTTCTTTATACACTGAATCAGTAGTTTTACCAATAAGTGCTCTAAACTTGTTTTCAAAATTATATTCTGGCCTAGCGTTTCCCACAAAATCAAGAATAGTAAGGCTTTCTTTACCTTCAGCAAGACGTAATC
>CAYNRA010000153.1:0-1899 GCA_964399465.1 uncultured Cytophagales bacterium
ACAAATGACACGCATGGGCGGAGGCTTCGGCCGGCGTGCATATCCACATTATTTAGTGGAGGCTGGGCTTATCTCGCAAACGGCCAATGCGCCGATTAAACTCGTTTATACGCGGGAGGATGACATGGCTTATGGAATTTACAGACCGATGTACACGGCGACGTATCGTGCGGCGCTAGATGCCAACAAAAATCTCATTGGGTTTCATGTGAAAGGAGGAGGAATCCCAGAGCACCCAATCCATGCGAACCGGTTTCCGGCTGGGGCGGTAGATAATTATTTAGCGGAAGGTTGGACGATTCCGTCGAACATTACGATTGGTGCGTTTAGAGCCCCGCGTTCTAATTTTAATGCAGCTGCGGAGCAATCTTTTCTGGATGAAGTCGCGGAGGCGATGGGCAAAGATCCTATTGCATTGCGCCTAGAATTGTTGAAACGCGCGCAAGAAAAACCAGTCGGGAAGAATAATGATTACGATGCGGCGCGGTATGCCGGTGTTTTGGAGCTAGTTCGTGATAAATCAGGGTGGGGAAAGAGCGAAAATGCGTCGAAAAAACGCGGAGTAGCCGCCTATTTTTGTCATAATTCGTATGCGGCACATGTCGTAGATATGGTGGAGCGCGACGGTGAACCTTACGTTGAAAAAGTGACGAGTGTGATTGATTGTGGGATTGTCATTAATCCGGATGCTTCCAAAAATATGGTGCAAGGAGCTGTTGTAGATGGAATTGGCAATGCTTTTTATGGCAATATGTCGTTCAAAGACGGAAAAACAGACCACGTGAATTTTGGTACGTATCGGATGATTCGTCATCACGAGGCTCCGAAAGAAATTGATGTCCATTTTGTGAAAAATGAGATAGATCCAACGGGTCTCGGAGAACCACCATTCCCTCCAGTATTCGGTGCCGTTGCCAATGCTTTGTACAAGACTACAGGTAAAAGGTTTTATAATCAGCCGTTTACGCAAGAACAACCAAGAGTGTAAGTAAAGATAGAGCCCTAGAATTCGTTCAGATTCTAGGGTTTTTCGTATTTTTGCAGCCACATTTGAAACCCTCCTCAATGAAAAATTTCTTTCTACTGTTTCTACTCTCTCTTTCATCTCTAGCATTTGCCGAAGAAAAAGACTCAACAAAAACTGCCTATTTAGCTGGGCAAATTACAGCTACGAATAACGGGGTGGCTTTAATTCCTTCGTTTTCTCTCGGCAAACCAGCCGTTTTATTTGATATGAATCTCGGAAAAGGACGGCTGAGTTTTGACCCAATGCTTCGTTTTGCTATGAATGGAAAACCGTGGGCATTTATCTTTTGGTGGAGGTACAAACTGATTGAAACGAAAAAGTGGAGCATGGGCGTTGGCGCACATCCATCGGTTATTTTTAATGAAGCGACTATTCAAGAAAAGGGCGTTTCACATACGTATCTAGTTGCGAACCGGTTCTTTGCGATGGAATTATCGCCGACATACCACATCACGAAAAACACATCTTTCGGTATTTATACATTAAAAGCACGCTCATTGGGAAGGGCAGAGGTGCTGAACAATACCTTTCTAGCTGTTCGAGGGCATATAGCTAATATTATTGTAGCACCTCGCTGGCTGTTAACACTGAGTCCGCAGGCTTATTTCTTGAAAATGAATGAAAAAACAGGAATTTATGGAAACATCACAGCGGGTATTCGATTACCAAATTCAGCTATCTCACTCACTGGACTTGTAAATCATGGGTTTAAGACGGAGATTGAAGGCAAGAGAACGCTATATAGCGCAGGATTGGTTTACCACGTAGACAATAGGTACAAACGTATAAACTAAGGCAATTTATTGATTACTCGTTCAGTATGGGTCTCCATAGTTTTCGAAATGGTCATTTCCTCCACCCGATTTATCGCT
>CAYNRA010000153.1:1909-3092 GCA_964399465.1 uncultured Cytophagales bacterium
AGACTGAAATAGAAAATAGATGAGAATCATGAGGTGAAAAATTAGGAAGAGAAGCCAACTTTGAAAGAGGAATGAGATGAATAAAAGGAGTAAATAGATTCGTAACATATTGATATTGAGTTTTTTAATTATTTTTGAGGTGATTCCTTCTACTTACATAAACACGATGGTTCATTTTAGAATAAAATTTGAAAAATTCAATATTACTTACCGGGTTTCAAAATTCCTTGTTTTTCTGCCCATTTTCTCCATTCTTCTGTTTGGCGTTTATTGATAATTACGTTGTTCTTTTTCGATGGGTCGAAAAAGCTTTTCTTAACAATGTACGTAGCATGTAATTCATGGCGGGCGTGTTTCAGTTCAATTGGATTTACTTCTTCGAATGACTGAAGAGAATTAATTTTCTGGGACAGTTCAGCGATTTTTGTGTTAAAAAATGCTAATTTCTGTTCATCATCCTGTAAAGTATTTGCTTGCGAGGTTATATCTGAGATTAATTTTTGCTGTATTGATTGGAAGTTAATTGGCTCATTTTTGGGTGTAATCTTTTTTTGGTCTATGTATTGCTGGTACATAAATTCCAGTTTGGTTGTGCCAATTTCTTCTTTGATACTTGTAACATGCCAACCGCTGCAAAAAATGCAGAAGTAGCTACGTTGCGGGCTATATCCGGATTCTTCCAGAATTTCTTCTTTGTTAAATTGAATGAAGAGATTGGCTTTTTTTTCTGTTTCGAAGAGCATTTTATGTCTGTTACAATTTCTACAGAATACTCTATTTTTTGTTGGTTTCATTGCAAATACATATTTGGGTTTATTTTGTATAGGACAAGATTCGTAAAACGTAAGGTTACGCGTAAGCCTTAACTTTGAGTGAGAGATAGGATAAAAGTAGGAGATAAAATCGAGTTATACAAAAGTATTTATTTGAAAAGAGGCCATTTATGTGTGAATTTCCTTATTGGTGCGATTGGAAGTTGAATGTGGTTGAGCGAAGCCGAAACTACCCATTTGGTTTCAATTCCTTATTGGTGCGATTGGAAGTGCAACCAAACCCGCTATCTCTAGGTTTTTGGTCGTTTCAATTCCTTATTGGTGCGATTGGAAGGCCTTTGTTTAACATCAAAAAGCCCTTTGCAAGTTCGTTTCAATTCCTTATTGGTGCGATTGGAAGAACCTGAGCA
>CAYNRA010000154.1:0-3083 GCA_964399465.1 uncultured Cytophagales bacterium
GGTCGCGCCGTTGGCGGTCGAAAGCGTCTTCGTGGAATTGACCGTGACCGCGACATAGCCGTCGATAGCTTCGTCGATCATGTTCAGCGTCGGTGCGAGCCAATCGGTCGCCCACGTCAAGTCTATACTGGCGCCGTTTCAAGAGATTTTACTCCACTTGAAAACCGTTAATCTTTCTCTCTTTTATAAAAAACGCTCTCCACAAGCTGTGGAGAGCGTTTTTTTATGCTTTGAATGATACATTTTAACTCCTCAAAAAATCAAGTGGATTCAAGCAAATGGTTTGGTAAAAGGCAACCTCTTTTTGCGCACAAACACCAGGAAAATCTCCCCAATTGCCAAGCATATCTGTCATGACTTGGAAATGTAAATGCGGTGGCCAATCGCCGTTTTCAGGAAAATCTCCTACCCAAGCAATGATATCTCCTCGTTTTATTTGTTTTCCAACGGTTAAATCGGTCAAGGAAGATAGACTCAAATGACCGTATAAGGTATATAATGTAGGATAAAATGTAGATAGATGAGGTAGTTTTTCACTGAACGAATGTTCCAAGATAATCGTTGGCCCGTAATCTCCGAAGTGGTCATTGAACTGAAACGAATGAACTACGCCATCAAAGGGGGCAAAAATAGGCGTCAGGGCTTCTACCCAAACATCTGTACCCAAATGTACACTTCGCGCTTCCTCTCTAGCCTGAAAATGAGCACTTCTGCGGTAAATAACCCGATTCTCAAAATACCCACCAATGCCTACTTTTTTTCCAACACGGGATAAAGCCGCTTGGAGATGTACATGAAAAGCAGCGGTATTCGTCAAGTCTACCTCAGACCAATACGGATTCGCTTCGGTAAAGTCGAGCGATGCACAAGTTATTTCGTCTAAAGGAAATGAAAATAAGGGATGTGCAGTCATTTATATTTTTCTTTTCAGTTCAAAATGTTTGCCCAAATAAACGCGTCGCACCATTTCATCCTCGGCAAGTTCTTCTGCAGTTCCTTGTTTCAAAATTTTCCCTTCAAACAAGAGATATGCTCTGTCCGTAATCGAAAGCGTTTCGTTTACATTGTGATCTGTGATTAATATACCAATATTTCGATGTTTTAATTTAGCGACGATTCCTTGTATTTCCTCCACAGCAATGGGATCCACACCTGCGAAAGGTTCATCTAGTAGAATAAATTTAGGGTCAACAGCCAAAGCGCGTGCGATTTCTGTTCGTCGGCGTTCCCCACCAGATAAGACAATTCCTTTATTTTTACGTACGTGCGTCAACGAAAATTCTTCTAATAGAGACTCCATTTTTTCTTTTCGTTCTGCCTTCGTCATCTCTTTTTTCGCGATTTCTAGAACACCGAGAATATTATCCTGCACAGATAAATCTCGAAATACGGATGCCTCTTGCGCTAGGTAACCAATACCCAATTGGGCACGTTTGTACATAGGTAGTGCTGTAACGTCTAGCTCATCAAGGAGTACACGTCCAGCATTGGGTTTTACCAAGCCAACGGCCATATAAAAAGAAGTAGTTTTTCCGGCACCATTAGGGCCGAGTAATCCCACAATTTCACCCTGGCCTACTTGGTAGCTTACATGATCATTTACAAGGCGTTCACCGTATTTTTTCACCAAATCTTCTGTCCGTAATATCATATGTGATGGATTAGAAAAGTCATCAAGTAGATTATCGTACAAAGGTACAAACAAATCGTGGCTCAAACAGCAAGACAAACCAAAGGACATGAAAAAGGAAAATTTAAAATGACAAAGATGTAGAGATATACGTATTTTAGTATTTTTGGCAATGATTCTTTTTTAATCACTCCAAAAAGCACCTTATTCTATGGTCGTTTTAGCAGAAAACAACTCTATTGCCTTGCACTTTCTCAATGAATTGCGAGACCAAAAAATTCAGAAAGATGCCCTCCGTTTTCGCCAGAATTTGGAGCGATTAGGACAAATATTTGCCTACGAAATCTCGAAGCAACTTTCCTATCACTCTGTACAAGTGGAGAGCACTTTGGGTAGTAAAAAGTCAAGTGAATTAAGTCAACAACCCGTTTTGGTAGCGATTTTACGCGCAGGATTACCTTTACACCAAGGAATGCTTCATTTTTTTGACCGTGCTGAAAACGCCTTTATCGGCGCCTACCGCGGGAAACACGATGCCAAAGATAACTTTGAAATCGAGATGGATTACATCACTTCACCGGATATTCAAGGAAAACCACTTATCATCTGCGACCCTATGCTTGCCACCGGGAAGTCCGTAGAAATGGCGTATCATGCCTTGTTAAGATACGGTATTCCTCAAAAAACATTCATTGTCTCTGCCATTGCAAGCGCACGAGGTTGTCGATACATTCAAGCCCGAATGCCTGAATGTCGCCTGTGGGTTGGTGATGTTGACGACGAACTGAACAGCAAATCCTATATCGTACCTGGCTTAGGAGATGCCGGTGACCTCGCTTACGGAGATAAAATATAATATTCATTTACCCATATACCCTACCTAAACAAAACAAATGAAAGAAAAATCAGACCTTCAACACTTACTTAGCTTGCCTGTCATTATTGCCGCATTGGGCTATTTTGTAGATATTTATGACCTCCAACTTTTTGGAATTGTCCGGATTCCAAGTCTAGAAAGTTTGGGACTTTCCAAAGAAGAAATCGATAGTATCGGTGCTGTTATTCTCAATTACCAAATGACCGGACTTCTTCTCGGCGGTATACTTTGGGGAATTTTGGGAGATAAAAGAGGCCGACTTTCCGTACTTTTTGGGTCAATCATTACGTATTCTTTGGCAAATATTTTATGTGGACTCATCCCACAAATCGAGTTTATGTCGCAAACAGAAGCCTACAAATGGCTACGTTTTATCGCAGGAATTGGCTTAGCTGGCGAGTTAGGAGCAGGTATCACATTGGTTTCAGAAGCACTACCAACCCGTCTTCGTGCTATTGGTACTTCTTTGGTAGCTGGTGTTGGACTGTTGGGCGCCGTGGTAGGCACGTTTACTGTCCGGTTATCTGGCGACTGGACTATCGCTTATTTTATCGGAGGTGGAATGGGATTTCTATT
>CAYNRA010000155.1:0-3015 GCA_964399465.1 uncultured Cytophagales bacterium
GGTGGTTTTTTAGGATTGGATAATATTGGCGTTTTTGACAGAAATGCCCAAATACCAGGTGTTCGTTTACAACAAGCGGATGCAACTGGCTGGATGGCCATTTATACGTTAAATATGCTGCGGATTTCCTGTGAAATTGCCTTGGAACACCCTGTTTATCAAGATATGGCTTCCAAGTTTTTTGAGCATTTCTTGCACATTGCTGCGGCTATAAATCCTCCACAGGGAAGTGGGAAAATAGGACTTTGGGACGAACTTGACCAATTTTACTACGATAAAATTTCTGGGTTTCATGGAGAGACATTACTCATGAAAATTCGCTCTTTGGTAGGTTTGATTCCTTTGTGTGCTGTGGAGTTATTAGACCAGCAACTCCTCGAAAAGCTACCGGATTTCAAACGAAGAGTAGAATGGGTTTTGAAAAACAGACCTGATTTGGCTGCATTGATTTCCCGTTGGGACGAGCCAGGAAAGGGCTCTGTCCACTTATTAGCACTTCTACGTGGCCATCGAATGAAAATGGTACTGAGGCGGATGTTTGATGAAATGGAGTTCTTATCTGATTACGGGATTCGTTCTCTTTCCAAATATCACAAAGAAAACCCATATACATTCAATTTACACGGTGAAAACTTGAGTGTTGTATATACTCCCGGAGAGTCTGACTTATCTATCATGGGTGGAAATTCCAATTGGAGAGGGCCTGTTTGGTTTCCTCTGAATTACTTAATCATTGATTCGCTGTTGAAGTTTGATCAATATTACGGGGATGATTACGAGGTAGAATACCCAACTAATTCGGGCAATGTCATGAGTATTAAAGAGGCAGCGATGCAATTATCAGAACGCTTGATTTCTATATTTAAACGAAATCAAGCAAACGAACGACCTGCTATGATTGCAACCAATGGCACATTTGAGAAAGATGACCATTTCAAAGATTTGTATCTATTCTTTGAGTACTTCCATGGAGATGATGGGGCGGGCCTTGGTGCTTCGCATCAAACCGGTTGGACGGGGTTAGTCGCTGACTTGATTGAACACGTAAGTGCCTTTAAAAAAGAACAAAAAGAGAATAATTAACCTTTTTTTCATAGCCTATTTCTAGTTGCCTGGAAAAATTAGAGATAGGCTATGTATTATTTAGACTTTATATCCAGCTCTAGTAAAGCGCTGATAAACGCCTCACTGTTGTGTTTTGTAACAAAGTCGCATGCTCTTTTCGGGTAATCATCTTTGTTTTCTGCTAGACTAAGAAGTGCTTCTTTGATTTCTTCGTAGTTTAATCCATCTATTGTTAAACCAAGATTGTATTCACGCGTGAGATTCCCAATAACGCCATGTTTGGTTGAAAGTACTGGTTTATTATGTCGTGCCGCCAAGCCGATGACTCCACTTGATCCAAAAAAGTTGGTGTATGCTATCGAAATAATGTCGCTTTGTCCGACGAACGCTTCCATTTCATCATCATCTACGAATCGTGTTTCTAATTCAATTTGTAGTTCAGGTCTTGTTTTTTTGGCTAATTCAATGGCAGCTATGACGGTATCTTTGTAGGTCTCATTGATTTTTCCAACGATTAATAGGCAAAAATTTGTCGCTTCTTCTGCACGCATGGATTGCATGGCTTTGGTGATAGTATGAATGTTTTTTCGCTCTTCGATAAATCCGAAAGCCAATACTATTTTTTTATGTGGAGCAATACCAAACTTCTCACGGATTTTCAAGCCTGCACGCGTTGGGTAATCGTAAATGGGATCTGGCAAGTAAGTGAATATATTCGTCCGAAGGCTATGATTCATTTTTTCCACAGTTTCCGTATCGTTGAATACAAATACTTTGGTCAAATTCGGGTTTCTACACATCCACCAAGTAGTTAAAAATTTTCTATATTTGGTTAGCATAGCCTTTATCTTGGCGGAGAAAGAGTCATCTTGTGGAGTGATTCGAACGTAAGGGTTGAATAAAAGCCCATGAACTTGGCAGGGGAAACCTCCCGTTCCAACGGTATGTTGAAACATATCAATCATCATCATAATCACTCGATCCGCACGTATTTCTGTTGCATATCTTGTAATATGTTTCCAGAGAATTTGTGTTGATTTAATAAGACTTACCCCTGAATGAAAGGCTTCAAACTCGCTATCTGTAAAAAAAATAATTTGAATATTTTTAGCGGACGTTGCTACAGATGGAATTGATTTTGCCTCTGGATTAAGTAAGAAAATATACTCGTTATCAGAAGTTGGTTGTTTTTCTAAAAATTGAAGTATATTTTGAATATGACCTAGATTGTGACCGATTAATCGAACATAAATATCACAGATGATAATCCGCATGAGGAGGAGATTTCTTTAATTGAAGAGCGCGTTGTACACTCAATTACAAATGAATGAATAATTTCAAAGTTACATGGATTCGCTTGTTTTTACAAGCTGTGATGTACTCCAGACTTTGCTCATAAGTTATATGTATCGGATGAAGAACAGAAAAGCGCCATTCTCTTCTCTAGAGAAAATGACGCTTTTGTTGCAATTGCTTGATTATGAATTACTTATTCTTTTTTGCTAATTTTTTCTTTTCCCGTTTATCCAATGTCAGTAAAAAGGATGGAAGAAGAACTAGATTTGAAATCATGCCAATAAGTAAGGTCACAGATACAAGTAAACCTAAAAATACGGTTCCTTTGAAACTCGAAGCGACAAAAATACCAAAGCCAAAAAAGAGGATGAAAGCTGTATAGAACATACTAATGCCTGTTTGCCGAATGGTCGCTGTTATGGCTTCCGAGAGAGAAGCACCTCGCTTAATTTCTTCTTTGTATTTGGTTAAAAAGTAAATCGTACCGTCAGAGGCAAGTCCAAATGCAATAGAAAAAATAAGTGTTGTCGATGGTTTTAGTGGAATACCAAAATAGCCCATGATTCCGGCTGTGATAATCAAAGGAATGATACTTGGAATAGCTGATATTAAGATGGTTCGAATATTTAAAAATTGCGTCGCCATGACAATCGA
>CAYNRA010000156.1:0-2963 GCA_964399465.1 uncultured Cytophagales bacterium
GTTTAATCAATTGAACTCATCTAGTGCAATTTTAAATTATACGTATGGAAGTTGGGGAGATAAGTTTTTTGCCAACACATTTCTCTTGCATTCCAAAAATCATGACTTTTTTAGTACCAACTCAAGGATTGCCCCAAACTTTTCACAGACAGAGAAAATCATCATCCAAGACCGTGAATTTCTATCTATTTCTTCCAACATCGACCGTTACTTTAAGCCTATCCAATCCAACTTAAAAATCAATTTAGGAGCCACCAGAACCAATTTTAAGAATAGTATAAATAATTTTGAGTTAAGAGAGGTGAAGAGTGTCAATGCCAATTATGGTTTTGAGTTACGTTCTGGTTTTCGTGGATTTTTTAATTATCACATTGGCTCAAAATGGAACTATAACCAAATACAAACAACCCTAAAAACCAACTTTACGGATAACATGCGTTTTTTGGATTTGTCTTTTATGTTTAGTGATAAATTTACTGTTCAAGTACAATCTGAGCGTTATTTTTTTGGAAACCTAGACAAAAATAGCAACAAATATTACTTTTTGGATTTAGAAGCTCGGTATGTTGTAAGAGAAAATAAATTAACTTTTTTCCTTTCAGGTAATAATCTTTTGGACACAGAAACATTCAAGAATTACAGTATTTCCGACATTCAGATTTCACAAACCGAGTACAGATTAATGCCAAGGTATGTGCTTTTAAAAATGGAATATAGATTTTAAAGAGCAGGAATAGCGTACTCTCTGTAATTTTTAAGATGAGTTTGGGTTCACTTTCTATTGGACCGTTCAGAAACACGGCAAAAATTGTTCAAAAACAAGACAAAACTTGTTCAAAAAAAACTCTCTCGCATTTTTTTTCGGGATTAGTTTTGTGGCGTATCTAAAACTTACGCAAAGACCTCATTTCTATCTCCAACAGATTCCATCAACCTTTGTCTTGAAACACGTATGAACTTTAAAAATCTCATTCAAATTCTACTTGCCTATCTACTGGGCATTGTTCCTCTTTTCGCCCAAACCCTCAAAGGACGGGTCGTGGATGCCTTCTCTCAACGCCCTATTTCTGGAGCTACACTGGTATTAGCGAATCTTGACAAAACGCATTTATCTGATTCCTCCGGAGACTTCCGATTTCAATCTATTCCTATTGGTCGTTATACATTAAAAATTTCTTGTATCGGCTACGAGTCAACCCAAATACCTGAGATTTTAGTCAGTAGTGGCAAAGAAACAGAACTTCTGGTTTCACTTACCGAGCGTGGAATTGCCTTGGAAGAGGTACAAATCCGGACAGAGCGTGAACGTGGCAACTCCTTAAACGATATGGCTACGGTGAGTGTAAAGTCTCTGTCTGTCGAACAAACCAAACGCTACGCAGCTACATGGGGAGATCCCGCCCGGATGGCATTGTCTTTCGCTGGAACGAGCAACGCCAACGACCAAACCAATGAAATCGTGATTCGTGGGAACAGCCCCAAAGGGATGTTATGGAAAATCGAAGGCGTGGAAGTGCCCAATCCCAGTCATTTTTCGTTAGAAGGTGCTTCAGGAGGAGGATTAAGTGCATTGAGTCCTACGATTTTAGGCACATCTGATTTTTATACGGGGGCATTTCCAGCAGAATATGGAAATGCAACCTCTGGTGTTTTTGACGTTCGGCTGCGGCAGGGCAATCGCGAAAAACAGGAAACATCGCTACAAGTAGGCTTAAATGGTATTGAGGCAGGAACAGAAGGACCTTTCTCCAAAAAATCAAATGCCTCATATCTGATAAATTATCGGTATTCTACACTTGGTCTGCTACGAAATAATATTCTATCTGGATTCTCAGGCGTACCTGTTTTTCAAGATTTAGCAGGGAAAGTGGTTATCCCGATGAAAAATCAGACGGTTTCTATCTGGGGAATTGGGGGAAATAGCCGATTTGATTACGATAATTCTGGTAGATTAATAATAACAGAGAAATCAAATATGTATGCCATGGGTATTAATTGGCTCAAATACATAGGTTCTCATTCGTATTGGGAAACCATTTTATCCACATCCGGACAGAGAGTTCAAACAGGTAACGAACTGAAACTTCCTGGTCGTGGATATTCTAATATGCAAAATACAGGCTATCAGTTCGCACGTTTGTCCACTCAGTACAATCATAAAATCAACGAAAAACACTCGTTTCGTACCGGACTTATAGCCACTCAAATGAACTACGACCTAAGCAATGTCATTATTTTTGATAGTCTTCCGTATGTTGGTAGATTTGAATTGCGAAATTTAGATAATAACGGAATAGCCCATTATCTACAAGGGTATGGTCAATGGAAAATGAAAGCATCCTCGAAATTGACACTCAATGTCGGTCTTCATTCCACTTTTTTCGCATTAAGTCAGCAAATCAACTTAGAACCTCGATTCGGTGCGAGGTATCAAATTGCTCCCAAAGGAGTGCTTACCGCTGGCTTTGGGGTACATAGTCGGTTAGAACCTTTGAGTATTTACCTTAGTAAAGGGAAAAAAGATACAACAGGGCAGTCAACCTTTCCAAATAAAAACCTTGGACTACCTACATCTACTCATTATGTCATCGGATATGAATGGCGTCCAGTACCCACTTGGCGTTTACTGTCAGAGGTTTACTTCCAGCAACTCAGCGGGATTGGGGTAGCAAGTGACCGGGAATCATTTCCCAATCTTTCTTTGGCAAATGAGTTAGATGTCAATATGACTAATATGCCTGAGTTTGTTGGTTCTGGCAGAGGTAAAAATTACGGTGTAGAACTGACAGTAGAAAAGTTTTTAGCCAAAGGCTTTTACGTAACGGGAACCTCATCTATATTTCAAAGTACCTACACCAATTTACAAGGAGAGTCATTCACTGCACGATTCAGTCAAAACTTCGTTCATAATGTGTTGGCTGGGAAAGAATGGATTGTAGGAAGAAGGAAATCCAATGTATTCA
>CAYNRA010000157.1:0-2842 GCA_964399465.1 uncultured Cytophagales bacterium
CCGCATGAGCACCCGTACATACTGCATTTTGGGGTTTTATTATTCCATGCCGGCAGTTGGAAGGTCATGCACAACAACGAGGAAAGCCATGTACACATGGAAGAGCTGGAAAGTCTATTGAAAAGAGCCGATTACGTCACCATTCAACGCTCACCCGTTACTGGTCAATCGGCTCTTTTTTTACTAGATCGTTTTGAGCAGTTCAAAGATGCGCAATACGATTTGGTAGAGTTCAATTGTGAAACGTTTGTGAATCATTTCACCAATCAAAAGCCTATCTCACGTCAGGCGATTATTTATACCCTTTTAGCTGCTTTTTGGTTATTCGTTATTTTTTACCTTTTATGGAAACAAAAACTAAAGTCATTGTTATAATCGTCTTACTTGTTACCTCGATTATCTCTTACATTCTTCTAAGAAGAACCAACCCGAAACTTTCGTGGCCAATCGAGGGGCAAAGAAGGATAACAAGTGAATTTGGCGAGAAGAGAACGACGGGAACGCACAGCGGCTTGGATATTGCCGCCCCAACGGGAACGCCTATTTTAGCTCCTGCTGGTGGCGTGATTCAATCGGTTTACTACAATTCCGTTGGTGGAAACCAACTCATTATTGAGCATACGGACAGTTTAAAAACGGGCTATGCGCATTTATCCAAAACCGATGTAAAGAAAGGGGATAAGGTAAAAAGAGGGCAAAAGATTGGAGAGGTTGGAAACACAGGTCGGAGCACGGGGCCACACCTTCATTTTACCGTCACATTCTTAGGTATTAAACAAAATCCAAGAGATTATCTGGTATGAAACAAAAACAACTGATTGGAATCGTGCTGGTTGTCCTTCTAGTCATAGTTGGACTTTGGCAACTGCTTCCAACACTGAACAAGTCAAGTAACATTCGCATTGGAATCAATAGAGCGAATCTATCCAATGCCAATAGAAACCTTTTAACATGATCACTATGTACGATATTTTAGTACCACTGACCAAACAAGCCTTTTATTCGGAAACGCAAGTAGAACAAAATGCGCGTGCGATGGATCGGATTAAAAACACGATAGGTTCCATCATTCGCGACACGACGGGACTAGTTGGTATTTCGGAAGGATTGGAAGCAACCAAAATATTTGTGGAATCGGGAGGAAGTAATGTTACGCGTCCGGGTTCCAAGTTCATTGGTTACAGCCAAATATCTGCTGAAACGGCGATTTATTCGGCTTGGTATGAGTTCAAGAAAGGGCGTATGAGTGCCCAGGAAGAAGCACAGCTAGTAAAAATACTTGGTAATGCGAAAGTACAACGTATCAAAACAGCTCCTTCGGATGTTGCTTTGCGCGGTGTGATTACGAGCGCGGATTTGCAAGTACCGTTCAACAATATCTTTTTTGGTTCGCTGTATTTTAAACAGTGTATCGACAAAGAACACGTGTTGGGTCAGGCTGCGCGGCTGGATAAAGCGATTGTTCGCTACAATGCTGGATTCTTTTACAACATTCCAAACACGGTGAATACAGATAGTTTATTGCGCACTTCGATTAAGCAGGAAAGCAAGGACTATGTACTTAAAATGTTTGGCTCAACGTCCCCTTTACCGTATGCTCTCACCATTTTCAAAAGTTAATCATGACAAAAATAATCCCGTTTTTAATTCGGATGTTCTCACTGCTTAAAAGTCTAGTCAAGTGGATACTTGGCGACAAAGTACGCGTTTTGGTTGCTTGCATTTTGCTTTTACTGGTGAATTATTACTACGTGAGAGGAAAGAAAAGCAAGCTAGAAAAGACGGTGAAAGAAAAACAGCTAGAGATTGAGCTTTACAAGAAGCAAATACCGGAGCTGCAAAAAGTCATCAAAATACAGCGTGATAGTTTGCTTTACCAAAAGAAGGCTATCCACTGGATGAATACTAAGATAAGCGCAGACGATGTACTGATAGCCCACAAGGATTCACTTCTTGACATGAAAGATGGGCAAATCAAAGAGATACAAGTTACGCTAAAGAAGGTACTGGAAAGAGAAAAAAGCAAGGATAGGCAACTTTCGACGACGAAGGTTGCCTTATCCAAATGCTTGAATTTTGATAAACCTCCAAATACAAAGAGCAATGCCGATTAGAATAAATACCACTCCACAGAACGTCAAAAAGACGATTGATTTGATGCACGATCTTTTTGACGAATCTATCCAGCAAACCAAAGGCATTGCTACCAAAGTACAAGGCAAAACCACGCTAGAAACAGCGCGGAACCTATACCAGTATTTGTACAAGACGTACAAGTACAACCAAGACCCGACGGGTATCGAGTTGATACGTTCGCCTAAAGCGTCCTATGCTGCTAGAAAGCAAGGAATTGATTGTGAGGATTTTTCCTTGATGGCAGCCGCTGTATTGAAAAACGTGGGTATTGAATCGGTGTACCGGGTAGTAGATTACAACGGAATGGGCTATTCGCATATTTACGTGGTGATACCTGGGGACAGCAAAGAAATTATTTTAGACGCGACAAGTACGCGGTTTAACAAAGAAGAGAAGTATATGCGTAAAAAAGACTATACCACCGCAAAGAAGAGCCCAAAAAACGTATTTAGAACCTACAAAACGGTGGGTTTAGGACGTATCGGCATTGACCCACAAGAAGCAAGAACCAAAGGCCGGTTTGTGGACATGGGGAACACGTATGTTCGCCAGCCGGAACTTACAAACATCATCAAAGGAAGAAAAACAAAGGTTGCATTTACGTTTGATAAAGTAGTCGATTGTCAGTATGTGGTTATGCCGGCCGATCTTTTGCAACCGTCCCACCTGGGCAATGTAGAAAACCCACTTCATTTCCTACCCGAAG
>CAYNRA010000158.1:0-2789 GCA_964399465.1 uncultured Cytophagales bacterium
GGGTTAAGCTCGCTGTAGGTGTTTGCCCCCACGTTTGGAGTGATGTAACTCCCCAAAGGACAAAAAAGTAAAATAGAACGGTTTTGGGATATATTTTTTTGTACATAATTACTGGCATGTTTAGCACTTCCTGCAAAGCTTATGTACACATTTCACAAATCTAAATTTTCATCTCTTTTTCTTGCCCTGAATTTATTAAGCGGTCGGTCATGCCGTTCCCTCAAAAACAAAAATGCACTTAACCTCTATTTTCGAGCAATAAATCCGTTAAGAATGATTATTTCATTAGTTCACAAAAAACCATAAAAAAAGCCCCATTTACGGGGCTTTGTATTAGCTATTTTTATCAAAACTTACTTCCCAATACAAAACTTACTGAAGATATTCGCCAGCAAATCGTCGGTGGTGATTGTTCCTGTAATTTCTCCCAAATGGTGTAACGCCATTCGTATATCTTGCGCCAAAAAATCGCCTGTTACTTGCATAGAAAGTCCTTCTAAAACGTCTTCTAAGGCAAGGTATGTTTTTGTTAATTGCTCAAAATGGCGCACGTTCGTCAAGGTACTATCTGCCTGAGATACCGCACGTGCCAAGTCAATTAAATGTGCTTTTAATTCGTCTAATCCTTCGCCTGTTTTTGCGGAAATCCCCCAACTGTCTGCTAATCGGGACGTTCCCTCCAAATCTATTTTCGTTTGTACCCACACTTTCTTTTTATCATCTGGCAACTCGTTCACTAAAGCCTCCATCACTTTTCTATCTTGCTCATTATCAAACAATAAAAGAAGAATATCGGCTTTTTCCATAGCTTTCAGAGAACGTTCGATACCCATGGATTCCACGACGTCTTCTGTCTCCCGAATCCCTGCTGTATCAATAATTCGGAACTTCACTCCACCCAAAAACAGTACGTCTTCAATGACATCACGGGTTGTACCTGCAATGGCTGTTACGATGGCTTTTTCTTCGTTTAACAAAGCATTGAGCAACGTTGATTTTCCTGCATTCGGTGGACCAATAATCGCAACGGGTATGCCTTCTTTGATGGCATTTCCGTTCTCAAAAGAATCAATCAACGGTTTGATTTGCGCTTCTAACTTCAGAATTAATTGACGTAAATCTTCTCTGTCTGCAAATTCGACGTCTTCTTCACCAAAGTCTAATTCCAATTCTACCAGACTTGCAAAATGAATGAGTTTCTCACGTAGTTCGGCTAATTTCTTGGAAAAACCACCT
This sequence comes from uncultured Cytophagales bacterium, assembly GCA_964399465.1. Taxonomy (GTDB): domain Bacteria; phylum Bacteroidota; class Bacteroidia; order Cytophagales; family Spirosomataceae; genus CAYNRA01. The sequence goes on from CAYNRA010000158.1 coordinate 1,237, forward strand.
CTCAATTGGTTCATCGCAAGCTTATGCGCGGCTTCTGAATCCGCAGCAATCAAATCTGCGACCGCCTCCGCTTGAACTAAATCGAACTGACCATTTAGAAACGCGCGTTGGGTAAACTCACCGGGCATCGCCATCCGACATCCTTGCTTAACCAATAATTTCAATACATATCGGATAATATAGTCGCTGCCGTGCGTAGAAATCTCAACCGTATCTTCTTTCGTGAATGACTTTGGCCCTTTGAAAACACTAATTAGAACTTCATCCACTACTTTTTCTCCATCCCGAATCGTACCGAAAACAACTGTATTTCCAGGTACATCTTTAAGGTTTTTCCCTTTAAAGATAGCCGAAACCTTCTCAAACGTATCTGGCCCAGATACGCGAATCACCGCGATAGCACCTACTCCTGGCGCCGTCGCCAAAGCACAAATTGTTTCGTTCATACCGTATTTTTTATCCTTCACTTATTCCTATAATTGATGCAAAGGTACGACCTTTTGAGGGGTTAGCACAAACGATAGTCAGCTGTAGTTTTCCAAACGTGCTATATAAATTGAGGAACTATGCCTATCCAAAATTCATTTTCAACGCGTTTCCACTTATATTTACAGACTAAACCACTCGGTACAGTAACCCATTTGGCTGGTTTATTTTGTTATTCTGAGCCCAATTAATGAACTAACTTTGTCATTATCAATGAATTAGATTATTTACTTGTTCGATACCCTACGCTCGTCTTTACTCATTTACCCTACGACCCCACGTCTTTATGCTATTCGATAATTTACAATTTTTCTTCTTTTTTATCGTCGTTTCGGTCCTTTATTACCAACTCAGACACCAAGCAAGAGTTTGGATGCTCCTACTTGCGAGCTGTTATTTCTACATGGTCTTCAAACCTATCTATATTCTCATTCTTCTTGTGACTATCCTAGTGGACTACTACGCAGGTATTCTCATTGCACAAGCAGAAGGAAACAGACGACGCAACTTGTTGATTATCAGCTTAATTACAAATATTGGCTTTCTTGCTTATTTCAAATATTTTAACTTTTTCCACGAAAACCTTACCTCTCTTCTCCATTTATTTGACCTCACAAATCCCATTCCTCGCTTCGAATCTGAACTCCCCATTGGCCTTTCGTTTCATACGTTTCAAGCCATGAGTTATACCATCGAAGTTTATCGACGAAATGAGAAACCCGAACGGAATTTTTCCATTTACGCACTGTACGTTTTATTTTACCCGCAACTCGTCGCTGGCCCCATCGAACGCCCTCAAAATCTTCTCTGGCAATTCCGAACGCAATTCGCCTACGACTTCGAAAACATCAAACAAGGACTTATTCGCATCGCTTGGGGTTTGTTTAAAAAAGTAGTTATCGCAGACCGCCTCGCTCTTCTCGTGGATCAAGCATACGCCAATCCCGCCGAACAAAATGGCTCGACGCTTTTCATCGCAACACTTTTCTATACTTTCCAAATTTATTGTGATTTCTCAGGATATTCAGATATTGCCATCGGTACGGCGCGGGTCATGGGCTTCAAAC
>CAYNRA010000159.1:0-2740 GCA_964399465.1 uncultured Cytophagales bacterium
GGGAATTTCTTACCCAGCGACTCTCATCACGACAGGAGATCACGATGACCGCGTTGTTCCAGCGCATAGCTTTAAATTTGCGGCGGAACTTCAGAAAAAACAAGGAGGAAAAGCCCCAATACTTATCCGAATAGAAACCAATGCAGGACATGGTGCAGGAAAGCCCATATCGAAAACCATCGAGGAACAGGCAGATATTCAGGCATTTACGTTATATAATATGGGCATAAAGTAATATGCAGAAACACCGTAGTAGAATCACGATTTATCGTGATTCTACGTGATTCTACGTGGTTTTACGATTTATCGTGATTCTACGTGATTTTACGTTTTATCGTGATTCTTCGATTTATCGTGATTTTACGGGGTTTTGTATTTTTCTTGAATTGCTAGCACTCTGTATTCGACAATTTCTTTGATTAAATCGATAGGTAATGGTTTGTCGATGGGAAATTTGATAGTCCCTTTACTCGTCTGATTTTTATCCAATCGTGACCTAAAAAACGCAACGGCGGCGGGTCCTGGATAAAGACCAAAATGTGCTTTATACGCCGCAAAATGAAGTAGATGTTCTTGAAGCGAAAAAGTAGGGATACCGTATTTGATGGATTCCTTGACGAATGGAACCAAAGAATGAACCAATTCCCGCACTTGTTGGAGTTGTTCTTGAACCACTAATGGAAACGATGCGATGTATTCGTCTATGTTTTCCCAATTTTCCATACCTATTTTAATTTATAAGCGCCCCCGTTTTAAGCTGGGAGTTGAAGAGATTACATTCCGTATTTCAAAACCAATGCCAATTGACCAGCGTGGTATGCCGTGTGCGAAACAATGCGCCCGAATGCCTCCGCCTTGGTTTTCGTCCCAAATTCCTTGGTTGTGACCTGCGTTTCCCAATCCGTCGCCGTCTGCTTCTCTACAATCGAAAGCAACGTGTCAAAAGAGTGAGCAACGTATTCCTTTAGCTCCTCGAGATGAATCCACTCGCCTGTATCGTATTTATCTATCACTGTTTTGGCAGATACTTTTACCTCCGCTGCGCCAAAAATATTCTTGGCGAACAAAAGTTCTACATCGCCAACGTGCCGAATTAAAAATCCAGCCGAATTAACCGACGGGGGAAGTTTCTTCCGCAAATCTTCTGCGGTAATCGCTTGCAACTGATTACTGAACCGCATCCGCGATTCTATCCATGCTTCAATAAATGCCTCTGTCGTTGATTTCATCTCTTTCTATTGTATAAACTCGTGTGATTTCTTTAGTAAAATAGACTTATCTAAAATATATAAATTATTCATTATCAATTATTTAAAGAAAAAATCTACTTGCTTCGATAAATATCTATTAAAATAATACAAAAGTAAATGTACGAATTAATTTGAAAATATTTTTAGTTTATCGTAATATTGCAATATAATAATATAATTTATTCTTTTTACCCATGTCATCTACCCCGTTATTCCCTACTCTTACTACGTATATCACTGCATGCCTTGCCGATTTTTCACATATTCCCGACGAACGCAAGGCTATTTTAGCACAAATTGCAGCATTTGTTCAAACGCGCGTCCAAGCTAATTTACCCATTTCTCTCATCTATATTTGCACGCATAATTCACGACGTAGTCATTACGGACAAATTTGGGGAGCAACTGCCGCTGCCTATTACGGCATCCCGAATGTCCAAACGTATTCTGGAGGCACAGAAGCAACGGCTTTCAATGAACGCGCTGTTGCTGCCTGCCAACGTGCTGGTTTTGTCATTACAAACACCACTCCAGACGCCGAAAATCCAATATATGCCGTTCAGTTTGCAGAAAATATACCTCCAATCACCGCATTTTCTAAAAAATACGACGATGCTGCCAATCCACAAACAGACTTCTGCGCTATCATGACGTGTAACTCCGCTGATGCCGCCTGCCCTACTGTTTTTGGAGCAACAGCCCGCGTATCTACGACTTACGAAGACCCCAAAGCATTTGATGGCCAACCCGAAGAAACACACATGTACGATGCCCGTTGCCGACAAATTGCTACTGAAAATCTCTACATCTTTTCGCTAATCAATAAATAAATGCGTCATGGGAATATCTAAAACAGAACATTTTACGACAGAGCAAAATGAACTCGCAACACTCGCAAAAGCATTAGGTCACCCTGCACGCATCGCTATTTTGAACTACTTGATGCAAGTGGATTCATGTATTTGTGGAGATATCGTCAATGAACTTCCCTTGGCACAACCGACTGTTTCTCAGCACTTAAAGGAATTGAAAAACGCCGGAATCATCAAAGGAAATATCGAAGGAAATGCCATTTGTTATTGCATCGACGAAACCCGAATTGTACAACTCAAAGGTTATTTTGAGCATATGTTATCTGTACTAGACAAGAAAAAAAGTCAATGTTGTTAATTTTTTCATCCAAAAATAAAAATCTATATGAAACTTTCAGAAATCAAAGCACACCTAAGCACGCTTGACAATGTAGAATTTCAGTTGCCATCTGGCACATTTGTTCCTGAACATTTCCATGTCACAGAAGTTGGTTTGGTCACAAAACATTTCATCGATTGCGGAGGAACAGAACGCATCGAACGGGTTGTTAATTTCCAATTATGGGATGCGAACGACTTCGAACACCGCCTCAAACCCCAAAAATTGCTCAATATCATTGCTCTTTCTGAAAGCCGTTTGGGACTTGGCGACCTTGAAATCGAGGTAGAATACCAAGG
>CAYNRA010000160.1:0-2633 GCA_964399465.1 uncultured Cytophagales bacterium
GAAACTCCATGCATGGTATGCAAAAGACAAACAAATGGCGATACAAGCAGAATTTATAGACTTTTTAAAGCAATTTAGTTGATTAGCTCAAAAGTAAAAACATCGGGCTTTCATAACTGAAAGCCCGATGTTTTTGTATACTAATCAATCGTTTCCTTGTGTTTGTGGTGGTCGGTACGGCTGAAATGGTATTTTCAATAAATTTGCGAGTCGACTATTTTCTTCTTGTTTCATGTGCGTGTCCACACCAAAAACGATTTTATCTGGGGATAAATCACGGTACGTACCGAAAACATGATCCCAAATAGCAAAAATATTTCCGTAATTAGAATCTGTATAAGGAAGCTGAAAATGATGATGAACCTTGTGCATATTTGGCGATACAATCACCCAACTCATGCCCTTATCCAACCATCTTGGCAGCGAGATATTCGCGTGGTTAAACTGAGACAGAACAACAGATAGCGACTGATACAGAAAAACAATCCACATGGGTGTACCAATGAGTAAAACACCGATTGTAGTGAAGATAAAGCGAAAAACACTTTCACCTGGATGGTGTCTATTGGCAGAAGTTGTATCTACGTATGTATCTGTATGGTGGATGAGGTGAAATTTCCACATCCATTTGACTTTATGCTCAGACCAGTGTACAGTATATGCTCCGATTAAATCAAGTGCCAAAAGACCAATTAAACCATAGAGCCAAGGTGACATTTCAGGGAGCCACTGCAATAGTCCAAACTCATTGGCAACTGCCCAATCAGACGTTTTGAGAAGGATAAACGCCAGGGTGAAATTGACGAGAATGGTCGTAAATGTAAAAAAGAAGTTTACTCCTGCGTGTTTCCACTTGTGATATCGAAATTGCACAAGGGGAAGAATACCCTCCAAAAGCCAAAAAAAGGTAATTCCGCCCACTAGAATCAAGCTTCTGTGCGAAGACGGAATGGTTGTAAAATAGGAAATGAGTGATTCCATGTATAATTTGACTAATATTTGTTTAATTAATTATTGAAATTATGCAAAAATAAGCAAATCCTCATTTCAAGCTATTTTTTTAAGATATTTCATTTCCACAATTTTAAAGACGTTGCATGACTTGTTTTACCATGCTGTTCTTCCAAGATGAAAAATCACCTGCAAGAATGTGTTCTCGCGCTTGTCCAACCAACCAAAGATAGAATGAGAGATTATGAATACTTGCAATTTGGGCGCCCAGCATTTCTTGGCATTTAATCAAATGCTTTAGGTATGCTTTGGTATAAAATTGACTTACATGGTTATCGAGGCCGGGGTCAATTGGTGAAAAATCATCTTCCCATTTTTTGTTCCGGATATTAATAATGCCTTGCGTCGTGAACAACATCCCATTCCGCGCATTTCGGGTAGGCATCACGCAATCGAACATATCAATACCGAGTGAAATAGCTTCTAAAATATTCTCAGGAGTTCCTACTCCCATTAAATAACGTGGCTTATCTTGGGGCAAAATAGCATTGACTACCTCAATCATGGCATACATATCTTCCGCTGGTTCCCCAACAGACAAACCACCAATGGCATTTCCTTGCTGATTTTGGGCGGCAATAAACTCTGCTGATTGAACACGTAAATCTTTGTAAACACTTCCTTGAATAATTGGAAAAAGAGTCTGTTCGTACCCATATTTCGGCTGTGTTTCTTCCATCCGGTGGATACACCTCTTCAACCAGCGGTGTGTCAAGTGCATGGATTTTTCTGCATACGCATAATCACAAGGATATGGCGGACATTCGTCGAATGCCATAATGATATCCGCTCCAATGATACGCTGTATATCCATGACATATTCAGGAGTGAAAAGGTGTTTCGACCCATCAATGTGTGAGTTAAACTGCACTCCCTCTTCTGTAATTTTCCGAATTTCTTTCAGCGAAAAAACTTGATAGCCGCCGCTATCCGTCAAGATTGGTTTTTCCCATCCGTTAAATCTGTGCAAACCACCCGCTTTTTCAATGATGTCTAATCCAGGACGAAGATATAAATGATAGGTATTACCCAAAATAATTTGGGCTTTAACCTCCTCTTCGAGTTCACGTTGATGCACTCCTTTGACCGTTCCGGCCGTACCGACAGGCATGAAAATCGGAGTTTGGATTGATCCATGATCGGTTGTTAAGACTCCTGCACGTGCCTTGGAGCCACTATCTGTAACTTGTAATTCGAATTTCATGCTGCAAAGGTACAACGCCGAATCTTTTTTGGGATAAAAAAACAAAATTTTGGTGATTCTTACTATTTTTGGAAACTGTAATCTTTTTAATTCACCCTTATTTAACCACAATGAACAAAAGAATTCTTTTCGGAATGAGCCTTTTTTTGGCTTTGGGAATCGCCCAGAACAGCATTGCTCAAAAATATCCAAATACCCCACCTGAGGTTTCCCCAATGCCTATGAAACCAGAAATGACTGAGATTTGGGAGCCACAAGTCGCGGTTGTTACTCCAGGCAAAAAATTAGGAGACGCCCCATCGGATGCCATTATACTATTTGACGGCAAAGACTTATCTCAATGGGTAAGCCAAAAAGATGCAAACAAGCCAGCACCTTGGGAAATTATTGACAACGATTATATGCAAGTTGTTCCTGG
>CAYNRA010000161.1:0-2590 GCA_964399465.1 uncultured Cytophagales bacterium
TTTCTTATCATCCACCAATATTTCTATATGCTTCTATGATAAAATGTTTCGTTTCTTCAAAATCTTTCAAGTCTTTGATTACTAACTCAAAATCGCCTGTTCCAAAGTGACCAATTTCTCTAACATCTCTTCCTTGTTTGGGAATAGGATTAATTTGACTCGGGTCGAGCTTTAAATAAACGATTATCCTATTCTTGGATGCTTGCAAACAAGCAAAATTTTGGCTTGTCTTGTAGGCGATATACTTTTTTTAGGAGCCTCTTCAATTGAACCATCTAAATCAATTACAAAGTCCCGAACTGAATTAAATACTCCTTGCATATCTTCGCTTAACCCTTCAAAATGCTCTTCAACCGTATATGATGCTATTTTTCTTGTCAGAGCTGCCTTTTTTCCTGCCTCAACCATTATTGGATTTTTACCATTAAAGCCATTTGTTTCTTGATTTGAAGTTATTGAAGATGAAGTTCGCTTATATACTTCTTCTACATTGAATATCCCATTCTCGTAAATTTTGTATTGCCAAAGTTCAATGTTCGCTCCCATTACCTGAACTGCGTGTAGGTCGTATTTTTTGTATTCTGGTGCTAAACAAATTACCCTGATGTCTGACCAATCAACGTCAACATTTTTTCCTACTGCCTTATTTGCTGCAATTTGAAAGTCGCCCTTATGGTCTTTAATCCAATGTAAATAGTAAAGACTTTGGTTTATAAGGTCTGATGAAGCAACTTTCTTGTATTCAATATTACTGGGTTATTGTCTTCTGAAATTGCTAAGCTGTCAATCCGTCCAGAATGAATGTTTCCTGTTGAAAATTCAGTTGCAATTAGTCGACAATTGAAAATTGTTTCTAGGTTATCTTCAACAAGTTTTTGTAAATCTTTTTCGAGTTTAAAGTCACTTAGTCAAACTCGTTTTACTTTTCCTTTATCGATTTCAAAAATTGCCATTTATTTTATGATATTGTGTCGTTTTTTAAATAAGTCATAACTCTCAAAAATGTTTAACTTTTCCGGGCTTCCTGTACGATATTGCTTTCAGCATTGATCCTTTTCGGCTAAATAGATTTCATCGTTTATTTTCAGGTTAGAGATTAAACACCAAAAATGGCATACACAAAAAAAGCCCTGAAAGTAGGGCTTTTCAAAAATAGTCTTAGAAGTTTCGTTCTCCAGCTTCCCTTTTCCCAAGCATCACTGCCCCCACCATCGCGGCTAAAAACAGAATGGATACAAGCTCGAAAGGTAGTAAATAATCTCTGTATAATAACTGACCTAGATTCTCAATCATTCCCACTTGTGAGTTAAAACCCTCTTGGTTTACCACTTCAGTAGGCGCATTTCGCAAGGCAGCCAATAAAATGGTTCCTAAAGTCAGTCCGACAATTACAGCTGCTATAATGGTTGTTTTTTTATTCAATTCATTGCTTCCACCGCTTCTCAAATTCAAGAACATGATGACAAACAAGAAGAGAACCATGATTGCACCGGCATAAACGATAATATTTACGGCTGCTAGAAACTGTGCATTCAACAAAATGTAGTGTGCAGAAATAGAGAAAAATGTAAGTATTAGATAGATAACGCTGTGAATTGGATTCTTGGAAAAGATGGTTCCCAAAGCACCGAAAAGCGTCAATATGGATACTATAGAGAAAATGATGACGATATTATCAGGTAAGTTCATTGTACGGGTCGTTTCTAAATGAAAAATCAAGAATTTTGAGATGGATTTTCTTTGAGCCAATTCGCTTGCATCTCTTCTTTGGTCCAAGCCTCTCTGTTGTAACGGTTATCCATGTCTTCAACCAATTGGTCTTTTCCATAAATAACTTGACTTCTGTCTGTAAATACAGGTACAAATTTGTCGTGACGGAGGTAGATAGCTTCTTTTGGACACGCTTCTTCACATAGACCGCAGAAAATACAACGAAGCATATTGATTTCGTACTGTGCTGCATATTTTTCCTCACGGTACATTTTTTCTTCACCTTTCTGTCTTTCTGCTGCTACCATAGAAATGGCTTCTGCCGGGCAAGCAACAGCACAAAGTCCACAAGCTGTACAACGTTCTCTACCTTGTTCATCTCTTTTTAGAATGTGATGACCCCGAAATACTGGCCCTAAATAACGCTGTTGTTCAGGATAACGGATAGTTGCCTTTTTTGAAAAAAAGTGCTTAATCGTGATTCCAAGACCCGTCGCAATGCCAGGAAGATAACTTCTTTCGTACAGACTTAACTCTGTTTTATCCGTTTTTTTCGCTCTATTAGTAAGTTGCATCTTTTTCGAGTAGTTAATTAGCTTAATTTAACTTGTGACTTTGGCTTTACGAATGGCCAAACAAGCGTAAGAACTGTTAAGAATACGGCAAGACCAATCCAGTTTCCGATAAGTGGTTTGCCAGAAAGCATCGCTGCTGCTGTGATGACCATGTTTATAACAGCAAGTGGAATTAATCCTTTCCACCCCAATCCCATCAATTGATCGTATCTGAAACGTGGCAATGTCCAACGAACCCACATATAAAAGAAGATAAAGAAGGAGATTTTTGCAAAAAATACAAGAATACCAACAGCAGTAGCTGC
>CAYNRA010000162.1:0-2200 GCA_964399465.1 uncultured Cytophagales bacterium
CTCATCCCCGGACTATACGTGGCTTTTGCGTCAAGGAATAAACCAACCAAAAAACCGAAGAAGCCAATACTAGCAGATAGTTCCTTATTGAAACCTATTTCAGAAAACTAATTTGGATAACTCGATGAAAAAATATTGGATACTCCTAACGATTTGTATCGGAGGAATATTGACACAAAGTTGTCAAACGCAACGCACACATGCGTCGATTTCAGAGCGCCCCATGCCTGCCTTTTTTGCCGGTACAACAGATAGTTTGAACAGTGGGCAGTTCAGTTGGAAAAATTATTTTGATGACCCTTATTTACACGCGCTGATAGATACAGCGCTGCAAAATAATATCGATTTACAAGTTACGTTTCAACGCATTGAAGCGAACCGAGCAGACATTTTACGGGCGGAAGGTTTCTTACGCCCTCAAGTAAATGCCCAAAATAGCAATGCATTACGCAAATACGGACTTTATACGATGGATGGTGCAGGGAATATTTCAACAGAAATGTTACCCGGAAAAATTGTCCCTATTCATCTCCCCGACTTTCTCATCGGTGCGACAGCTTCGTGGGAATTGGACATTTGGGGAAAGTTGAAAAACAATAAAAAAGCAGCTATCGCGCGCTACCTAAGTAGCGTTGAAGGCGCACAGTGGGTCAAGGCAAATTTGGTCACGGACGTTGCCCTTTTGTATTACGAACTATTGGCATTGGACAATGAAATGGAAATTTTGCGTGAAACCATTCAAAAGCAAGAAGAAGCCTTAAAAATTGTACAAATCCAGAAGGAAGCGGGTGAAGGAACAGAACTTGCTGCTCAACAATTCAAAGCTAGTTTGTTGAGTTTTAGGGCTATGTTATTCCAGACGCAGCAAAATCGCAATGAGAAGGAAAACCAACTCAATTTTTTACTTGGGCGCTATCCACAACCCATTTTACGGAAAAAAGAAGGACTTTACCAGTCAAAAAACACGCCTATAGATGTGGGCTTGCCAGCACAATTACTCCGAAATCGACCCGATATTCGGGCTGCCGAACGACTTGTAGAAGCTAGTAAATACGATATTGAAGTAGCAAAAGCTGCTTTCTTACCAAGTATAAACCTTACGGGAAATATTGGTTTTCAGGCATTTAACCCACGTTTTCTTTTCCAAACACCTGCGTCTATTGCATATGGTTTAATCGGAAATATTGCCGCACCGCTGATTAATAAAAAATCGATAGAAGCAAATTTCAATACCGTCAAAGCTCAACAAACAGAGGCGTTGTATATGTACCAAAAACGTATTTTAGAGGCATTTGTAGAAGTGACGAACGAACAGAACAAGTGGAAAAATTACGAGCAAATGTACCAATTAAAAGTGGCTGAAACACAGGAACTCGAAAATGCCGTACAATCTGCCAATTTATTGTACTTGAACGGACGTGCCAATTACCTCGAAGTCCTTTTTGCGCAACAAAATACCTTAAAAACCAAGTTAGAAAGCCTTGAGGTCAAGAAAAAGCAACGCATGACGGCGGTGCAAATTTACAAAGCCTTGGGCGGTGGTTGGAGATAAATTTAGCTGCTACTACGTTTCTATTTTCTCTTTTTCGGTTCACGGGAAAGAAGAAAATAGAAACGTTTTTTCATTTGCCTTCGTACGCCACTATAAGAAACATTTGTATTTTTCGTTTCTCTACTTTACCTACTAAAACAGCTAAATAAACAGCAAATGAAAACAAAAATGGGTCGATGGGTTCTCGGAATCGGAATTTTAGGGGCATTGAACGCGTACAGCCAAGAGGTGCGCGTGGACTCTACCACGTTCGGTATTCAAACTGGTTTTTTAGGAATTTATGCGCATAACGAGGCGCGCCTCTCTCCCAAAATAGCGTTGCGAACGGAGGTTGGCATCAACGCCGGAATTTATGGGGGTGCCATGTATGCCAAGAGAATTGGTACCGAGTTAACGCCCGTCATCACGGTTGAGCCGAGGTGGTATTATAATTTGGATAGACGTGTGGCGAAAGGAAAAAACATATCTGGAAATAGTGGCAATTTCTTAACACTACAGACGAGTTTTAATCCGAGTTGGCAGATTTTTTCTACGGAGTCTTTGCAACGAACGGCTAGCCAAATCACGGTGATGCCTATGTGGGGCTTGAAGCGGAACAAGGGAAAACATTTCACTTTTGAGGCGGGTGCGGGTGCAGGCGTTGTTTCT
>CAYNRA010000162.1:2210-2546 GCA_964399465.1 uncultured Cytophagales bacterium
ATATCTAGGAAATTCAAAACCGGATAATCCGTATTTTCTAGGAATTGGATTGCACCTTCGGGTAGGGTATCGATTTTGAGGGAAGTCCATTCAAAATAAAAAAGCGCTATTTCACTTCTTTGAAATAGCGCTTTTTGTATGAATGAACATTTTTTCAGTCTAAACTAAAAACGAACACCTACACCTACATAACCCCAAAGTTGAACCTCAGCACCCAAAGGGCGAAAGCCTTGGAAAGTAGGATTTGTCAAAGATTTGGTTCCTAAAAACGGCGAAAGCCCAGCCCGATAACTCATTTTTTTTTCGGGTGAACGATAAGCATATCCGATGTTTACA
>CAYNRA010000163.1:0-2523 GCA_964399465.1 uncultured Cytophagales bacterium
AATGTATTCGTCGAAGCACTTTGGGCTGGCTATTTCAACGGAATTGCCAAAACGAACCAAGCGCTTCAAGCCATTGAGCAGTCAAATCTCAATACAAATACAAAAAATAGATTAGCTGGTGAAGTTCGGGTTATTCGCGCCTATTATTATTTCAATTTGGTTCGTTGGTTTGGTGGTGTTCCTCGCATCACGCGGGTACCTGCCAATGTGCAAGATGCCAATACCGATCCTGCATTTAAAACGAGAGCGTCAGAAGAAGAAATTTACCAATTGATTCAAGAAGACTTACAATTTGGCGTACAGAACCTTCCGCTTAGAAACCAAACACAGGCAGGGCGGATGTCAAAAGGTACAGCACAAGCCTTGTTAGCGAAAGTTTCTATGTACAGAAAAGATTGGGCAACGGCTTCAGCACAAGCGCGGGAGGTGATTCAGTCCGGACAATACCGCCTACTCGATGATTATAGTCAGATTTGGAGACAAGCGGGCGACAATAGTTCGGAAGCTATTTTTGAGATTCAAACGGGTCAATTCAATAACAGTGATTTTGGTATCAATGCGTATTCGATGTGCCAAGGCCCACGAGTTGGTGGGCGAGGAGGCTGGACAGACTTAGGCTGGGGTTTTGGAACACCCTCACAGAGTTTGGCGGATGCTTATGAACCGGGCGATGTTCGGAAAAATTCAACCATTATCTTCATTGATAATTCAGGGAAATTCAAGGGAACTATCTTATTTGACGGTTTCCGGATTCCGAGCGCAGACTCAGTAGAGAACCTCCGATACAATTACAAGGCGTATCATTCCGAAAATAAAAATGTGGAAAGCTATTTGGGCAACCGTGACAGAAAGCAAAAAAATGTGCATTTGCTTCGGTTGGGAGAATTGTACTTGATTCAGGCGGAGGCAGCTTTGGAGTTAAACCAGTTTGGGGAAGCTGAAAACGCTTTGAATATCGTTCGGAAAAGAGCAGGATTAGCGCCAGTTTCAGGTTTAGGAAAAGAGCAACTCCGTGAAGCCATCTGGAAGGAACGCCGCGTAGAATTAGCTATGGAGCATGACCGCTTTTTTGATTTGGTTCGGCAAGGGCGTGCAGCAAGTGTACTGCAAGCACAAGGAAAGAATTTTGTGGCAGGAAAGCATGAAAAATTACCAGTTCCGGCAGTTCAAATCGCTTTGAGTGGAGGCACATTAACACAAAATCCAGGCTATTAAAATTCCGAATAACTGGGTTTAAAGGAGTCATTTGAAAGAATTTTTTCAGATGATTGAGGTAAATAAAAGAAAATCGCATTCGTATTACTAGAGAATAAACCACATGCAATGCTCCGTTTGCATGTATCATACAGACACTAAATCCTCTTGACGGAGCAAGAGAAAAACAGTAAAAACAAATGAAAACCATTCAAAAAAATCTAGGATTGGCTGCTTTGGCCTTGTTTTCAGCGGTTGTCATGACAGCGTGTGACACAAACAAAGAACCTGAACTTCCGCCAATTGGTGGTTTTAATTCTGCGGATGATGTTGCTGCGGCGAACTTAGTGGCGTATTGGAGTTTTGACGGCGATGCGCGTGAAGTAAAATCAAATATCGCGCCTGAGCAGTCAACGAATGCCTCATTTACGACGGGTGCAAAAGGACAGGCTGTTAGTTTGGCAGCAGGTTTCTTGCGTTACCCAACGATTCCTGGCTTGAACACAGCCAATGGCTTGGGTTCTTTCACCGTTTCTGCTTGGGTAAACATGAGAAACGTAGAAGGAAAAGCAACGTCTATTTTTGCCTTGAACGAAGCAAGAAATGCAGCACCAGACTGGGGACAAATGATCAACTTGATGGCAGAAACAGCCTCATTTAAACCATCTTCTGATACGTTAGTCGTGAAAGGTGTACTCGGACAATACGCTTCTGGCACACGTGAAGGACACGATAACTTGAATAACTTTGGTGTGGTAGGAACCGACTACCAAATCGTGAAAGGAGCAGGAAAATGGACACAAGTCGTGATGAAATACGATGCAGCAACATCCACGATTGACTTGTATGCAAACGGTGTTTTGGTTTCAAACAAGAATTTCCGCGTACGTAAAAATGGCGCATTAGGGCCTTTGGTTTTCCCATTAAATTCAACTGTGTTAATTGGTGCATTTGCTAACCAACAAACAGGTTATCCGAACTCATCAACGCAAGTTTGGCAGAACTTATTCACAGGTCAAATTGATGAAATCCGTGTCTTCAATCGTGCGTTGTCTGATGGCGACATCAGCTCATTATTCCAATTAGAAAGCGCTGGACGTTAATTAAACTAGCAAAAGAGGTCATTTGCCCCAACGCAAGTGGCCTCTTTTTGCAAATAGCCATCGCTATAAAATCCATTCATGTATGAAAGTAACTTCTTTTTTTACACTTTTGTGGATAGCTCTTCTATCGCAAAGTTGTACCGCCCAACCCATTGAACCTGAGTTATTTTACTTTTCCTCCATTCGTGTAAATGGCCAACAATCGGGTGGCTTTTATGCCAATAAT
>CAYNRA010000164.1:0-2476 GCA_964399465.1 uncultured Cytophagales bacterium
AAAGTATTTAATGGAAAAATTGAAGCTATTACCTATTTGAATCAAAAGCCAATATTTTTAGCACCCTTTACAGACCTTAAAAATGGGGACGAATTAGTAGTTCAATTAAAGCCACAAGTACTGGTAAATAATGAAGGTATATACTATGTTACAATTACAGATGAGGAAGGCGTAATTACGAAAAAAGGATTCGGTGCTTTCGATGGCTACGACTTTTTAGGTAGAAAGTATAACATAGACCTTGGCGATGCTGAAATTCTAATCAAATAATTCATCGACAAATAAAAAGTCTTACCAATTTGACGTCTTGGTAAGACTTTTTTAAGCTCAAATAACAAACATCGCCCAAAACCAGCTATCATCTTCTCTTTGTCCATCATACGAAAATTACACTTATTTACAGAGAAAAGTGCAAGATTCAATTATTCCTTATTGGGGTTCACCACATGGATACTACGCGCAATCCATAAACTGAGAAGTAACATAGCCATCGCAAAATAACCAACCCATTCGTAGTTTTCGATGAATCCGTCGGTGCGTTGTGTGATGATACTCCCACCTATCAAAGTCGCAATAGCTTGCGCAAATAGTTGCAATGACGAGTTGATAGCCATAAATCCACCTCTTTGTTGTGGATTAACCACTTGCGAAACCAAGGCCTGTACAGGAACCAATCGACCATTCGAAAAAATAAAAAAGAGACCCGAAATAGTTAAAATAACATACAAAGGGGCAGGCTCAAGATTTGTTATCAGGAATATCGGTAGCATAGAAAGCAGTGCAAAAAGGGTAAAAATGGGCAACTTTCCTTTCTTATCTGCCCATTTTCCTACAAGTGGCGAGGAAAAAATCGTGAGTAATCCGCCGACCAAATAAATGAGATAAATATCGCTTTGTTTGTACCCGATGTTCGAAACCAGAGAAGGAGAAATATAAGGGATAATGCTAAAATGTCCCAACATAATGACTGTTGTCAAGCCCAAAGCACGTCTTTGATTAGGCGTTTTGGCAATGCTGATTAACACGGCAAAGGGATTTCCTCCCTTCACAGACGTTGATAAATGCGCATTCACAGCTGGAACGAACCGATAAATAAAAAAGGAAACAAGGGCTCCCAGCGCTGCGACGGTAAAAAATGGGGCGTGCCAACCAAAAAGATTAGCTAGATAAAGTCCTCCAGGAACACCAACCACGGAAGCAAGCGAAAAGGCCGTCATGATTACGCCCATGGCGGAGGCACGTCGCTCATAGCCAAATGTATCCGCGATAATCGATAAAACCTGTGAACCAATCATTCCGCCAAAAAGCCCAGCGATAAGCCGAGCACCAAAGAGAATTTCATACGTTGGGGCGAGAGCGCAGGCCAATGTCCCTCCTACAAAACCAATGTACGCAGCCAATAATAGCTTCTTTCTGTCGAATTTATCTGCAAAAAAGGAAAGAGCAAATCCGGAAACAGCCGCCGACAACCCATACGCGGAGACGACATAGCCGAACTGTTTGGGTGAGATGCCAAAAATCTGCATCAGTTGTGGTCCCAGCGGCATGAGAATCATAAAATCCACAATATGAGTAAAATTAACACATGCCAAAACCAATAATAAAATACGCTCTTTAGTTTGCATACAAAGTTATTCAGCCAATAGTTTTTCCATTAAACCATAAAAATCACTTACAAATTTATCGTAATATTTACCCGTTCCTGGCCCTGAAAAACCCGTGTGAATTTCCCGAACTTTTCCTTTTTTATCCAAGATAAGTAAGGTCGGAAAACTAAGAATCTTGGAAAGCATCGGCAACGAACGAGCGGCTACTTCTTTGTCGTTAGTTCCGGCAAGTAAGATTTCGTATTCAATACCAAAACGCTCTTTCATCCGGTCAAGTTTGGGGTACGCAAAGGTGGGGTCTGTACTTTTTTCATACGCCAAACCAATTATTTCCACTCCTTTGTCTTTGTTTTTTTGATAATAAGGAGCTAGAAAACGACTTTCATCCATGCAATTGGGACACCAAGAACCCATAATTTGCACCAAAACGACTTTCCCTTTGTATCGTTCATCTTGAAGACGTACCAACTCATTTTTGGTATTTTTAAAGGCAAAATCAATGGTTTCAAAACCAGGTTTTAGGTAGGTCAAGGTTGTTGGGTCGGGCAAAGTGGCAGCCGGATTTTTGACGGCTTCCCATTTTTCGGTATAAGAAAAAGCAGCGCAAAACACGCCGCCTTCCAACTTTGCGTCGTTTATTTTGGCTTTGAACAAGAAAACGTGATTGCCGTCAAAACACGAAAGTTTCAAACTATCACCAACGATATCGCCAGCTAGAAAACGGTAATCCCCAGTGGTTGTCAAGAATGTTCCTGTCACTTGGCTACCCGTTTGTTCGAGAATGCCAACGGAAGGGTAACTGCCCGTTTCTGTTGTAAATTTTACCTCCCAAGTACCACTAATATTTGTATTGGAAACGTCTTTTTTCT
>CAYNRA010000165.1:0-2461 GCA_964399465.1 uncultured Cytophagales bacterium
CACGGAAAAGTTCAACAGATTCTTTGAAATAAATCAGCCTTTTTGTGGTTAAAAACAAGGGGATATACCTCTGTATTTACTCACATTCATTAACACTTAACACACATGAATTCACTTCGTCTTGCGTTGGATTGGACACCCAACGTGAATCATATCGGTCTGTTTGTTGCCAAAGAACTTGGTTTTTATCAAGAAGTAGGCATTGACCTTACGCTCGTCAGCCCACATAATGATAATTACCGAACTACACCCGGCAAAAAATTGGAGCTTCGCACCGTAGATATGGCAATAGCTCCTTTTGAAACTGTCATCAGTCTGCAAAACAAGGAAAATAAGGTCGATGCTTTAGCCATCTATGCGCTTTTACAAGAAGATATCAGCAGCATTGCTACCCTGACAATCACCGGGATACGTCGCCCGAAAGACCTTGATGGCAAATTATATGCCTCCTACAAAGCGCGCTACGAAGACCATATCGTACAGCAATTGATAAAAAACGACGGTGGAAAAGGAGAAATGAAAATTGCTTATCCAGAAAAACTAGGAATTTGGAACACCCTCCTCGAAGGAAATGCCGACGCCACCTGGATTTTTGATAATTGGGAAGGCGTAGAAGCACAACACAAAGGCATTGACTTAACTACTTTTTCGTTAGCCAATTTTGGTATTCCCTACGGTTACTCACCCGTTATTTTAACCACTCAACAACAGCTCGATGCAAACTCTGCACTTTACGCGCAGTTTGTTACCGCCACGCAAAAGGGCTATCAATTTTGTATCGAAAATAAGGAAAAAGCAGCTGCCATTTTGCATCCTTTCCTGACCGTCTATGACCAGCAGAATGTACCCTTATTACTTGCTTTAGAGAAAACAATACCGTATTTCGGTTCTGGAAAAATGAAACCCGAACGCGTTCATTCATTCTTGCATTGGCTAGTTACCAATCATTTAGAGAATGAGATTATCTTGACACAAAGACTATTCACGAATGAATTGTTAGAGAAATAATATTTTTCCAACATTTCATTTAGATTTTCATAACAGAACAAAAAGCCCCGCTGGAGCGAAAATAAATAGAACTAAAAAGCCCCAGCGGAGTGAAATTGTGTTTTACACTTCATTTTCAGTGTGTATCGAATATTGAACAAGTTCGAACCAACCCTTCTAACCCATTATGCATCTCTTTTCTTGGTATGAGTGCTTCGATTGGCGCCTATCTCCGCATCTAAAAATCAAACAAAAAACCAAGATAAAAACAAATGAAACCTTCGTATTGGCAGACGATTTTCAAGAAAGAAAGCGTAAAGAATCAGGAAGATAAAACGCAATTCATAACCTATTTTTTGGGCGTATTCATTGTATGTATAGGCATTTTGTACGGAAACGCTATTCGGGAAGAACATACTTTTTTACGTATTTGGGAGTTTGAAAACCTCTTATATTTGGCAATAGGTTTGCCATTCATTTACTTGACTTCATTCGTTGGTATTCCTTCTTTTTGGGATAAACAGGTGTCTAATTTCCGACGTTGGACACTTCCCCTGCTCATTGGTTCTGTTTTTGGGATTGCCGATATTTTCGTTATTAAAGTGCTCATGCACCCAGAACCTTATACCTCCCTCCCTCCGTTTTTACAGCCTTTTCCTTACTCGCTTTTTTTATTTTTTTCTGGAGCACTTGAGATAGAAGTATTCTATAGACTCATTCCTCTCACGCTTTTTTTACTTGCCGGAAAGTATTTTGCACAAGGGAAGTATTTTTCAATTATTTTTTGGTTTGGTGCTATTCTGACAGCCATCCGTGAGCCACTCGAACAATTTCCGGACGGCTCTATGCTGTTTGTCGCTTATTCACTTTTTACAGGTTTTGCCATGAATTTCTTACAAGCTATTGCGTTTCGGCAATCTGGGTTCTTGGCAAGTTTGGCTATTCGGCTGGGTCATTATCTGTTTTGGCATATTTTATTAGGCGTATATGTCGAATTTTTTGAATTGCCCTAACGCAATGCATCCTCTAAAAATATACGTAGGAGTTCACCAGATTGTGCCCTAACACGATATTTTGTATTTTTTAATCATTCTAGTCCACCCAGGTTTTGCCCCCAACGGGGCGTTATGCCTTCTCAATGATTTTAATTTCCTCCTCCGTCAATTCATACAGTTGATAAACCAATTGGTCGATTTGAGATTCTAAATCGGTGGTGTCTGCCAAGGGTGATTGTTTCTTTTTCTCGATGATTTCTGAAACTAATTCTTCTATCTCTTTCTCTTGTTCTAACGATGGAATTTTTATTGGCAACAATTCAATTTTATATTTCTTCCATCTATTTGTCCCCATTCCTGTTGTTGTTCCAATCAAATTGAAATACCACTCCGAAACCTTTGAATTTAATATTGCTAAAAGGTATTTTAACTTCTCTCCCGTCATTAAAAAAGTAGTCGCCTCAGCATAATAACCCATA
>CAYNRA010000166.1:0-2253 GCA_964399465.1 uncultured Cytophagales bacterium
GTTCCCACGTTGGTTCCCACGTTCGTTCCCACGTTGGTTCCCACGTTCGTTCCCACGTTCGTTCCCACGTTCGTTCCCACGTTGGTTCCGTCATTACCCGTATTGTTGTCGATTATAATAATGGCGTGTAAATGATTGGGCATAATTATATATTCATCCAAAAACAATTCATTTCTGATTTCAAATGATTTCAACCATTCGGTTTCTATAATCTTTCCAAAATCAGACAAAATCATTTCATTATTTAAAATATATCCTAGATTGCATTCCCTATTTTGTGTTACGAGGGTGATAAAATACATGGCATCACTAGAATAATCCCAACCCTTTAATCTATGCGATTCTATTCGATATTTTCCTTTGTATTTTTTCATGGTTAATTGTTTTTTTTATCTTTTCATTTATCATTTGTTCCATTTTATTACAAACAGATAAACAAGAATCTTATCCTTGTTACTGATTTGTTGTTTAAAGCCGGAAGCTGGTAGAAAGCATAATATATCGCCCTGCTAAGTTGGAGCTAAACTGAGAAACAACAAAGTCTGAATTTTCAAACGTCTTATACAAAGAAGTATTCAATAAATTACTGCCAATCAAACGAACATCCATCAATTTGCTTTTGGGTTTGAATTTGTATGTGACTTCCGCATTCCAGAAGTGATATACTTCTTTTTTGTTCATGTTTGGATAAATACTTGATAATGAGTTTGATATATTCCAGGATTTAGAAGGTAAAATAAGGAATTCGGCTTTATTAGATAGGGTACGCAATGTTTCTCCCTGTTTTATTCCATCGCTTTGAAATGTATTTGAAGTCATCGAAAAATTATTTTGGATGACAAAAGGGAGATCAAAACTGGTTCTAAAAAATAAATTATGGTTCAAATAGGTCGAAGTATTTTCGCGTAAAGTAGGTTGTTCCAATAAATAATTAAAATAATTGAAATATCCAGCTGACCCTGCATATTTGATGGAAATTTTCAAAGTAGTAAGGAATTTTTCGAGATGTACATTCGCCATAACACTTTCAGTCGTTAGCGGTTCCCTAGTTGCTAATGTTATAGAATAGTTTTCATTGACAGCTAAACGATTTACAGAAACATTGGTATTCCGACGATATGAAAGTCCAGCCTTTGCGGTAATCAAAAGGAATAAATCTTGGAATTGATAATAGGAACTCACTTCCTTTGTTTCTTGCACTAATAACGAAGGAATGTTTTGCAACGCCAACCGATTACCTTGAAATATTGGCCGACTGTAAAGCGAAGAGGAGTAGATGGGTGTATTGTTCGCTTTTACTTCCGCCGTAATTTTGTGCATGGGTTTGGGATCAAAACGAAGTACGAGTTTAGGTAAAATAAACCAACGATTGATTGATTCGTTGGCATCAGAAACCAATTGATTGTTTAACGATTGCTTGTATTTTTCGATGATAACGCCTCCTGAAGTTGTTAATTTTTTTACTTTCACAGATGTATTTGCTACCATGAAATACGAGAAATGGGAAGAAGTAAGGTCGTTTTCTTCCTTTCCTTGACCTAAAATCATTTGACTAGATAAAGCATCTTGCATGTTTCGCAAACCCGTCGCTAGCCCCATAGTTCCATTGGACATTTTTTTGAGATAGGTAGCCCTAAATTCCTGTTGACGTCGCGTTAAATCGACACTCTGCCTGCTGGGTAATTGCGACGAAATAGCATCTTCGGATACAAAAGTAAGTTGCTGTGGTAACGTGTTTACCGTAGAAATGCCTTTAAAAACCAATCCGTTTTTTTCATTGAGGCGTTTGGTCAATTCCAATTGTCCTTTCCATAATTGGTTGGAAGTCCTCAGTTGGTTGGTTAGTTGACTTGTCTGGTTGAGCGTACTTTGTAAGTCATTCACTCGGTTTTCATTGAGTAAGTCAAGTTCTCCAACCCAAAGGGTTTTCTTATTTCGGAGATAAGTTGCTTTGAAATTAGCTGATAAATCTCTGAAAGATTTGTTGGACAGCGTGGCATCGTCAAAGAATATATCCTCTGTCAAAAAATCTTGTCTGGTATAAAATTCTTTCATCCAGTTGTCTCGCAGATACGAAATTCCGGATTTCAATGTCAACTTTTCGGATAATTTAAACAAGGCATTTTGACTAGCAGTATATTCATCATTGATTCGTTCACTTCGCACATGGACGTTCTCTGTACTAAAATCATTCTGAATAAGTTGTTCCGCTTGTCCTATACGTTCTAATGGGTTTTCCTCTAGGTTCTCTCC
>CAYNRA010000167.1:0-2177 GCA_964399465.1 uncultured Cytophagales bacterium
CACAGCAAGAGAGAGAAGTGTTGTGGATAAACTTAGTCCAAGATTTTTCAGATACGGTAACAGACTACAGCGGACTGGAGGAAATCCGGGCTTCGGAGTGGCATCGGCAGTTGCATATTTTTGAAGTTCCCTTCTATTATATTGAGTATGGCATGGCGCAGCTCGGAGCCATACAGGTTTGGCGAAATTACAAGAACAACCCAAAGAAGGCATTGGAAGGATATAAACGGGCACTTCAACTAGGTTATACCGCTACAATTGGCGAAATATACGCCGCAGCGGATATAAAATTTGATTTTTCGAAAGACAATATCCAAGAATTAATGAACTTTGTGAACGAAGAATTACGGAAACTCCGGTCAAATCCATAACAAAAAAATACAAGACGAGTTGTTGATACAAAGACAGACGCTCCAATTAGAAAAAAATGAAATCATATTTTTTACAAGTAAAAGAGGTAATTAAAGAAACAGCAGACACCATTACGATTACCTTTTGGCATCCTTTGAACGAACAGATTAAATACAAAGCAGGACAATTTATCACGCTCATTGTACCTGCCGATGAAGGGAAGAAAGTACGGCGCAGTTACTCGATGTCCACATCGCCAGTCACAGATACAGCGGTGGGTGTGACTGTCAAGCGGGTACAAGGTGGGTTGGTGTCCAATTACCTAAATGACCGCGTGAAAGCAGGAGACTTTATAGAGGTTCTTGAGCCAATGGGTCATTTTTGTTTGGAGCCTGACGCGTCTTTGCAACGCCATATCGTATTGATAGGCGCAGGAAGTGGCGTTACACCCCTCGTTTCCATTGCGAAAACCATCTTGAAGGCAGAACCCAATTCACGCGTTTCTTTGATTTACGGAAACAGAACGGAGGAAAGTATCATCTTTAAAAACCTGTTGGATACACTGGAAAGCAACTATCCTGGTCGTTTTTCTGTACGGCATATACTTAGCCAGCCGAGTTCTACATGGGTGGGCGACAAAGGCAGAATCAACCAAGCCAATGTCATTCAATATATGAAAGAAGTGGAGGTGGACTTTGCCCAAGATATTTTCTTTATGTGTGGGCCAGTTGGTATGATGGCTGAGGTATCGAAGGTATTTGAGTTGTTCGATGTATCTGCCGACCGTATTTTCCAGGAAAAGTTCAACGCACCGATGTTGGACGAAGCCGCAAAAGTGGATTTACCAGAAGAAGGAGCCAAAACCCAAACGGTGAAGGTATTGTACGAAGGAGAAACCCATGAGTTTGTCGTTGAACCACATCAAACGATACTCGAAGCAGCGCTAGAATTAGACATCGACTTGCCGTATTCGTGCCAAGCAGGCATGTGTACCGCTTGTTTGGGCAAATGTATAGAAGGAGAGGTAAAAATGGACGAAGAAGATGGCTTGACCGAGAAAGAGATAAAAAATGGATTTATTCTGACGAGTGTGACAAGACCAGCCTCCAGCGGGGTTGTGATAGAAATCGAATAAATAACAGAAATACAAAAAAGGAAAATCCCTGTCTTTTACACATGTAAGAGGCAGGGATTTTTGCGTAGAGAAGACCCTCATTTTGTCACCCATTCGGGCATTTCGTCACCTTTGCAGGCGTTTCGTCACCTATTTTTTGGTGGGTATTGTTTTTTATGATTAGTTTCAACGATTGTACGATTCACATACGCGTAGCCATGAATGAAAAAGATGCTTTTTAATAATCCAAAAAGAAATATTCACATGAAAAACAACCTACTATTTGCCTTGATTAGCTTGGTTTCGCTTTTATCTTGTGAGCCAACTTATGTTACAGATGAAGACTTAGTAAATCAAAAACCGTATGATTTGAAGGTTCGTTCGACGTCAGAGTTACTGAGAAATGGGTCGTATGCTTTGGTAGCAAAGGACGTAGGAGGAGTTACAAACTACTACTTCACGTACGATAACGCGAACGAAACGTTTCTTTTTCTTACATGTGATGTTGATTGTAATCATTACATTGCTGAGAAACAATGGGATGCCGCAAGCAATAGTTTTGCGGTACTGATTCGGTCGAGATTTAAAGTTGTTTTTGAAACAAGCAATCGTCTTATTCTTTATCAAGTAGTTGATAACAAGCCTGTTGAGTTGCTAGATACCGTCAAGGAAGTCTATAAGACATTCCGTTTTGAGGATAAGAAGTTCATTT
>CAYNRA010000168.1:0-2096 GCA_964399465.1 uncultured Cytophagales bacterium
GTCATTGACTAAATTCGTATTGGCAATGATACTTGGATAGTGCATGATAGAGCCGTAGTCGTAGGCTGTCAGGTTTTGGCCGTCCAGTTTGTTAAAATCAAAGGTGCGTTTGACATTGCTGTGATCAATCGAAATGTACTCGTCGCGGTCGCTTCTTTGGTGCTCGTGGTGGAAACCAATCATGTGCATAATCTCATGGATTAAGTTTCCAGCCGAATACTGCCGACCAACCAAATAACAGTTAATCGACTGCTCTCCGCCTTGTTTGCCGACATACGAACTACACCAACCCGATGAGCCGTTACGGAATACCACAAAGTCCGGCTCATTGGTTCTAGCAATAAACCGGACGTTTGTCCGAATGTTGTATTCGTTAATGGCCAAAGCAATTTGTGTAAATTCCTGCGTACCTTCTTTGAAGTCCTCGGAAATCACAAACGGAATAACACCGTTAGGCCAAGATTGAACGTTTTTATCTATCGAAGCCATCTTTTGCGAAGCAGTATAAAAAGTATAACAATAATTCCTAGGCCAATCAGTGCATACATCCACGTTTTATCTCCTGAATTGGCAGCATCACTCGACAAAATTTGCTTTTCAATCGCTTCCTTTTCTTTCTGCAAATACAAAAAGTCGTCCGCTAGATTTGTTAGTTTCGGGTTATCTCTGCGCTGCTCGGCTACTGTTGCCACTGCTTGAATACTTGCAGCTCCTATTTGTCCCGAACCTGGCAATAATACTGCTGACGCTGTCTGAAAAATAGAAGCTATCGCACTAAACCCACTCGATGAACCTTCAATTTCTTTGATTTGCCTGAGTAGTTTGTTTTGCTGCAATACAATATCCCCAAGCCTTCTTTTGTACAGATTCACTGCATCTACATTCTGATTTATCTTTCGATACTGTTCTTTCTTTGTCCGAACCGTGTCAAAGTACTCCTTGGATTCATACAACCCAGAAACCGGTGATTTGGGAACGATTGGGTTTTTCAGAATATCCAGTACCACATCCGAAGCATCCAATAATTTCGCAACTGTTGGATTATCAAACTCATCCGGGTTTTCAACAATCTTGGGAATAATAAACTCATCAAACTGAAAGTTTCCACCACCTGAATTAGCACTGTTGGATGTCAAATACACCCGTTGTCCTAACTCGTTGAAGGTATAATACCAATTTAGCGCACTGTCAAAAAATATTTCATTGGTTCCACTTTTGACCGCTGTCCCATTTTTACCCAGCCAGGTATCATTATCTGGGTTGCCATCTCCAAAGGTTCTGAACGGATTAGAGAAAAACTCATCCTCTCGCATCTCATTAACCAAATACACATTTCCGTCCACCACTACATACCAGCCCACGCTGTCACAGTATTGGTAGCCAACCAGTTCGTATTCACGTACTTTTTGCTCGCGATTCACTAAAAAAAAACGTGCGAATGATGGTAGTTCTCTGTATTTCTGAACGGCCGTTTTGCTAGAGGCCACGCAGTTCCCTAGTATGGATTTTGGATATGCTGTTGCCATAGAATTAAATGTAACTCATTGTTTTTTCAAGACTGACCACATGCGAAATATCTCGCCAAAGTCTTGTCTTTTTGTGTACGCCTTGATTTTGAATCTTGTTTGATTTTTCAGCAGACGTATTTCCTCCCACAACCGTAAAGTAAGGGAACGACGGGTTAGGATGTCTTTCAATAATGCCTTCTACGTGTCTATATGCCCGAAAAACTACCACGTCACCAGCTCTGGCTTTCTCTTTGCTTGTATGGCATTTGGTCGCTCGTTTCCAAGCATCCACGCTCGCAAGTTGGGCACTAGACAAAACAAACGGAATACGCGGCAAACAACGAAGCCACGCATTGGCTAGAAATGCACCACAGTACGCCCGGGCTGTGTAAGAAGCTGTTTTTAACCTACCCAACCCGATGTATTGAAAATACCCATCTATCTCTTCCCCATCGTTTCGGTTTGTTTTTTCAATCACTCCAACTTGTGATTTCATCCAGGACGTGATACAGTCGGTTTTTTCCTGTAACTCCGCCGGTGGAATTTCCCTTTGCGAAAAGCTCACAAAGGGAAAAAGAAGAAGTAAAA
>CAYNRA010000169.1:0-2034 GCA_964399465.1 uncultured Cytophagales bacterium
GTCAAGATTTTCTGTAATCATGCCAATTTTCATTGACTGAATCTTCGATTGATCATGCCCTCCTCCTCTTTGTGCAAACGAGTTGGAAGCGAAAAGAAACACAAAAAGTCCCAGAAACAACTTATTTAAATTAATCATGTTTACATTCATTAAAATGTTAAATTCCATATTCATCCGCATATTTTTTAAGGTCTTCTTTCTCAATTCCATCTAAATCATTGGAAACAGGGACATGTAGGGTCTCAAAATCTTCTAAAATAAAATTTCCCGTTCCAGAATTTTCTAGATAAGCAATAATTTCTGTATCCGAGACCGTTTCTAATTCATTTGCAATTAAATTGACTGAAGGCGTATTTACTACATAAAGAAAAGCAGAAATACCAATGAGCAAAATGCTTGCAGCAGCGGCAAAGCGAGTCCAAGTAATTGTTTTAAAAGGTAAATTTTTGGATTGATTTTGAGAAGATTTTGTACTCAATACAAGTCGTGCCTCCAATGAATCAAAGTAGCCATTCGGAACATGGAATACATTTTTATCTCGCAAATCAGAATGCCAATTTTGATTTTTTTGCGATGGGATTGCCGATAAACGTTTCTCCAATGCCTTGAAAAAATCTTTTTCTGGCAATTGGCTTGAAAAATCATGCGGGTGCTTATCTGATTCCATTTTACGTTCTGTTATTTTTCTTTGACACGATAAAGTAGTAAAAGTTTATTCTTCCAGTAATTTTTCCTCAATTTTTTTCATCGCGGTATGATAGGTTGCCTTGAGCCCACCTACCGTAGTACCTGTAATCTCAGCAATTTGCTCAAAAGTGAGGTATTCAAAGTATTTCATTTGGAAAATTTGGCGCTGCTTATCTGTCAAAGTAAGCATAGCTCTTTGTAATTTAAGTTCAATTTCCTCACCTGATACACTTCCAGAAGCAACCCCTGCTTCCCAAGTGTCCACTAATGCTTGATTATCCTCAAGCGAAGTCAACGTAGCTTTTTTCTTCTTTTGCAGAAAAGTGAGTGTTTCATTTGTTGCAATTCGGTAAAGCCATGTATATAATTTAGAATCACCTCGAAATTTGTCAAGATTTTGCCAAATTTTTATAAATATTTCCTGTAGTAAATCGTCCGCATCGTCGTGGTCAATGACCATTCTACGAACATGCCAATACAATCTTTGTGCATAGAGGTTCACGAGTTGTTGGAATCCCTTTTCACGTGTTTCAGGATTTAACAGTAGTGAAATAAGTGCTTGTTCTTCTTGCATATATCTATAAAAAGACCTTGATACACAGTGTATCAAGGTCTTTTAGTAACTGATAGTAGAAACTAATTATTGCTTTCTTGCGATTACTTTCAAGACAGCCTCTACAATGGCAGCAGCAGATAAACCGTATTTTTCCATTAATTGAGCTGGTGTTCCCGACTCTCCAAATGAATCATTTACAGCAATATATTCCTGTGGAGTTGGCAACTCTGCACTTAAAACCTGTGCAATGGCATCACCTAGACCACCATTTCTTTGGTGTTCTTCACACGTTACCACACAACCTGTTTTTTTCGCACTTTTAATAACCGCCTTAACATCCAACGGTTTAATGGTGTGAATATTGATAATTTCAGCGTTAATGCCTTTTTCAGCGAGAATTTCACCCGCTTGAATCGCCTCCCAAACGAGATGACCCGTAGCAAAAATAGATACATCTTTGCCTTCGTTTACCATCCAACCTTTCCCGATTTCAAACTTTTGATTTGGGTCTGTAAAAACAGGAACAGTTGGACGACCAAAACGCAAATACGCGGGACCTACATGTTCTGCAAGAGCAATTGTTGCCGCTTTGGTTTGGTTGTAATCACATGGATTGATGACCGTCATGTTTGGCATAGCACGCATCATGGCAATATCTTCCAAGATTTGGTGCGTTGCGCCATCTTCACCCAAAGTCAAGCCAGCATGAGAAACTGCAACTTTCACATTTTTATCTGAATACGCAATAGACTGACGAATTTGGTCATATACACGACCCGAACCGAAGTTAG
>CAYNRA010000170.1:0-1898 GCA_964399465.1 uncultured Cytophagales bacterium
AATGGACACGAATTTATGCGCCTAAAAGTGGACGAATCCTTCGACAGTTAGCACAGGAGGGTGAACTCGTCACGCCTTTCTCTCCTGTGTTTCTCTTGAGTACCGGAACGAATACGTATTTTTTGCGTGCGGGTGTGACAGACAAAGACCTAGTAAAATTACGCATGGGTCAGACGGCGTCTGTCCAATTAGATGCATATCCTGGCGAATTATTTGAAGGAAATATCACCCAAATTGGGGCGATTGCTCATCCTGCTACTGGACTTTTTGACATCGAAATTAAATTAAAAAATAATTCAAAACTCATTCGTTCTGGCTTTATCGGACAAGCAACTTTGCAGAACGCCACAGAAACGGCAGGGCTTGTCATTCCGATTGAAACGCTGGTTGGCGCCAATCAAAACGATGGATATGTATTTGTGTATGAAGCTGCAACGCAAAAAGTACGGAAAACAGCTATACAATTGGGTACGCTGGATGGTCAAATGGTGCAAGTGATAGGAGGTATCCAAAGTTCGGATTTTATCGTGGACAAAGGTGCTAATTTTTTGAGTGACCAAGAAAAAGTGACCATTTCTAATCCAATCCAAAAGCAATAAACCATGAAAATAGCCGCCTTTTCTGTTAAAAACTACCAATTTACGATTGTTATTTTCGTCCTAATTTTAGCTTTAGGAGTTTCTTCTTTGCTCCAAATGCCCAAGGCGGAAGACCCCGTTTTGAAAGCGACCTTTAACTCGATTGTCGTTGTTTATCCAGGTACAAGTCCTGAAGACATGGAAAGCCTGATTGTTGACCCCATCGAAGAAAAAGTAGCGAGTATCAGCGACATCAAACGAATTATTTCTACCGCCGATGACGGCGTAGCGAGCATACGGATTGAATTTTTGCATGAAGTAGATGCCGAAGAAAAATACAGTGAAGTTCTCCGTGAAGTCAATGCAATAAAAGCCAAACTTCCGACTGATATCTACAGCATCGATGTTTTTCAATACACGCCCGAAGGTGTCAGCATTATTCAATGTGCGCTTATGTCTGAACAAGCGAGTTTTCAGGAGCTAAAAACCCAAGCCGAGCGACTAAAAGACCAATTAAAAAAAGTAAAAAATCTCAAAAGCGTTGAAACATGGGCTTATCCTGAACAACAAGTGGCGATTTCCTTGCAATTGGATAAAATGGCACAATTGGGTATTCCAGTTCAGCAAGTGATGGGCGCCATTCAATCGGAGAATGCCTCTATTCCTGCCGGATTTATTGAAATAGGCCCCCGAAAATTGAATATCAAAACATCCGGCTCTTACGAAAACCTCCGCCAAATAGAACAAACAACGATTCGAGGGCTCGACAACCAGTTGATTCCCTTACATGCCATTGCCGAGATTCAACGTATTGAGGAACAACCTGCCTATCTCGCCCGTTTGAACGGGAAACGCGCCGTTTTCTTGACAGCGACACAGAAAAAGAATACGAATATATTTACCATCAATGAACAAATTAGCCCTGTTATTGATGAATTTCAGAAAAGTTTACCTGCCCATATTGCCTTTGAAAAAAGCTTTGACCAAGCCCAAAGTGTCTCAAAACGCTTATTAGGGTTAGCCAAAGACTTCGGAATAGCCATTGTTTTGGTGCTCATCACCTTGATTCCACTTGGAATCCGACCTGCCATTATTGTCATGATTTCCATTCCCTTATCCTTGGCCATTGGATTGGCGGGTTTGGATTTGCTTGGGTTTGGTATCAACCAATTATCGGTCGTTGGGCTCGTGATTGCCTTGGGTTTATTAGTAGATGATTCCATTGTAGTAGTGGAAAATATCGCGCGTTTCATTCGGCAAGGATATTCACGGAGAGAGGCGTCCATTGAAGCAACCAAGCAAATCGGGTTAGCGGTTGTC
>CAYNRA010000171.1:0-1668 GCA_964399465.1 uncultured Cytophagales bacterium
CGTTCCATATATCTCAAAATCCATCGCCGAATTCTGGCGCAGATGGCATATTTCGCTCTCCGGCTGGTTCCGCGACTATTTGTATATTCCGCTTGGTGGTAATCGTGTGGGCGAACTACGCCTTTACTTCAATTATTTCCTCGTTTTCATGATTAGCGGCCTCTGGCACGGTGCCGCCTGGACATTCATCATCTGGGGTAGCCTTCACGGTATCTATCAAATTGCTGCAAAATTACGCGATAAATACATTCATTTTAGCTTACCCAATCATCCGATTTCTTCTTTTTTTCATTGGCTTACTACCTTTTTACTCGTCATGCTTACCTGGGTTTTCTTCCGTGCCAAAGGGCTTTCTGAGGCAAAAACGGTCTTGAAAAAAATCAGTATGCTGCATCCCTTTGAACCCATCACTATGCCGTTTTCCGTCCAAGAATTTATCTTTTGCTTTCTACTCATCGGTTTTCTCATGTGGAAAGACGTGTTCGTCAAAGAAATTAAAACACGCTCTACTTGGCAATTTGGCTTTGTACTGGTTTCCTTACTGACCGCCTCCTACTTTTTCGGCGTATTTACGTCCAATCAATTCATTTATTTTCAGTTTTGATATGTCTATGTCACGTATATTTGTCTATATCGTCTTACTTCTTTTTTCATTCCTTTGGTTTTTGGGATGCTCCAAACAATCGGTTCGCTGGCTGAGCGAAAAAGGTTTCGTCGCCGATGATTACCGCTACGGCGACTTATACCGCTTCTCGCATCTACCCGAATTCCGCGTTCCCGTTGAAAAATGCAGCGAAACACCTAGATATACGACACAAATCGACTCTATTCATCTCGTTTTGGCTGGAGATAGCTTTACAGAAGAAGGACGTATTTTCGCCTCTGATTTTCAAGCGGGACATTTTACCCGCGTGCATGTAGCCAGTCCAACGAGCGTTTCCATTGATACCAACCAGTACAACGTGCTTGTCATTCAAACGGTGGAACGACATTTTAGAGAACGTTTTCAAGATACAAATCAAAATGTACGCGTCAATGAAACACTTACTCCTGAGGAACTTAACTGGAAAGAAAAATTGCTCGCTATGCGTGTGCCTTACAATGAAGAACGACACGAAGCTACCCTCTTCTCCAATGATTTTTTCTTACAAATAAAGGAATGGAAAGCCATCTTGAATGATCGTATTTTCGGACGAATCGACGAAAATGTCATCAGAAGCTCAGATAAAAAACATATTTTCTATGCCGTGGATAGAAAACCAGGCATCACTTCGTCACTCGATGTTGTAACAGATGCTCAAATCCAAGCATACGTAACTCGAATCAATCAAACAGCTAACTATTACCAATCTCTTGGTTTTAAAGAAGTTATCTTGAGTATTATACCCAATAAATCGTCTATTTTAGGACAAGCCGATGGGCCGTACAACCACCTGATTGAGCGCATCCAGACACATCCTACTTTACAAGTTCGTTGTATCGACATGTACAATCCTTTGCTTCAATTGGGCGAAAAAGGCTTCGATAAGGGAGATACCCATTGGACTTGTGCAGGCAAATCTGTCTGGATTGACGAAGTAAACAAACTACTCAACCCAAAAAAAGCCAGCAAATAAATCTGCTGGCTTGCTTTTTGGGTAAATAACCGTCAAATGGGGCTCAAAAGCC